>DATCVI010000001.1:0-16125 GCA_036566925.1 Stenotrophomonas sp.
GGCCGGCGGTGTTGGTCTCCTCAAGGACCAGCTGCACTCGCGGCCACTGCCGGCGAAAGTCGCGGATCAGCCGCGGCACGCGCGGATTGAACGCGGCCGAGGCGGTGAAGCCCAGGCGCAGGCGGCCGGCCTCGCCGCGGGCGATGCGCCGGGCGGTGTCGGCGGCGCGTTCGACATCGGCCAGCACCCGGCGGACTTCGACCACGAAGGCGGCGCCGGCCTCGGTCAGCTCGGCCCCGGCGTGGGTACGACGGAACAGCGGCGTACCCAGTTCGCGTTCCAGTGCCTGGATCTGCTGGCTCAGCGGCGGTTGGCCGATGCCCAGGCGAGCGGCGGCGCGGGTGAAGTTCGCTTCCTCGGCCACGGCTAGGAAGTAGCGCAGGTGGCGCAGTTCCATCATCTGTCCTGCATATGGAGACTGCCTGCATCATATATTGGACAGGGGGTCCGGGTCGGCGAACAATGGCCGTCCCCTCACCGCAACCGTTGTCGTGACTACCACCTCTCCCACCGTTGCCCTGGCGACTGATATCGACGCGACCGGGTTGCTGCGCATCCGTATGGCGTTGTTCCTGGCTGGCTTTGCAACCTTTTCGCTGCTCTACAGCGTGCAACCGCTGCTGCCGGCCTTCGCCCGCGAATTCGGCGTGGGCGCGGCCGCCAGCTCACTGCCGCTGTCGTTGGCGACCGGTGCCCTGGCCATCGCGATCTTCTGCGCCGGTGCGGTATCGGAGAATCTCGGCCGGCGCGGTCTGATGTTCTGCTCGATCGCGCTGGCGGCGGTGTTGAACGTAGTGGCCGCGTGGCTGCCGCATTGGGGCGCGCTGGTAGCGGTGCGCACGCTATCCGGCCTGGCGTTGGGCGGGGTGCCGGCGGTGGCGATGGTGTATCTGGCCGAAGAGTTGCCGGCCACCCGCCTGGGCGCGGCCACCGGCCTGTACGTGGCCGGCAATGCGTTTGGCGGCATGACCGGGCGCATCGCCATGAGCGTGCTCAGCGACCACTACGGCTGGCGCACGGCGCTGACCGCGCTGAGCGTATTCGACCTGCTGTGCGCGCTCGGCTTCGTGCTGCTGTTGCCGCCGTCGCGGCACTTCGTGCGCCGGCACGGCATCAACCTGGGCTTCCACCTGCGCGCCTGGGGCGGGCACCTGCGCGATCGCCACCTGCCGTGGTTGTTCTCACTGCCGTTCCTGTTGATGGGCTGCTTCGTCAGCGTCTACAACTACGCCGGCTTCCGCCTCGGCGGCCCGGAGTTCGGCCTCAGCCAGAGCCAGATCGGCATGATCTTCGCCGCCTACGTGTTCGGCATCGTCAGCTCTTCGGTCGCCGGTTCGGCGTCGGACCGCTTCGGGCGCGGCCCGGTGGTGTTGGCCGGGGTGGTGAGCGCGATCGCCGGCCTGGTCCTGACCCTGGCCCACGTCCTGGCGCTGGTGGTCATCGGCATCGTGCTGCTGACTATCGGTTTCTTCATCGCCCATTCCGCCGCCAGCGCCTGGGTCGGGCGGCTGGGCGGGGCGCACCGCAGCCATGCGGCCTCGCTTTACCTGTTGGCGTACTACCTGGGCTCCAGCGTCATCGGCGCGGTCAGCGGGGCGTTCTGGCAGCACGGCGGCTGGAACGCGCTGGGGGCGTTCTGCCTGGCCCTGTTGCTGATCGCGCTGTTCGCCGCGCAGGTCCTGCGGCGCGGGGCGGCCGATGTCCCGGCCCGGCCGCAGCGGTTCGAGCCGCCCTCGGCAACCTGATCGAGTCAGCCGAACGGCGGCCGGGAGCTTGCGCCGCCGCTGCGTTGCCCACATCTGGCGGGGATGACCAGCCCTGCCGCCTTGCGTGAATTCATCGAGCAGCACCCGCGCCTGTTCGTGCTGACCGGCGCCGGTTGCAGCACCGCCTCGGGCATTCCCGACTATCGCGATGCCGCCGGCGACTGGAAGCGCGCGCAGCCGGTGACCTACCAGGCCTTCATGGGCGAAGAGGCAACGCGGCGGCGCTACTGGGCGCGCAGCCTGGTGGGCTGGCGCCACTTCGGCCAGGCCCGCCCGAACGCCACCCACCACGCCCTGGCCGCACTCGAGGCGCGTGGGCAAGTGGCCCTGCTGCTGACCCAGAACGTGGATGGCCTGCACCAGGCCGCCGGCAGCCGCGCAGTGATCGACCTGCACGGGCGCCTGGACCAGGTGCGCTGCATGGGCTGCGAGGCGCGCACTTCGCGTGCCGAGTTCCAGCACGCGCTGGAAGCGGCTAACCCGCAGTGGGCGACGCTGCGTGCGGTGCAGGCACCGGATGGCGATGCCGACTTGGAGCAGGCGTCGTTCGACGATTTCCAGGTGCCCGCCTGCGAGTCCTGTGGTGGGGTGCTCAAACCGGACGTGGTGTTCTTCGGCGAGAACGTGCCACGTGCGCGCGTGGCCGAGGCCCAGGCGGCGCTCGATCAGGCCGACGGCGTGCTGGTGGTGGGCTCGTCGCTGATGGTGTATTCCGGCTTTCGCTTCGTGCAGGCGGCCGCGCGCGCTGGCGTGCCGGTCGCCGCGCTCAACCGTGGCCGCACCCGCGCCGACGACCTGCTCGCGCTGAAGGTCGAGCACGATTGCGCCGAGGCGCTGGCCTTCCTGCACGCGTCCGATGCCGCTGCGACGCAGTGATCCAGCGGCACGGTTGATCGCCGCCGCGCCCCGCGTTGCAATGGCGCATCGACCCGCCTCCCCCACGGCGGTTGCTTCGGGATTCCTTTGAGCACTCTTTTTTCTCCGCTGGCCCTTGGCCCGCTGACGCTTTCCAACCGCATTGTCGTGGCGCCGATGTGCCAGTACTCGGCCGAAGACGGCCGCGCCAATGATTGGCATCGCATCCACCTCGGCACGCTGTCGCAGTCCGGTGCTGGCCTGCTGATCCTGGAGGCCGCGGCGGTGGAAGCGCGCGGCCGCATCACCTACGCCGACCTTGGCCTGTACGACGACGCGACCGAAGCGGCGTTGTCCGAGGTGCTGTCTGCGGTACGGCGTTGGTCGCCAATGCCGATCGGCATCCAGCTCGCGCACGCCGGGCGCAAGGCCTCCACGCAACGTCCGTGGGACGGCGGTGGCCCGATCGCGGCGGACGCAGAACATGGCTGGACCACGGTCTCGGCCTCGGCGTTGCCTTATGACAAGGGCTACTCCACGCCGCAAGCACTGGACGCCGAAGGCATCGATGACATCGTCGCCGCCTTCGCCGAGGCCGCGCGCCGCGCCGAGCGCGTGGGGCTGCAATTGATCGAACTGCACGCCGCGCACGGCTACTTGCTGCACCAGTTCCTGTCGCCGCTATCGAACCAGCGAGACGATGCTTATGGCGGTTCATTGGAGAACCGCATGCGCCTGGTCTTGCGCGTGCTCGACGCCGTGCGCGCGGCAGTCTCGCCGGCGATTGCCGTTGGCGTGCGCATCTCGGCCAGCGATTGGGTCGAGGGCGGCTGGGACGTGGCGCAGAGCATCGTGCTGTCGCGCGCGCTGCAAGCGCATGGTGCGGCCTACGTGCACGTTTCCAGTGGCGGCCTCGATCCGCGCCAGCAGATCACGCTGGGCCCGGGTTACCAGGTACCGATGGCCGATGCGATTCGCGCCGACGTGGAGATCCCGGTGATCGCCGTGGGCTTGATCACCGAGCCGGCGCAGGCCGAGGCCATTCTCGCCGAGGGCCGCGCCGACGCCATTGCCCTGGCTCGGGCCATCCTCTACGACCCGCGCTGGCCCTGGCACGCAGCCGCCGAACTCGGCGCGCAATTGACGCCGGCACCGCAGTATCTGCGCTGCGAGCCGCGCCAGGCACGCGGTTTGTTCGCGGCCCCTTCGGCCTAGCGACGACCCGCCGCCTGGTTGCGTCTGCAAGTGTCGCCGGGCGGCGAAGGGGTTGGCTACTATCGGCCGATGCGCGCCGACTACATCCTGACCCTCTCCTGCCCCGATCGCACCGGCATCGTCTATCGGGTCTCCGGGCTCTTGTTCGAACTGGGCTGCAATATCCTTGATGCGCAGCAGTTCGGCGACGAAGACAGTGGGCGCTTCTTCCTGCGCGTGCACTTCGACAGCGACGCCAGCCTGGCACCGGAGCGGCTGCAGGCCGCGCTTGCCCGGCTGGCGGCGGACTTCTCAATGGACTGGCGGTTGCACGATGCGCGCCGCCGCGCACGACTACTGGTGCTGGTAAGCAAGCAGGGGCACTGCCTCAACGACCTGCTGTTCCGCGCGCATAGCCGCCAGCTGCCGGTGGACATCGCCGCGGTGGCCTCCAACCACGAGGACTTCGCCCCGCTGGCATCCTCGTATGGCGTGCCGTTCCATTACCTGCCGGTCAACGCGCGCAACCGCGAACAGCAGGAAGCGGCGCTGCAGGACCTGGCCACGCGCGAACGCGCCGACCTGGTGGTGCTGGCGCGCTACATGCAGATCCTTTCGCCGGCGTTATGCCTGGCCTGGGCCGGCCGCGCGATCAACATCCACCATAGCTTCCTGCCCAGCTTCAAGGGCGCGCAGCCTTACCACCAGGCGCACGCGCGCGGGGTCAAGATCATCGGTGCCACCGCGCACTACGTCACCCCGGACCTGGACGAAGGGCCGATCATCGAACAGGACGTGGCGCGGGTGGACCATGCGATGCATCCGCGCGAACTGGTGCGGCTGGGCAGCGACGTTGAATCGCAGGTGTTGGCGCGCGCGGTACGCCGGCATGTGGAGCACCGGATTCTGCTTAATGGTCATCGCACGGTGGTGTTTCGGTGAGGCTGATGAGCTGCGGTCGCGACTGAAGTCGCTCCTACAGGTCGATCGAGACACCGGCCTGCGCCAGCGCTTTACGCGTGATGCTGTCATTGGCCTCGTCCACCGGCCGCGTCAGCGCCCACAGGAAGCGCACGCGCAAGCCGGCCGCGGCGGCGTCCTGCGCGCTCCAGAGCACGCAGTAGTCGCGCGCCAGGCCGCAGACATGCACCTCGGCGATGCCGCGCTCGCGCAGCCAGCCCGCCAGTCCGGTCGGTGGGCGATCACCCGCAGGGCCGTAGTTCTCACGGAACGCGCTATAGGAATCGACCTGCTCGCGCGTGCCCTTGCGCAGGACCAGGTCGGCGCGGTCCCAATCCACCGCCGGGTGCAGCGCCGCCCCCGTCGCGCCCTGCACGCAATGGTCGGGCCACAGGGTTTGCGGATGCCCGTGCAAGGTGAACTGTTCAAACGGCTGCCTCCCCGGGTGCTGGCTGGCGAATGAAGCATGCGTGGGCGGATGCCAATCCTGGGTGGCGACGACGGTGGCATAGCGTCGCGATGCCACCAGGGCGGCGATCGGCGCGACGATCGCATCGCCGTCGGCGCACGGCAGCGCACCGCCTGGCATGAAGTCGGGCTGGAGGTCGATGACCAGTAGCGCGGTGTCGGAAGCGAAAGCAGTCATGGCGCCAGCATGCGGAAGAGACAGGCAAAGCCTAGCGCCTTCATCGGCTCTTGCGTGCGCGTGTGGACACTGGCGCCAGGTTCCAGCAGGAGAAGAAGATGTTCTGGCGGCGCAATGGCCTTTCCATCACCCTGGCGGCTTTGGTGGTGCTGTTCCTGGGCGGGCAGGTGCTCGCCGGCCACAGCGCCTATAACGAGGAACTGGCGCGCGCGCACCAGCCGCTGCTGGATCTGTGGGCCTACCTGCACACCGGCCATTTCGTCTCGGCGACGTTCGAGAACTGGGAAAGCGAATTCCTGCAGATGGGCATGTACGTGGTGCTGACGGTCAAGCTGCGCCAAGCCGGTTCGGCCGAATCGCGACCGTTGTCGCCCGACCAGGAAGACAATCGCGTCGAGCCGGGCCCGCTGCCGTGGCCGATGCGCGCCGGCGGCGTCTGGCGTTGGCTCTACGGGCATTCGTTGTCGATCGCGTTCGCGCTGCTGTTCTTGCTCAGCTTCGTGCTGCACTTGCTGGGAAGCTGGCGGGCCGACACGGCCGAGCGGCTTCGCGAAGGCTTGCCCACGGCCAGCGTCTGGCACCATCTGGCGAGCTCGGAATTCTGGTTCGAGTCCATGCAGAACTGGCAGAGCGAATTCATGGCGGTGCTGGCACTGGTGCTGCTGACCATCTGGCTGCGCGAAAAGGACTCGCCGCAGTCCAAGCCGCTGGAAGCGCCGCACTCGCAGACCGGCGACTAGCGCGTCGCGCCTGCCTGGTCGTCGTCCTCGGCGTCGCGGCAGGGCGAGTCGCCGGTCTCCGCATCCCGCGCGCCGTTGCGCGCCTTGCCGGCAAGCGCCTCGTAGCGTTGGCGGATGCGTTCAAGCTGTTGCTCGTCCAGTTCTTCCATGTCCAGCAACAGGTTGTCGGCCGCCTTGGTGGCGCGGATCAGCTCGTCGAGCTTGAGGTGCAGCGCGGCGGTGTCGGCGTTCTGGGTGTGCTGGATCAGGAACACCATCAGGAAGGTGATGATGGTGGTGCCGGTATTGATCACCAACTGCCAGGTGTCGTTGAAGCCGAAGATCGGTCCGGTGAGTCCCCACACCACGACGATGCCGACTGCACCGGCGAACACCGCAGGCGAACCGGCGGCGCTCGATGCTTTTTTTGCGAGGGTATTGAACAGCTTGCGGACATTCATGCCAGGGCTCCGACGGTCGCGGCAGCGGACGCTGCTGGTGCACTTTGGCGACCGGGGGATCGAAGCGGCGTCAAGGCGCCGTCCTGACGTGTCATCCGGGTGTGCTTGGCCTTTCGTAGTCGTCCGGTGTGGCGTGATCGCGGCCGGGCGGCTCGTCGGGCATGTCGCGATCCTTCCAGCGCGCATCGTCGTTGCGCAGCCGGTCGGGCGTGTGCGCTTTTTCCTGGTCGCTGGCCGGGCCTTCGGGTTTGCGGTCGGGGCTCATGGCGGTACTCGCTAGGGTCACCGCGTCAGCCTGGCTGCCGCCGCGCTAGCGCGGCGTGCAGCGTGGGTGAGGACGGCGTGCGTCGTCAGCCGTCCAGCAACGCGCGGTCGCGCACCGCGCCCTTGTCGGCACTGGTCGCCAGCAGCGCATAGGCCTTCAGCGCCGTGGTCACCTTGCGCTGGCGTGGCGCGGCCGGCTTCCAGCCGTGCGCGTCCTGCTGCAGCCGGCGTGCGGCCAGGGTCGGGGCGTCGACCAGCAGATTGATGCTGCGGTTGGGGATGTCGATGAGGATGCGGTCGCCTTCGTGCACCAGACCGATCACGCCACCGGCTGCCGCTTCCGGCGAAACGTGTCCGATCGACAAGCCCGAAGTGCCGCCGGAAAAACGCCCGTCAGTCAGCAGCGCGCACTGTTTGCCCAGGCCCTTCGACTTCAGGTAGCTGGTTGGGTAGAGCATTTCCTGCATGCCCGGGCCGCCCTTGGGGCCTTCGTAGCGAATCACGACCACATCGCCGGCCACCACTTCGTTGGCCAGGATGCTCTTGACCGCCGCGTCCTGGCTCTCGAACACGCGCGCACGCCCTTCGAAGACATGGATGGATTGATCCACGCCGGCCGTCTTGACCACGCAACCATCCACGGCCAGGTTGCCGTACAGCACGGCCAGGCCCCCTTCCTGCGAATAGGCGTGCGGGACGTCGCGAATGCAGCCCTCGGCGCGGTCCAGGTCGAGCGACGGCCAGCGCGTGGCCTGGCTGAAGGCGATCTGGGTCGGGATGCCGGCCGGGCCGGCGCGATAGAAGGTGTGCAGGGTTTCGTCGTCGCGGTCGCTGACGCTCCACTGCGCGATGGCGTCACGCAATGTTGGCGCGTGGACGGTCGAGACTTCGGTATGCAACAGGCCACCGCGCGCGAGCTCGGCGAGGATCGCCATGATGCCGCCGGCACGATGCACGTCTTCGATGTGGTACTTCTGCGTATTCGGCGCCACTTTGCACAGCTGCGGCACGCGCCGCGAGAGGCGGTCGATATCGCGCATGGTGAATTCGACTTCGGCTTCCTGCGCGGCGGCCAGCAGGTGCAGGATGGTGTTGGTCGAACCGCCCATGGCGATGTCGAGCGTCATCGCATTCTCGAACGCTTCGAACGTGGCGATGCCGCGCGGCAACACGCTGGCGTCTTCGCCGCCGTACCAGCGGTGGCACAGTTCCACCGCCACGCGGCCGGCGCGCTTGAACAGCTGTTCGCGATCCGCATGCGTGGCCAGGGTGGTGCCGTTGCCGGGCAGCGACAGCCCCAGCACTTCGGTGAGGCAGTTCATCGAGTTGGCTGTGAACATGCCAGAGCAGGAACCACAGGTCGGGCAGGCGCTGCGCTCGTACTCGGCGACCTTCTCGTCCGAGGCGTTCTCGTCGGCGGCGATCACCATCGCATCGACCAGGTCCAGCCCATGCGTGGCCAGCTTGGTCTTGCCGGCCTCCATCGGGCCGCCGGAAACGAACACGGTGGGGATGTTGAGCCGCATCGCGGCCATCAGCATGCCCGGGGTGATCTTGTCGCAGTTGGAGATGCACACCAGCGCATCGGCGCAGTGGGCATTGACCATGTATTCGACGGCGTCGGCGATGATCTCGCGGCTCGGCAGCGAGTACAGCATGCCGTCGTGTCCCATGGCGATGCCGTCGTCCACGGCAATCGTGTTGAACTCCTTGGCGACGCCGCCGGCCTGCTCGATTTCGCGCGCGACCAACTGGCCGAGATCCTTCAGGTGGACGTGGCCGGGCACGAACTGGGTGAAGGAATTGGCGATGGCGATGATCGGCTTGTGGAAGTCGTCATCCTTCATGCCGGTGGCGCGCCACAGCGCGCGGGCGCCGGCCATGTTGCGGCCGGCGGTGGAGGTGCGGGAGCGGTATTCGGGCATGCGGGCGACGGCGCTGGCAGTAGTGCGGATTGCCCGTTCTTTATACGGGATTCGCTTAGTTGCCTCTGCAACCGTGCGACACCGCTGCGCCCAGGGGCATTCAGAACGGGGGGAGGCGGCACCGGTAGACTGTGGGCATGCGCGATTGTCTGGAATGCCGCGATGGCTGCGGGGCGTGCTGTATTGCCCCGTCCATCACTTCTGCCTTGCCCGGCATGCCGAATGGCAAGCCGGCCGGGGTGGCGTGCGCGCAGTTGGGCGAGGACATGCGCTGCCGGGTGTTCGGGCGGCCGGAACGACCGGGGTTTTGCGGTTCGTTGAAACCGGCGGCGGATATGTGTGGCGGCTCGCGCCAGGAGGCGTTGGCGCTGCTGACCTTGCTCGAGGTCGCAACCCGGCCGGCGGCCTGAGCGCTCGCCAGCGTCAGCCTGCGGCCGCGTCCGCCAGGTACTTGTCCTTCAGGCGCACGTAGTGCTGCGCCGAGTAATGCAGGCTCTCGATTTCCTTGTCGCTGAGCTTGCGCGCGAACCTGGCCGGGTTTCCCAGCCACAGTTCGGCTTCGCCAACCTGCTTGCCCGGGCCGACCACGGCGCCGGCACCGATGAAGCCGTACTTGCCGATGCTGGCGCCATCGAGGATGCAGGCGCCCATGCCGATCAGGCAGAAATCGCCGATGCTGCAGGCGTGGATGATCGTGCCATGGCCGACCGTGACGTCTTCGCCGATCAGCGTCGGGTAGCCGGCCTTGTTGAACGGGCTGTGGTGGCTGACATGGATGATCGTGCCGTCCTGCAGATTGCTGCGCGCGCCGACGCGCACGTAATTGACGTCGCCGCGGATCACCGTGCCTGGCCACACCGAGACGTCGTCGCCGAGCACGACATCGCCAATGATCGTGCTGGCAGGGTCTACGTAGACGCGCGCGGCCAGGCTTGGAAAGGTTTCGCCGAAACGGCGCAGCGGACCGCCGCTCATGCCGCGCTCGCGCGGCGCGCGCGCTCCAGGTGCACCAGCAGCAGCGAGATCGCCGCCGGGGTCATGCCGGGAATGCGCTGGGCCTGGCCAATGCTGGCCGGGCGCACGCGTTCGAGCTTCTGCGTTACTTCGGCCGAGAGGCCGCGCACGCCGCTGTAGTCGAAACCTTCCGGGATGGCGGTGTGCTCATGCCGCTGCTGGCGTTCGATTTCCTCGCGCTGGCGGTCGAGATAGCCGGCGTACTTGACGCCGATCTCGACCTGCTCGGCCACCTGTGCGTCGGCGACGCCGGGACCGAGCGAAGGCACGCGCATCAGCTTGGCGTAGTCGAGCTCGGGGCGCTTGATCAGGTCGAGCACGTTGGTTTCGCGGCTGACCGCCACGCCCAGCGCCTGCTCCACTTCGCGGCCGAGGGCATTGCCCGGCGTGGCCCACAGCGCACGCAGGCGCAGGCGTTCGCGCTCCACCGCCTCCTGCTTGTCGTTGAAGCGCGACCAGCGCGCGTCATCGACCAGGCCGAGTTCACGGCCGGTGGGTGTCAGGCGCGCATCGGCGTTGTCCTCGCGCAGCTGCAGCCGGTATTCGGCGCGGCTGGTGAACATCCGGTAGGGCTCGTTGGTGCCGTGGGTGATGAGGTCGTCCACCAGCACGCCAAGGTAGGCCTCGTCGCGGCGTGGCGACCACGCCGGGAGCTCGCGCACGTGGCGCGCGGCGTTGAGGCCTGCCAGCAGGCCCTGCGCGGCGGCTTCTTCGTAGCCGGTGGTGCCGTTGATCTGGCCGGCGAAGAACAGCCCGCCCACCAGCTTGGTCTCCAGCGAAGGCTTGAGCCCGCGCGGGTCGAAGAAGTCGTATTCGATGGCATAGCCCGGGCGGGTGATATGCGCCCGTTCGAAGCCGCGGATCGAGCGCACCATCGCCAGCTGCACGTCGAAGGGCAGCGAGGTCGAGATACCGTTGGGGTAGATCTCGGTGACGTCCAGGCCTTCGGGTTCGACGAAGATCTGGTGGCTGTCCTTCTCGGCGAAGCGCACCACCTTGTCTTCGATCGAGGGGCAGTAGCGCGGGCCGATGCCTTCGATCTGGCCGCTGTAGAGCGGCGAGCGATCCAGCGCACCGCGAATGATGTCGTGGGTCTGCGCGGTGGTGTGGGTGATCCAGCAACTGACCTGCGCCGGGTGGTCGGCGGTCGTGCCGAGGAAGGACATCACCGGACGCGGATCGTCGCCGGGCTGCTCCTGCATGACGGCGTAGTCCAGCGTGCGGCCGTCGATGCGCGGCGGGGTGCCGGTCTTGAGCCGGTCGATTGCGAACGGGCGTTCGCGCAGGCGCGCGGCCAGGGTGGTCGCGGGCGGGTCGCCCATGCGGCCGGCGGCGTACTGAGTGGGCCCGACATGGATCTTGCCGGCCAGGAAGGTGCCGGCGGTCAACACCACGGCGGCAGCCTCGAAGCGCAGGCCGGTCTGGGTGATCGCGCCGCGCACTGCGTCGCCTTCGATGACCAGGTCGTCGACGGCGGCCTGGAACACCGTGAGGTTGGCCTGCGCCTCGACAATGCGGCGGATGGCACTGCGATACAGCGAACGATCGGCCTGGCAGCGGGTGGCGCGCACCGCCGGGCCCTTGGACGCGTTGAGCGTGCGCCACTGGATGCCGGCGTGGTCGGCCGCGCGCGCCATGGCGCCGCCGAGGGCATCGATCTCCTTGACCAGGTGGCCCTTGCCGATGCCGCCGATGGCCGGGTTGCAGCTCATCGCCCCCACGGTCTCGATGTTGTGGGTCAGCAGCAGCGTGCGCGCGCCGCTGCGCGCGGACGCCAGCGCCGCCTCGGTGCCGGCATGGCCGCCGCCGATCACGATGACGTCGTAGCGATAGAAGGAGTCGGTCATGGCGGTAGGCCCTCGCGGGGCCGGCAGTATGGACGCGGCCGCAGGCGCGGGCGTCGGGCAGGAGGGCCGGTTTTTGTCGGCGAAGTCACATTTTACGAAAGCGGGCCTCAAGTTGGCACGCTTTCTGCGGATAACCCGATAGCACCCAATCGTGGCAATGCGACACAGGGGCGCAAGGCTGGAATTGGAACAGGGGCCAGCCAGGCGCACATTGGGGAAGCGCGGGGCCGGTAGTCGGGGGACTGCCGGCCCTTTTTTTGCCCGCCAGATTCGTGCGGCCCAGGCCAGACAAGGCCGCGACGCCAAAAACAAAGCCCCGGCCTGGCCGGGGCTTTGTTCGTATTTGGCGCCGACGTCCGACAGGGCCGGAACAGGGGGGATCCAGATTTCCCTGTCGGACATCGACATTGGAACGGTCAGGTGCCGAAGCTTGCGTCATAAAGCGACGCTGTAGGTCACCGGTGGCCGTAGCTTGGGGCCAACCCGAACGGGGCGCAAGCCCCCCGATCGCGCAAATGAGCCGCCCGTCGCACTCGCCGGCCTACGGCCTGAATTACTCAGGGTTCGACCTTGCGTACCCGCGGGCCGCCTGGGCGCGGCTGCGATTGCACGGCCGGACGCGGACTCACCGGACGCTGGCCCTCGGGCCGGGGCGGACGGGGTGCCGAAGTATTCGGGCGATCCGGCGGACGGCCGTCGTGCGGGCGGCCGGGGCGACCATCCGGCGGTCGGCCATTGTTGGGCGGGCGGCCATGGTTCGGGGGCGGTCGATGGTCGGGGCGGTAGGGCGGGGAGGGGCGGTAGTAGCCGCCGCCGTAATAGCCGCCGTAGTACCCACCGCGGTAGTACGGGTAGCTGCCGTAGCCGTAGTACCCGGTGCCGTAGCCCGGATATCCATAGTTGTAGTAGCCCGGCGGATAGCGGTACTGGACGCTGGGCGTGCCCCGGTAATAGCCGGCGTCGCCACCGGTGTAACTGTAGGTTGCACAGCCGGCCAGGCCCGCCAACGCCGTGGCGGCGATCAACAGGCGGAGCTTCATCGCGATTCTCGTCATAGGGTATGAGCCTACTCTCACCGTGATGATTTGAATCCGTCCTTAATTTGTCCCGCTTTCCGAACTTGGCGGCTGAAGGATTCCTACATGCCGCGGGGAGCCGGAGATGGTCGTGTGTCTGCGGCGATCAGTTAACCTTGCAGCATGAGCGCTACCCGCCTGGCCGATTACGAAGATGTCCTGCTAGCCGCGGTCCGCATTGCCCCCTATGCCACGGTCACGCCCGTGCTGCGTTCGCGCGTGCTAGACGCGCAAAGTGGCGCGGAACTGCACTTCAAGGCCGAGCACCTGCAACGGGCTGGCGCTTTCAAGTTCCGTGGCGCCTGCAATGCGGTCTGGTCGCTGGACGATGCTGCCGCGGCGCGCGGGGTAGTCACCCATTCCTCGGGCAACCATGGCGCGGCGCTGGCCCTGGCCGCGCGCAGCCGCGGCATTCCCTGCCATGTGGTCGTGCCGGAGGGGGCGGTGGCCGCCAAGCTCGCCAACATCGCCCGCCATGGCGCCACCCTGTGGCGTTGCGAGGCCACCGCCGCCGCCCGCGAGGCCGCGTGTGCCGAGGTGCAAGCCTCCACGGGTGCCACCCTGGTCCACCCCTATGCCAATGCTTCGGTGATCGCCGGACAGGGCACGGCGACGGTCGAGCTGCTGCGCGAAGCCGGCCCCCTCGATGTGGTGGTGGTGCCGGTGGGCGGCGGTGGCTTGTCCGCGGGCACGGCGCTGGCGTTGTCCGGGCTGGCGCCCGGTTGCGCCCTGGTATTGGCCGAACCGGCCGGCGCAGCCGACGCTGCGCGCTCGCTGGCCAGCGGTGTGCGCGACGTGGACTTTGTTCCCGACACTATCTGCGACGGCCTGCGCGCCAGCATCGGCGTTCCGAACTTCGAACTGCTGCGCGAGGCCGGTGCTCAAGTCATCACCGTTGACGACGGCCAGGTGGTCGCCGCGATGCAACGGGTCTGGCAGGTGCTCAAGCAGGTGATCGAGCCATCGTCGGCCACGGTCCTGGCGGCGGTGCTTGCACAGCCGGCCCGCTTTGCCGGCAAGCGCGTGGGCCTGGTCCTTTCGGGAGGCAATGTCGATCTGGAGGCGTTGCCGTGGCGGTAGGAAGGCGCGGGGCCTGGGGCTGGACCTGGCGGTTGCTGTGCCTGGTGTTGGCGTGGCTGCTGGGCGTAGCGGCCTGGATCATCTGGATCGGCGACCGCGACCAGGCCGCGCCGGCCGACGTCATCATCGTGCTCGGGGCGGCGGCGTACGACGCCAAGCCTTCGCCGGTATTCGAAGAACGCATCCGCCACGGGCTGTCGCTATACCAGGCCGGCTATGCGCCAAAGCTGTTGTTCACCGGTGGATTCGGCGGCAGCGGCGCGCGCTTTTCCGAATCGCAGGTGGCGCGCCGATATGCGCTGCGCCATGGCGTGCCGGAAAACGCCGTGCTGATCGAAACCGTCTCGCGTACCACCCGGCAGAACCTGCTGGAGGCGCGTGCGCTGATGCAGCGCGAGGACATGCATACGGCCATCATCGTCAGCGACCCGCTGCACATGGCGCGTGCGCTACGGCTGTGCCAGGAACTGGGCATCCACGCCTTGGGCTCTTCGACGCCGAGCACGCGCTTCCGCAGTTTTCATACGCGGTGGCGGTTCTTGGTGCAGGAGGTGTACTTCTTTCACCGGGACCTGGTGCTCGGGCCCGCCTGAGAATATCGCCCGGTGAAAGGCGGCGTTGCTGCGCAAAGCCTGTGAGCGGTGCTTCCTAACCCCTCGTGACACATCAGGATATCGAGGGCGTCATCGTTGGCTTCAGCCACGTCCGCCACAGGCGTGCCTTCGATGCCCACACTGGCGTTTGTGCATGGATTAATCCTTTACGGCGCCATTGCCGCCAGGGCGTCAGCGGCCTCGGACAGGCCGCCGAGTACGGTGTCTGCCACCTTCTGCGAGAAACCTACTGGCAACTCGGCGTGAACCTCAGCGATGGCGAGGGGGGTGCGTTCGAGTATCTGGCCGATCAGCTCCTCCGCGTCCTGACCATAGCCCACTTTTCGCGCCGTGCTGTTGAAATGCCGCCGCTGGATGCTGTTCATCGTGTAGTGCCGGTTCTTGCCGGACAGGCCCATTGCAAGCTTGACCTTTTGCGGCGCGAACTGATCCGGCCCTGGCCCCATAACCGGGTAGGCGGACATTACGTCGTAGAGCGGCGTCAGCTTGAACCGTCCACGTGGAAGCAGTTCGATGCTGAAGTTCTTCGCGTGACCATCCGGCGCCCTCAGCAGCCAGAACAATATCTGACTTGCCAATAGAGTCCGCTTGTCCTCTTGCGCGTTCTGGGAGGCGTTGAGGATAGAAAACAGGGTTTCAAGCCCTGGTCCGCCGTCGGTCTCGTACTTTTTGAGCGGCGAACAGCCGGTGACCTGGCAAAAATCCTCTTGCATCAGGCGCAACAGCCAGGTCCCATCCGAGGACGGCCGGCGATCGAATCTCTCAACGACCAAAACCCGCTGCTGGCCAAAGGTCATGATGTCTGCGAGGGTCGCGTTGAGCCCGTAGGCCCTCATCAAACGCAGGCACAGCCATTCGTTGTCGACGGACGTGCTCATGTCCGCCTTGCGCGATCCGACCAGGCCGAGCGGCAGCTTGAAGATGTGCGTGGTCGGCGTCGCGCCGCGCGGCACAAGCCATTGGCCCTCATGCCGCAGGAAGGCAGTCTTTTCTTGGGCGCCGGCTAGAGAAATGCGGAAGTCATCATCCGAATCATGGCCAGCACCGAACGCCTTCGGCATGACGGCCTCGACCAGGTGGCGCTCGATGTCCTCTTCCGAAAGCGGCACGCCTTCTAGACGATCAACACCCTCCGGGGTCTCATCTTCACCCAGAATCTGCAGCGCTCCCACGCAGTCGCGCCCAATGGCCTTGAGCAAGTTGAAGGGGTCGACCGAGCCCGTCACAAATCTCTCAGCGGCGCGCCGCCGAATAGCCTCGCTGTCGGGCAGGAGATTGTCGAAGTAGTTGAAGACGCTTTCGCCCTTCAGGGCCTGACCATGCAGGTTGAATGGCAGGGAAAGGGACAAGGGTCTGCCACGCGGATCGTTCACCCACGAATCGTCGTACCGCAGCTCCATTTCGCCGCGGGCCAACCAGGACCAGCGTCCAACGCGGACACCATTGGCCCAAAGAGACAGATGACGGCTACGCGATGGACGTCCCATGCTCACCAGGCCTCGCCGTCGGTGGGCGCGTCGGCCACACCGCGCCGCCCGATAGCCAGCTCCAGCCCGAGAGCCGAGCATATCTGCAGGAGCTGACCGGCGTTGTATTGAGCCGGATGCAACTCCAGGTACGAGATGCGGGACTGGCTCATACCCACGCGCTGGGCCAGCTCAGCCTGGGTCAAATTCGCTGCCTTGCGAGCAGCCTGAATGACCA
>DATCVI010000002.1:0-8653 GCA_036566925.1 Stenotrophomonas sp.
ATCGACCAGGGCGCGGCCAACCTGCCGTTGGACGACATGGCCAAGCGTACCGGCCGGCTGCAGATCCTGATCGCAGCGGCGTACCGGGCAGTGGACAAGGAGCGCATCGGCATGCTGCTGCCGAACGAGGCAGTGGAACTCGCCGCTGACGTCGCCAAGCGGCTGAAGGCTTTCCACGGCGTGGTCGAACGCAGCTGGAAGCCGGACCCGGGCGATCGCGAACCGATGTGGCGCGCGCCCAACGGTCAGTTGCCGGCGGCGTGGGGCGCCGAGATCGAAGAACTCGGGGAACAGACGCGCGCGCTGTTCAACTGGGTGCATGCCGCACACGGCCTGGTCGCCAAGGGCAAGCCGGAAGACGCCGCGCGCGAGCGCTTGCAGCGCAGTTTCGGCCTGGCACTGGAGATGGTGGAGCAACAGCATTCGCTGTGGAGCGGATGGCGCCGCGAGGACAAGGACGGGCAGCCGCCGATGGCGCGCTGGGTAACCTTGTCGCGAGATGGCGACCTGGTCTGCCATTGCTCGCCGGTGTCGGCCGCGCACGTGTTGCGCTCGCTGCTGTGGAACGAAGTGGATTCGGTGGTGATGACCTCGGCCACCCTTACCGGCGGCGGCGATTTCCAGGCTTTTGCGATCGACACCGGCTTGCCGGACCACGCCGAGATGGTCTCGCTCGAATCGCCCTTCGACCTGCCGAACCAGGCCGAGTTGATCGTGCCGAATTTCCCGGTGACGCCCGACGACCGCGAGGGCCATCCCAAGGAAGTTGCGCGCTACCTCGTGCGCGAGTTGGACTGGAACAAAGGCAGCATGGTGCTCTTCACTTCGCGCTGGAAGATGGAGAAGGTCGCCGACCTGATGCCCATCGCCCAGCGCAACCGCGTGCTGGTGCAGGGCGAGGGCAACAAGTCGCAATTGATCGCCGAGCACTTGCGCCGGATTGCCGCTGGCGAGGGCTCGGTGTTGTTCGGGCTGAACTCCTTCGGCGAAGGCCTGGACCTGCCGGGCGAGGCCTGCACCACGGTGGTGATCACCCAGGTGCCATTCGCGGTGCCGACCGATCCGCAGACCGCGACCTTGGGCGAATGGCTGGAGAGCCGCGGGCACAATGCGTTCAACCTGATTGCAATCCCGCACGCGCTGCGCACGCTGACCCAGTTCGCCGGGCGCTTGATCCGCACCTCCAGCGACCACGGCCGGGTGATCATCCTTGACTCGCGGTTGCTGACCCGCCGCTACGGCAAGCGCATCATCGATGCGCTGCCGCCGTTCCGCCGGGTGATTGGCTGAGCCGTCGACTCAAGTCGCCAGCGCTGCGCGCAAGCTGGTTTCCAGTGGCGTCGTCGGCCGGCCGATGAGCTGGCTGAGAGTGTGGCTCTGGTCAAACAAGGCGTTCTGCGCGGCGCCGGCGTCCCAATCCGAGAGCAGGTCAACCAGGGCCTGCGGCAGCCCTGCGGCCAGCAGATGGTTGCGGTACTCATCGGGGCGCATGTCGTCGTAGCGCACCGGCTTGCCGGCAACGCGCGAAAGCGTGGCGGCGTACTCGGTCAGGTCGAAACTGTTGTCGCCGGCCAGTTCGAAGATTTTCCCGGAGGGGACTTCAGTGGTCAGCACGACGGCGGCCGCGGCGGCGTAATCGGCGCGTGCGGCAGCGCTGAAACGGCCGGTGCCGACAGCGCCTGCGCGCACGCCTTGCACGACCTCGAGCGGCGCGGTGGCGGTGAGGTTCTCGGTATACCAGCCGTTGCGCAGCACCGCGAACGCCAGGCCGGACTCACGCAACGCCGCCTCGGTATCGCGATATTCGACACCCAGGCCGATCGGAGTGCTGTCTGCGTGCAGCAGGCTGGTGAATGCGATGAATTCGACGCCGGCACGACGGGCCGCGTCGATCACGTTGCGGTGCTGGCGGCTGCGCTGGCCCAGTTCGTTGGACGCGATCAACAGCACCCGTTCGATGCCCGACATCGCTTGTTCGAGCGCTTCGGGGTCGTCGTAGTTGGCGGCGCGGACGTCGAGGCCCTGGTCGGCCAGGTCGGAGGCGCGCAGGGGGTCGCGCACCGCGACGGCCAGGTCGGCGGCGGGCAGGCGTTGCAGCAGTTCGGCGACGACCAGGCGACCAAGTTGGCCGGTGGCGCCGGTAATCAGGATGCGGGGAGAGGACACGAGGGACTCCAGAGGTGCGGAACGGTGACGTGGTCTAGAATAGAGACCGCGCACCCTCGCGCAAGAAGGCAGTTTTGCTGCCCCTGGTTACTCCGAAGGAACCTGCTGCCATGTTGCTACCGCCGCCCGAAATGCTCGCTGGCCTGGATCTCCAGGCCGAATGCCCGGTGCGCGATGTGCTCGACCACGTCGCGGCCAAGTGGACCACGTTGATCCTGGCCACCTTGGCCGACCGCCCCCTACGCTTTGGCGAACTGCGCCGCGCCGTGCCGGATATTTCCAAGCGCATGCTGACCCAGAGCCTGCGCGACCTGGAGCGCGACGGCTTGCTGACGCGCCACGTTTTCCCCACCAAGCCGCCGAGCGTGGAGTACCGCCTCTCAGCGCTGGGCGAGTCGATGCTGCCGGCGCTGGGGGCGTTGATCGAGTGGGCCAAGCAGGCGCATCCGCGGATTCGCGAAGCGCGGGTGGCCTATGACGGCGCGGGAGCGGGTGGGGCAGAGAATGTGTAGCTATCGCCCATCGAAGGATGCGGTGCTGCGATGACCGCGGCAGCGCGCGATCAATCGACTGCACGCCGCCAGAAGATATCCGTCGCCTCGTAGGCCAGGTCCAGGTCGCCGCGTGAGTTGACCGGCAGGTAGTCCGACCAATAGTCCGATTCGGTCGCCATCCGCCGAGCGCCGGTGGCGAGAAACGCAACGCCTGCCTCCACTGCCTGAGCGTGCAGCAATATCCTGCGATGACCTGAGCCGGCGGTCTCGACCAGCCGCGCGCCGGGCCACACCTCGACCAAGCGCTGTGATTGCGCGATCGGCACCTCACGGTCATCACGATCGTGCAGGACCAGCAGCGCTCCACGCCGAAGGTGACGCGGCAGTGCCGCGATATCAAGGTCGCTCCAGCAAACGCCCAACCATCGCGCCGCGCGCGCGCGGAAGCGTTGCACAGACTCACCCGCGATGCCGAGTTGGCGCGCGAATCCATCGACGGCCGCGGCCGGCTCGCAGAACGGAGCGACGAACACCATGTGCTCCGGCGCCCGCCATCCCTGGCGCATCGCCAGCGCAATCGCGGTGCAACCGCCGGAATGAGCGACGACGCCCGCGAGCGCACCGACGCGCCGCGTCAGCGCCTGCAGCGCAGCGGCGAACTCGAAGAACGTCACCCGATGGCGACCGTGGCGGCTGGCGCCCGATGCGCCATGCGCGGGGGCATCGAACGCGACCACGCGCATCCCGGCAGCCAGCAGCGGCGCCACGAACGCATGCAGCTGGCCGGCGTGGCCGCCCCAACCATGCAGCAGCAACACGCAGGGGCCCGCATCGCCCCACTCCCACATGGCTACGCGATGGCCATCGACGAGCAGGGTCGAGCGCCGACCGCGCGCCAGGCAGGCCTGTGCCTCGCCTTGCGGTTGCGTACGCGGCGCCCGGAACCACAGATGGTCCATGACCCGCGCCGCAAGCACGGGGCTGATGCGCGACAGCGCACGCATGCCCAGGCGCACGCCGCCTGCGGCAAGCGCCGCGCGTTGACGCCGCGCGGCGTCACGCGTGGGCGCATCCCTTCTTCCTGCCTGCACTTGCGACGACATGCCCCGGCTCCTCTGCCACGTTCCGCGATGGAACGTGGCAAGGCTAGTGATGCAGGCCTGCGCGGTAAGCAGGCGCGATCGCCAGTTTGTGCGGCGATCACGCCAGAAGGTCAGAACAGCTTGGCGTCGTTGGGCTGGAACTTGCGCCGGAATGCGGCGGGCGTTAGCTGCGTCTTGCGCGCGAACAAGCGCGAGAAAGTGGCCACATCCAGATATCCGATCTGCTCGGCGACCTGGGCCACGCTTAGATTGGTGGCTTCCAGCAAGCGCCGGGCCCGCTCCACGCGCAGGTCCTGCAGCATCTCCAGCGGCGTGCGGCCCGTCTCCGCATTGAAACGCCGCAACAGCGTGCGGCTGGAAAGGTTGAAAGCACGCGCCAGTTCGCCGAGGTTGTAGCGCGCTGCCAGGCGCGGTTCGAACCACTCCGCCACCGCGCGCGAAAACGACTCGTGGCGCTTGCCGGCGAGGCGGCGATCCAGATAAGGCGCCTGGCTGTCGCGCCCACCGTCGATCAGGCTGAAGCGCCCGACCGCGCGCGCAAGGCTGGCGCCGGCGCGATCGCGGATCAGCTGCAGGGCCAGGTCGCCGAACGCCGTGAACGCGCCGGAGGTGACGATGTCGCCATCGCGAACCAGCATCGCTTCACGCACGATCTCGACTTTCGGATACCGCGCGGCCATCTGCTCGGCGAAGGCCCACGACGTGGTCGCGCGACGGCCATCGAGTACCCCGGCATCGGCCAGCAGCAGGCTGCCGGTGCAGATCGAGGCCAATGCCCGGTGCCGCGCCGCCTCGGCGATCAGCGCCTTCTCCGCCTGCAACCGGCGCAGGGTCTGCTCCATCGGCGCATCGGCGCTGAAATCAAATGCCGGCACCACCAGTAGGTCGTATGCGCCCGCTGCCTGCACCGACAAGCGCGCCCCGCCGGCCAGGCGCACCGAACCTTCGCGCGCGCCGACGATCGACACCGAGAACGGCGGCGGCTCGTCCGGGGCACGATGGGCGTGGATACGGTTGGCCACGAGCAGAACATCGGACAACCCGAGGACCTCGGCACCCATGCAACCGTCATAGGCGAGGATGGCAATGCGCACGCGGCTCTCCAGGCAGCAGATGGGCAAAGCGTGGCGATTTCGCCAGGGAGGTCAAGCGGGGGATGCGGGGAGTGCTGCCACGAGGCGTTGGGAATCAAGGCCTTGCGCAGAGAGAGCTGCCGAAAATGGCGGTCCTTCCTACGAATCTGGCGCGATTGCCCTTGCGAGCTGGCGCCCGCAATCGCCGGCGCCCGAGCAGAGATAGCAAGTAGCGCAGGCATGTACCATGCGCGGCGGACGGTCGAGGATCCGCCGAACTTGCGCGGGAACAAGCCGAGGAGGCGCATGGACCGCATAGAAGCCATGAAAATCTTTATCGCCGCGCTGGACGAAGGCAGCCTCGCCGGGGCCAGCCGCCGCACCGGCCGGTCGGCGGCAGCCGTCAGTCGTGCGGTTGCCTACCTCGAGGCGCACGTGGGCGTGCCGTTGCTTCACCGCACGACTCGCGCGATTCGGCTGAGCGAAGCGGGCGAGCGTTACGCCGCTGCGTGCCGGAAGATTCTTGCCGACCTGGACGAAGCCGATCGCCAGGCCGCGGGCGAACGTTCCACGGCCCGTGGCACGCTGACCATCACCTCAACGGTGTTCGCAGGCGTCGAAGTGCTACGTCCGATCGTCGATGCCTTCATGGCCGAGTATCCGACGGTCAATATCCGCATGCAGCTGCTGGAGCGCGCGGTGAACCTCGTCGATGAAGGAATCGACGTGGCCTTGCGCATCACCCATCTGCCGGATTCCACGCTGGTGGCCCAAGCAATCGGGGAAGCCCGCCGGGTGGTCGTGGCCTCGCCGCGCTACCTGGCCCTGTATCCAGGCATCGACGACCCGGGCGATCTGGCCCGCCATGCGATCATCACCATGCAGCACATGGGCCTGGACTCGTGGAGCTTTCCCCCCGCCGACGGCTCGACGGTGCCGCGCTCGGTGCCCTTCGTCCCGCGCCTGGTCGTCAACAACGTGCGCGCTGCGCTCGGATCGGCCGTCGACGGGCACGGGGTCACCCGGCTGCTCTCCTACCATGTCGCAGAGAGCGTCGCGCGCGGCGACCTGCGCGTGGTGCTGCAGGCGCACGAGCCGGCGCCGCTGCCCATCAGCCTGGTCTCACCCTACGGACGGCTGGCGGTACCGAAAGTGCGGGCATTCGTGGATTTCGCCCTGCCTCGGCTGAGGGCGCAGTTTGCCGGCCTGACGCTCGCGCCGTAGTGACATGGCTAGTCGCCAACGTGGCGGCCCAGATCCCTCTCCACCGTCGAACGCGTCTGCAAGCCGGCGGCGAGAAGCTGGCTCAGCCGGGACTGGGTCTCGGGCCGTGCGATCGATCGGTAGAACTGCTCGAGCGCTGGTGGGAAAAGGGCGTCGTCGGGGAGCGAAACCTCGTCGACGAAGCGTTTTGCTTCTACCAGGGCTGCCTTTTGGAAGCCGGCGATGCGGCGGGCGAAGGCATCCACGAACGCATCCAGGTCAGCGTCCGCTACCGCGCGATTGACGTAACCGTAGCGTTCGGCCAGATCACCAGGAAAATCATCCGCGCCGAGCACAACTTCCAGTGCACGCCCGCGTCCCATCAGCCCGGGCAGGCGAGCCATCGGGTTGCCCCCGGGCACCGCGCCGACGGCCACCTCGAACTGGCCCAGAATCGCGCTCTCCCGGCTGGCGAAGCGGATGTCGCATGCAAGCGCGAACTCACTGCCCGCGCCACGCGCGCGTCCACGGAGGGCCGCGATTGATACCACAGGCGCGCGGCTGATACGTGCCAATACATCAAGCCACGGCCGCATGCCCGTCGGCCCCTCCTTCATCGCGGCCGAGCGCGCGCGGTCGCTCAACACGTCGTAGTGGGCCAGGAAGAATTCGGGATCGCTGCTGTCGAACACAATCACTTTCACGTCCGAATCGCGCTCCAGCGTGGTCACCAGGCGCGAGAGCTCGGTGATCGTATCCAGGTCGATCAAGTTGATCGGCGGGTTGTGGAACGTCGCGCGCCAGTAGCCGGTGGCCGGTTGCGTGATTTCAATCTGCTTGGACATGGCATTGCACCTCGACGGAGTGCCGTGGGCGGCGTGCCCGTTGGCTGGGTTCGACTCGAGGATAGGCATGCGTGCGGCGAACTGAAGCAGACGATGGTATTGGCACGGCGGTGTCACGCGGTCACCGGCCGCCCAAAAGCAGGGCCCATTGCACCAAGGTATTGATCGACACCTTCGTGCAATTCCGGATCAGCCGACCGCGAGGTCAGATGGCGCCCACCAGCCAGGTAGATCGCAGGAGCGAACACGTGAACACCCTCGCCAGAATGCTCGTCGGGCTCGCCGTCATCGCGACATCCACGCCGGGCGCCTTCGCGCAGACGGCGCGATCGCTCGTGGTCCCCTATGAAAACGAACCGCCGCCGAAGCTGACGATCGAGCCACCCCTGCCTGGCCCGCTCGCGAAGGGCGTTGCCTTCATTCCGTATCGCGTGGAGAACCTGCGCATCCTGCCGGTGGGTGGTCCGTCCGCGAGCGAGCTCTCGCCGCGCGTGGGCCACTTACACGTCACCGTCGACGATCTGCCTTGGCAGTGGGCCGACTATGGCCAGAGCGACACCCTCATCCTCGTCAATCTGCCGCGCGGGGAACACAAAGTCCTCATCGAGGCGGTGGATCCGGAAGGAAAGTTGCTCACCTCGAAGAGCATTCGCTTCGTCGCCCCCGGCAAGTAGACCCGCAGAACTTTGCGCCGCGATATCCCACCCCCCCACCACCAGGAGCGCCCACCATGCGCAGTATTCGCCGCACCCCCCTCGTTTTATTGATCGCCGCCGCTGCACTGGCGGCATGCACTCCGCAGGCACCGGCACCAAGATCGAGCGCACAGGCTTCCGCGCCGACACAGCAGGCCACCCCGGTCGAGACCGCACCCGGGGCGCCGGCGCAGGTGCCCTACGCGAACATGCCGCAGATCGCGCCGATCGGCGTACGCATCGACAAGCACCTGGACGTACCCGCGTCCGCACGGGGCCCTGCGGTCGATCCGGCCAAGGGCTACCGGCTGCAAGACCTTGGCGACGGGCTGTACATGGTCACCGACAATGCCTACCAGTCGATGTTCCTGGTGTACGACAAGGGCGTAGTGGTCATCGATACGCCGCCGACGTTCGCAGCACACCTTCCTGCCGCCATTGCCGAAGTAACGAAGAACCCGGTCACGCACCTGGTGTACAGCCACTCGCACAAGGACCATATCGGCGGAACGCGTGCGCTGGGCGGCAAGCCGGTGATCATTGCGCAGGAGGAGACCCTGCGCCTGCTCAAGCGCGACAACGATCCGGACCGGCCACTGCCAACGGTGACCTTCAAGGATGCCTACACCCTGGAAGTCGGGGGCAAGAAGCTGGAGCTGTCCTATCACGGCAATGGACATGAGCCGGGCAATATCTTCATCAGTGCGCCCAAGCAGAAGGTGCTGATGGTCGTGGATGTCGTGTTCCCGGGCTGGATGCCATGGCGCCGGTTCGCCGTCGCCCAGGACGTGTTCGGCTCGATCGCGCAGGTCGACAAGATCAATTCGATGGCTTGGGACACCTTCGTCGGCGGGCATGTCGAGCGCACCGGTACCCACGCCGATGTGCAGCAGCAAGCCGAGTTCTACAAGGACCTGCGCGACGCTGCGGCGAAGGCGCTGTCCACTACCAAGCCGGGCGAGGGCGTCAACCCCAAGGACAAAGACAACGCCTGGGCGGTCTTCGACGACTACATCGACCGCGTAGTCATCCAATGCGTGAACACGGTTACCCCGAAGTGGCAGTCGCGCCTGG
>DATCVI010000003.1:0-13003 GCA_036566925.1 Stenotrophomonas sp.
GACGGCCTGCGCCGCAGCCTGGAGCAGGCGCGCCTGCCGGCGGCCGAAGCGTGCGCGGCGGTCCCGCTGCCGGTACTGGCCGAGCCAGCCGAGGCCGAAAGCGAAGCCCTCACGCCGATGCTCGACGACCGCGCCGGCGCCGAGTTCGACCGCATCACCGCCGAGTACTTCCGGGTGATGCCGATCGGCACCTGGCTGGACTTCATCGACCGCCAGGGGCGGATCCAGCCCGGCAAGCTGTCCTGGATCAGCCCGATCTCCGGTCGCCTGATGTTCGTCAACCGCCGCGGCGCCCGCCTGTGCGTGGCCCCGGCCGAGGAACTGGCGATGATGGTCTGGCTGGACCGGCTGCGCCTGCACCGCGAAGGCGACGCCTTCTATAGCGCCATGCAGGAAGTGGTGGACGGGCTGGAGCCGTCCCGCCGCCAGGCCTGAGCATTCCATTGCCAGGCCTTGCCACGGCAGGCGTTGCCGGCCCAGGCGCGCTACGATGTAGCGCCGGCCGCCAGGAATGGAAATGCGAGTCTCGTCACTGTTGCATGCCCGTGGGCCCGCCTACCATGCGCAGGCGGAAACAGGGGCCGCATCTGCAGTTGTTCAACCAGTAGTCCTCATTAAGACGCCTGCAAGGGCGGGGAGCCTTTGCGCATGATGTCCACCCCCAGCCCGCTGGGTCACCCCGGGCGTGATCCGCGTTTGCTTGCGCAAGCGCGAGACGCGTTCCTGCCCGCGCTGTCGCAGGCTTTCACTGCGGCGGTGACGCGCTTTGACGACGTGCTGTTCGACCGCGCGGAGAATGCGGGTGCCTCGCAGTTGGTGTTCCTCGACGGCATGCGCGAATTGCGCCGCCGTCGCGAGGAAATCATCGGCCGCTTCCGCGCGCAGATGGAGCTCTCCTGGCAATCGCTGGAGCAGGGCACGCCGTTGTCGGCCGAAGCCGCGTTGTCGGGTCAGCCGGCCGGCGGCGCCGGCCTCAGCCTGGTGCCCGAGCACGAACTGGAATCGCGCCTGGCCGTGCGCAACCTGGCCAGCGTGCTGCTGCGCGAGTGCAAGCCGGTGCTGGCGCACCTGGACCGTCGCCTGGGCTGGATTGCCGGCGGCATGGAATTGAACGCCGACACCGACCCGATCGCGCCCGAGCACATCGGTGTCGCCATCCACGAAGCCTTCGCCACCAGCGACCTGGCCCCGGAAGTGCGGCTGGTACTGATCAAGCTGTGCGAACGCGATCTGTCCGAGCCTATCTGCCGGCTGTACGCGCAACTGGACGAGCTGCTGGCCAAGGCCGGGGTGATGCCGGAGATCTCGCAGCCGCGCCGACCGCCGCAGCGCTCGCCGCAGCGCGATGAGCCCAGCGCCGAGGCCTACCACCCCGGCAACGAGGAAGAATTCGACGAGCACTACGCGCCGGCCTGGGCCGACCGCTTCGTCAACCGCTGGGCGCAGAGCCGTGGCCGCATCCAGGCTGCGCAGCGCGGGCGCGAGGGCGGCGGTGACGGTGGCGGTGGCGGCGAGGCGCATCCCGGTGGCAACCAGGGCATGTTGCTCGAAGCGCTGCACGAACTGCTGCAGCAGACGCGCAACGTCCGCGATAACGCGACCCACGCCGCCTCGGCCGCGGTCGGCCAGCAGCGACCGCTGAGCCAGCGCGAAATGATGTCGGTGCTGTCGCTGCTGCAGGCCACGCCCAGCGCCACGCTCAACGCCGCCATCGGCGACGACGGCGAATCGTTGGCGCAGCGGCTCAAGAGCGAAGTGCTGTCCAGCGCGACCCGCCTGGGCGTGGACCCGGCCAGCGCCCGTCTCGACCCGATGGATGAAGACGCCATCGACCTGGTCGGCATGCTGTTCGACGTGATGCTCGACGAGCGCGAACTGGAAGGCCGCTCGCGCGAGCTGATCGGCAAGCTGGTGGTGCCATTCGTCAAGGTGGCGATGCTCGATCGCAAGATGTTCGTGCAGAAGACCCACCCGGCGCGGCGGCTGCTCAACTCGCTGGCCGAGGCCTGCGAAGGCAACGGCGGCGACAGCCCGGCCGAGCGCGTGTTGATGGGCAAGGTCGAGGAAATCATCGAGCGCCTGGTGGCCGAGTTCAACGAAAACCTGGCGATCTTCCTGACCCTGGAAGAAGAGTTCCGCGACTTCCTGGCCCAGCACCGGCGTCGCATCGAGATCGCCGAACGCCGCGCCGCCGAAACCCAGCGCGGCCAGGAAAAACTCGAACTGGCGCGCGCCCGCGCGCTGCAGGAACTGGACAAGCGGGTCGACGATGGCTTGCCGCAGGCGGTGCAGGACTTCCTGCGCCAGCCCTGGTTGCACCACGTGACCATGTCGATCCTGCGCGACGGCGACGAAGGCACGGCGATGGCCGAATCCCTGGCGCTGGCCGATGGCGTGCTGGAGGAAGTGGCCGAGGCGCGCCGGCACATCATTGGCAAGCCGTGGTTGCAGGCCTGGGAGCCGGGCCTGCAGAAGGTGTTCGCCAGCGTCGGCCTGCACGGCGATGCCGCGCTGGTGGCGATCGGCGCCTTGCACGACACCCTGCAAGCCGTGGCCGAGGCGCGCCCGGAACTCGAAAAATCGCTGCCGGAACTGCCGCAGGTCAGCCTGCCGCAGCCGCCGACCACCGAGAGCGCGGCGGTCGAACTCGGCGCCGACCCGGCGGTGGAAGATTTCGACAACGCCGATGCCGACCGTTTCCGGCAGATGGCCATCGGCACGTGGCTGGACTTCATCGACAAGGACGGCAAGATGCAGGCCGGCAAGCTGTCGTGGGTCAGCCCGATCTCTTCGCGCCTGCTGTTCGTCAATCGCCGCGGCGTGCGCTTCTGCGTCGCCTCGCCGGAAGAACTGGCGGTGATGGTCCGCCTGGGGCGCCTGCGTACCCACGTCAACGATGGCGCCTTCGACAGTGCCATGCAGGGCGTGATCGACCGGCTCGACCCGCAGACCAGCACCGTCCACTGAGCGTGGACGCTGGCGCCGGCATTCGCCAGGCGGGTGTTTGCTAGGATCGGCCAGACGCGATCAATCGCAAGGGGATGGCATGGCCGTGCAGGTGCGGGTGCTGAAGGAACAAGCCAGCGGCGAACGCCGCGTGGCGGCGACGCCGGAAACGGTGAAGAAACTGCTCGCCCTGGGCGCGCAGGTGGCGGTCGAAGCCGGTGCTGGCAGCGCTGCCGGTATCAGCGATGACAGCTACGTGCAGGCCGGTGCCACGATCGCCGAGCCCGCCAGCCTGCCGGAAGCGGCGCTGGTGCTGTGCGTGCAGGCCCCGGATGTCTCGCGCCTGCGGCAGATCGCCGGTGGCGCCACCGTGGTCGGCCTGTTGCAGCCCGAAGCCGATCCCTTGCGGGCCGAAGCGCTGCGCAGCCCCGAGCGTTTCGTGTTCCCACTCGAACGCCTGCCGCGCACCACGCGCGCGCAAGCGATGGACGTGCTGAGTTCGCA
The DNA here is from genome assembly GCA_036566925.1 of Stenotrophomonas sp. Classification (GTDB taxonomy): domain Bacteria; phylum Pseudomonadota; class Gammaproteobacteria; order Xanthomonadales; family Xanthomonadaceae; genus Stenotrophomonas_A. The sequence continues at coordinate 3,451 of DATCVI010000003.1, forward strand.
GGCCGGCATGGCCGGCTACAAGGCCGCGCTGATCGCCGCCGAACTGACCCCGCGCTTCTTTCCGATGCTGACCACTGCCGCCGGCACCATCCGGCCTTCCAAGGTATTGGTGGTGGGCGCCGGCGTGGCCGGGCTGCAGGCCATTGCCACGGTGCGCCGGCTCGGCGCGCAGGTGGAGGGTTTCGACGTGCGCCCGGAGACGCGCGAACAGATTGAATCGCTGGGCGCGCGCTTTCTCGACCTGGGCGTCAGCGCGGCCGGCGAGGGCGGTTACGCGCGCGCGCTGACTGAAGAAGAACGCGCCGAGCAGCAACGTCGCCTGGGCGAGCATCTGCGCGGTGTCGATGTGCTGATCTGTACCGCCGCGGTCCCGGGGCGCCCGGCGCCGAAAATCGTCAGTGCAGCGATGGTGGCCGGCATGCGGCCGGGCAGCGTAATCGTCGACCTTGCGGCCGAGACCGGCGGTAATTGCGAGCTGACGCGGCCGGGCGAGACTTTCGAGAGTGCCGGCGTAACCGTGGCCGGCCCGTTGAATCTGGCCAGCCTGGGCGCGGTGCACGCCAGCGAGATGTTCTCGCGCAACGTGTTCAATTTCGTCGCGCTGTTCGTGCGCGATGGGGCGCTGGTGTTCGACTGGGAAGACGAATTGCTGGCGAAGACACGGTGGCTTTAAGGCAAGAGCGGCGAGGCTGAAGCCCCGACGATCGAAGTGCAGATCCCTGGGCCGCCTCAGCGGTCATCCCCATCGTCATGCGCTCGGATCCACTCCTGGCGCTGCTGCGGGGTCATCTTCTCCCAGCGCTGCAGCAGTTCGTCGCGCTGGGGACGGTCGAGCTTGCGCATCTCCGCGAACAGCGCCTTGGCTTCGCGGCGCTGCTGCGGCGACATATTTTCGAAGCGGCGCATGCCTGCCGCGGCCTGGCGGCGCTGCTCCGGCGTCATCGCCTGCCAGCGTTCGGCATGGCGCAGCATCCGCGCGCGCTGTTCGGGCGCATCGTTCCAGCGCTGGCGCATCGAGGCGATCAGCGTCTCGCGCTGTTGCGGGCTGAGGTGATCCCAGTCCGGCAGCGGTGCCGGTGGCGGTGCCGAGGCTTGCGGTTGTGGTTGCGGTGACGGCGCCGGGCGCGGCGCAGGTTGCGCCCACGCCGAGCCCGTGGCCGCGAGCAGCACGATCAGCAAAAGCCGGGTGGAAGTCTTCATCGGGTCTGCTCCATGGCCAGGGCATTTTGCGAGCCCAGCCAGACGTAGAGATCGGGATTCTGCTCCAGCACTTCGTCGCCATCGACCGTGGCGACCACGGTAGACGCGGCGGCCGGCGCCGGGACAGGACGGTTCAAATGCACGCCCAGGCCGACGGCCAGCAGCGCCGAGCAGGCCGTGGCCAGCACCCAGCCGCCGCGGCGACCTAACCGAGAATGGCTGGCCTGCGCACCGGCCTGGCGCGCCGCGCGCAGGCGCGCCAGCGTGGCCGGATCCAGTGCCTGTAGCGCGGCCTGGTGCAACTGCCGCGCCTGCCTGTCGAAGTTTTGGGTTTGACGATCCGTGGTGTTCACCGGAAATCCTCGAGTTGTGCCTGCAGGGCCTCGCGGGCCCGCGAAAGATGGGTTTTTACCGAACCTTCGGAACAGCCCATGGCCTTGGCGGTGGTGGCCACGTCCAGTTCCTCCAGCACGCGCAAGGTGAAGGCCTCGCGCTGGCGCGGCGGCAGCTTGCGCAGGGCCTGTACCAGGCGCGCGTAGGCCTCGCGCTGTTCCTGCGATTGCGCCGGACCGGCGCCGCTGTCGGCCCAGTCGATGCTGCCGCCTTCGTCCTGGTCCTCGGCCGGCGCCCAGAACTTCAAGCGGAAGCTGCGACGCCGCTGCACATCGACGATGCGGCTGCGCAGGATGCTCCAGAACAGCGGGGTCCATTCCGCGGCCGGCCGCTCGCGGTAGCCGAGCAGCTTGACCATCGCGTCCTGCACCGCGTCCAGCGCATCCTCGCGATGGCGCAGCCCGGCCTCGGCAAAGCGGAACGCGCGCGGCCCCACGCCGGCCAGGAAGGCATCCAGCGAAGCCGGCGGTGCCGGGGCCTGGGTTTGAGGATCGAGCGAAGTACCCACCAACACAGCGTAGCTTCCCGAGGCGAATGCCTGGTCAACGCGCCACTGGGCGATCGGTTGACACGGTCGCGGCAGGGCAGGGTGGGAGCGCCCCGGCTTGGTTATGATGCCCCCTACCCGGGGCAACTGAATGGATGGACGATGAGCGACGGTTTCGTGGCGCTGTACATCTTCATGCTGGCGGCGATCGCCGGCCACGTGATCATCTCGCGGGTGCCGGTGATCCTGCATACCCCGCTGATGTCCGGCTCGAACTTCATCCACGGCATCGTCCTGATCGGTGCCATCGTCGTCCTCGGCCATGCTGATACTCCGCTGGAAAAGGCCCTGGGTTTCGTCGCGGTCCTGCTCGGCGCGGGCAATGCGGCCGGCGGCTACGTGGTGACCGAACGCATGCTGGAGATGTTCAAGCCCAGCGCTCGCAACGGCCAGGCCGGCAAGCCGGGGGATCGCGCTTGAACGTGACCACGGTGGAATTGCTCGACTGGCTGGTGAAGGCCAGCTACCTCGTCGCCGCGACGCTGTTCCTGCTGGGACTGCAGCGCATGGCCTCGCCACTGACCGCGCGCAGCGGCATCCGCTGGGCCGGCCTGGGTATGTTGATCGCGACCGTCGCGACCTTCTTCCTGCCGGGCCTGCACAACATTCCGCTGATCCTGGCGGCCGTGGTCATCGGCACCGGCGCGGCCTGGTGGTCGGCCAAGCGCGTGGCCATCACCGACATGCCGCAAATGGTGGCGCTGTACAACGGCATGGGCGGCGGCTCGGCGGCGGCGATCGGTGCGGCCGAGTTGCTGCGTTTCTCCTTCCTGGTGCGTCGCGACACCAGCCACTGGAGCGACAGTGCGATCGCCGAACTGGCGGCACGCCAGCCGGGTGCCACCACGCTGGCGCTGGCGGTCATCGGCGCGGCGATCGGCGCGGTGTCGCTGTCCGGCTCGGTGATTGCCTGGGCCAAGCTCGACGGCCGGCTCGACCGCCGCGTCACTTTTCCGGGGCAACAGGCGCTCAACCTGGTGGTGGCGCTGCTGGTCGTAGCGCTGGGGCTGTGGGCGGCGATCACGCTGCAGCCGCTGGCGATCGTGGCGTTCTTTGTGTTCGCGCTGGCCCTGGGCGTGCTGATGACCTTGCCGATCGGCGGCGCCGACATGCCGGTGGTGATCTCGCTGTACAACGCGTTCACCGGCCTGGCGGTGGCATTCGAAGGCTATGTGCTGGGCAACGAGGCGCTGATCATCGCCGGCATGATGGTGGGTGCGGCGGGCATCCTGCTGACACGCCTGATGGCCAAGGCGATGAACCGCCCGATCAGCGGCGTGCTGTTCTCCAATTTCGGTGGCGGCGGCCAGGGCCAGGCGATCGAGGGCGCGCAGAAGCCGATCGAGGCCGGCGATGCGGCGGCGATGATGGCCTACGCCGAGCGCGTGGTGATCGTGCCCGGCTACGGCATGGCCGTGGCGCAGGCACAGCACAAGATCTGGGAGCTGGCGCAGCGGTTGATCGCGCGCGGGGTGAAGGTGAAGTTCGCGATCCACCCGGTCGCCGGGCGCATGCCGGGGCACATGAACGTGCTGCTGGCCGAGGCTGGGGTGCCCTACGACCTGATCGCGGACATGGACGATATCAATCCGGAGTTCGCCAGCACCGACGTGTCACTGGTGATCGGCGCGAACGACGTCGTCAACCCGGTGGCCAAGACCGACCCGACCAGCCCGATCTACGGCATGCCGATCCTGGACGTGGTGGACTCGCGCAATGTCATCGTCATCAAGCGCGGCAAGGGCACCGGGTTTGCCGGCATCGAGAATGCGCTGTTCTACGCCGACAACACGCGGATGCTGTACGGCGATGGCGCCGAGGCTGCGGGCGCGTTGGTGAGCGAATTGAAGGCGTTGGAGGGCGGCGGCCACTGAGCCGCCGCTAGCGGGCGGCAAACCAGGCCAGGACCACGCCGACGGCCCAGCAGGCCAGGTCGAAGCCGCCATTGGCCAGGGTGGTCAGCTCCCAGGCCAGGCGGGGGCCCATCCGCACCGCGGAGGCGAGCACGTCCATGCCCATCACCGCGCCGATCTGGGCCGAGGCGATTGCCCACTGCGCCAGCACGATGACCACGGCGGTCGCCGCGGCTGCGCTCCAGGCGCGTGCCGGGCCGGGGCGGAACGCTGCCAGGCGCAACATGAACGCCGATTCCAGCGCAACGAGAATCGCCATCCAGCCAGCCTGCTGGCCGATTGCCAGGGCGATGATCAACCAGGCGATGAGGGCGGTGACGCATCCCAGCAACAGCAGCAGGGGCCAGAGCCAGTGCGTGGCCCTGGCAGACACGGGAGTGGGCGGCATCGGGTATTCCTGAAATCGGCCTACAGGATAAGGCCTGCCGCGGTGGCTGCCATCCCGAGGGCACAACGCGCACTGGCGCGACAGCGTTTTCCGGCAGGTGCGCTGCGCCGGCGATGAAATAGACCCTAAAATGTACGACTTGCCCCAGCGGGCCCCGGCCCCATCTGTCCCCCATGTATTCCCGCAGCAGCGAACCTGTCCAATTCGAACGCGACTGTGACGCCATCATGGTGCCGCAGGGCGATGCCGTGACCTTGCCCGCCGGCAGCTACGGCTACATCACCCAGGCGCTGGGCGGCAGCTACACCGTGTTCGTCGAGGGCAACCTGTTCCGCATCGCCGGCAAGGACGGCGACGCCATCGGCAAGGAGCCGCCACCGGGCCTGGACCTGCCGGCGGATGCCAGCGACGAAGAAGTCGAAAAGCTGATCTGGCAGCAGCTGCGCACCTGCTTCGACCCGGAAATCCCGTTCAACATCGTCGACCTGGGCCTGGTGTACGAGGTCGAGCTCAAGCATCGCGACGATGGCGAGCGCCTGGTCGAGGTCAAGATGACGCTGACCGCGCCGGGCTGCGGCATGGGCGAAATCCTGGTCGACGACGTGCGCAGCAAGCTCGAACTGATCCCCACCGTGGCCGAGGCCGACGTGGACCTGGTCTTCGATCCGCCGTGGGGCCGGCATATGATGTCCGAGGCCGCCCGGCTCGAAACCGGGATGCTGTAAGGGTCCGCGGCTCGCGGACCCCGGTGCCGCCCCCAAAGGCGCGCCCCTGCCACCTGCTAAACCGCAAGGAATCCTCTGGTGTCCGCTACCGCTTCTTCGCCGTCCACGGCCTTCCGCGTCACCCCTTCTTCGTCGCCGCGCAGCGCGCAGCAGCGCGAGGCCATCCTCGCCGCGCCGGGGTTCGGCCAGCACTTCACCGACCACATGGTCGCGATCGAATACGACAAGGAGCACGGCTGGCACGACGCCGAAGTGCGTCCCTACGGCCCGCTGCAACTCGACCCGGCCGCCGCCGTGCTGCATTACGGCCAGGAGATCTTCGAGGGCATCAAGGCCTACCGTCACGCCGATGGTTCGATCTGGACCTTCCGCCCGGAGGCCAACGGCGCGCGCCTCCAGCGCTCGGCGCGGCGCCTGGCCATGCCGGAATTGCCGGTGGAGCTGTTCGTCGAATCGCTGCGCCAACTGGTCGCCGTCGATCACGAATGGGTGTCTGGCGTTGGCGAGAACAGCTTGTATTTCCGCCCCTTCATGATCGCCAACGAAGCCTTCCTCGGCGTGCGTGCGGCGCAGAAGGCCGGTTACTACGTCATCGCCAGCCCGGCCGGTCCGTACTTCGCCAAGGGCGTGGCGCCGGTGTCGATCTGGCTGTCGCACGACTACGCCCGTGCCGCCAAGGGCGGAACCGGCGCGGCCAAGTGTGGCGGCAACTACGCCGCCTCGCTGCTGCCGCAGCAGCAGGCATACGCGCAGGGTTGTTCGCAGGTGCTGTTCCTCGACCCGGTCGAGGGCAAGTACCTCGAAGAACTCGGCGGCATGAACGTCTTCCTGGTGTACAAGAACGGCACCCTGGTAACTCCGGCGCTGTCGGGCAGCATCCTCGAGGGCATCACCCGCGAGAGCATCCTGCAACTGGCGCGCGACCGCGGCCTGAAGGTGGAAGAGCGCAAGGTGACCCTGGACGAATGGAAGCAGGGCGTGGCCTCGGGGGAGATCAGCGAGGTGTTCGCTTGCGGCACCGCGGCGGTCATCACCCCGATCGGCGAACTCAAGGGCGAAGGCTTTGCGGTGGGCGACCTGAACGCGCCGGCTGGCGAGGTGACCATGGCCCTGCGCAAGGAACTCACCGACATCCAGTACGGCCGTCTGCCCGACCGTCACCACTGGCTGGTTCGCCTGCGCTAGCTCTCCGTGCGTGGGCCGCCCAGTGCCCGCGCAGTCGGCCTGGAAGTTCGCCGTGCGAACTCCCGGGCGGCAGCCAATGTCCCTTTTCTGTCTCGTTCATGTCTCACATGAGTGAATTTTGACATCGGCCGTCACATATCCGGCAATTGCTCTCGGCAGAAACCGTTTCCGCGGGTATTAGCCGCGCGGATCTTTGGTTAGCTTCCCTTCAGGACGACTTTCAGGGGCGTCGTCCCGAAACTCCGGCCGGTTCCGGATCCACGCTCGATGCCTCACGGCCCCGGTCGGGTCATCGCCGCCTATTGCGGCTTTCTAGATCTGGAAGGGAAACCGAATGTCCAAGGATCAACTCCGCGCGGGTCGCCGCGCCTGGGTCGTGCTGGGCGGTAGCGCACTGACCTCCCTGCTTCTGGCAATGCCGGCGTTCGCCGGCGAGGTATACCTGGACGGCCTGGCCTCCGCGCCGACCCACCAGCGCTTTATCGTCACTTATCGCGATGGCAGCACCGAGCTGGCCAGTGCCAACGTGCTCGGCCAGGCCCTGCGCGCGGCCGCCACTTCGGTCTCGGCCAAGGGCGGTACCGCCTTGGGCCTGAGCTCGGTGCGACGGCTCGCGGTAGGCCCCGAACTCATCAAGGCCGACCGGCCACTGGACCGCGCCGAGGCCGAAGTGCTGATGCGCCGCCTGGCCGCCGACCCGAACGTGGTGAGCGTGGAAGTGGACCAGTTGCTCCGGCCCAACCTGACGCCGAACGATCCCCGCCTGTCCGAACAATGGGGCTTCGGCACCACCAGCGCCGGCATCAACGTGCGCCCGGCGTGGGACCAGGCGACCGGCAGCGGCGTGGTGGTGGCGGTGATCGATACCGGCATCACCAGCCACCCGGACCTTGCCGCCAACATCCTGCCCGGCTACGACTTCATCAGCGACACCTTCGTCTCGCGCGACAACGACGGCCGCGATTCCAACCCGAACGACCAGGGCGATTGGAACCCGGTCGCCAACGAGTGCTACAGCGGCTCGCCGGTCACCAATTCGAGCTGGCACGGCACCCACGTGGCCGGCACGATCGCCGCGGTCACCAACAACGCGGTCGGCGTGGCCGGCACGGCATTCAACGCCAAGGTGTTGCCGGTGCGCGTGCTGGGGCGTTGCGGCGGCTATACCTCGGACATCGCCGATGCGATCGTTTGGGCTTCGGGTGGCACGGTGAGCGGCGTACCGGCCAATGCCAATCCGGCCGAGGTGATCAACATGTCGCTCGGTGGCAGCGGCACCTGCTCGACCACCTACCAGAACGCCATCAATGGCGCGGTCTCGCGCGGCACCACGGTGGTAGTGGCGGCGGGCAACTCGGCCACCAACGTGTCAGGTTCGGTGCCGGCCAATTGCGCCAACGTAGTGGCCGTGGCCGCCACCACCTCGGCGGGCAGCAAGGCCAGCTTCTCCAACTACGGCACCGGCATCGACGTGTCAGCGCCGGGGCAGAGCATCCTGTCCACCCTCAATACCGGCACGACCACGCCGGGCAGCGCGAGCTACGCGTCCTACAACGGCACCTCGATGGCTTCGCCGCATGTCGCCGGCGTGGTGGCGTTGATGCAGTCGGTCGCGCCGACCGCGTTGACCCCGGCGACGGTCGAGGCGACCTTGAAGAGCACGGCCAGTGCACTGCCCGGTTCGTGCAGCGGCGGTTGCGGCGCCGGCATCGTCAATGCCAATGCCGCGGTCACTGCGGCCAAGGGCGGCGGCGGTGGCGGGGGTGGCGGCACGACGCTGACCAGCGGCGTGCCGGTGAGCGGCTTGTCGGCGAGCAGCGGCAGTTCGCTCAACTACACCATCGCCGTACCAGCCGGGCGCAGCACGCTGACGGTGAAGATTGCCGGCGGCAGCGGCGATGCCGACCTGTACGTGCGTTTCGGCAGTGCGCCGACCGACACGACCTACACCTGCCGGCCGTATCTCAGCGGCAACACCGAGACCTGCACGATCAGTGCGCCGTCGACCGGGACTTACTACATCCGGGTCAAGGCGTATTCGACGTTCTCGGGGGTTACGTTGACTGCGACGTATTGAGGCTGGGGGCGGGGCCGCGACCGGCATCTTGCTGGTCGCGGCTCCGTTTGTCGGGGCTGATGGCCCGAGGCCAGCCAGAGCCTCTCCTACAGTTCACTCGCAGAGTTTGGCGGCGCGGGCCTGGAGGATTTTCACCGCATCGGTCGGTGCCAGTTCCAGCAGCAAGCCGCGCTGGCCAGCGTTGATATAAATCGACTCGGCAACCAGCGTTCGCGCTTCGATCCACACTGGCAGCGGTCGCTGCTGTGCGAACGGGCTGATCCCGCCCACCTTGTAGCCGCTGCGCCGTTCGGCCTCGGGCACTTCCATCATCCGTGCCGACTTGCCGCCACAGGCGGCCGCCAATTGCTTCAGCTGCAGCTGGTGATCGGAGGGAATCACCGCGCACACCGCGCGGTCGTCGACCCATGCCATCAAGGTCTTCAGTACCCGCGCCGGTGGCACGCCCAACGATTGCGCCGCATGCACGCCCTTGCCCACGGCTGCTTCGGCGTCGAAGTCGTAGGCGTGCAGGCGATAGGCAATGCCCGCGCCATCCAGCAGCCGGGTTGCGCGCGTGGCTCGCGACATCCGGCGCTCAGGCGGCTTCGAAGCGATTGGCGGCGACGTTCTTGCGCACGTGATCCGGATGCCAGATGCGGCCGTTCATGGCGATATAAACGCCCGCCGGCAAGCTCTGCACCGCACCCACCGCGCAGCCGATGTTGAACTCGGCGTCCGAACCACGGAAGCGCGCCGGGTTGAGGGCGCCGGTCATGACGATGGTCTTGTCGGGGATCGACTGCAGCACCAGGCCGGTCTGGACCATGCTGTCGGTGCCGTGGGTGATCAGCACGTGCCGGGCCGGCTGCGCGGCGACGGTGGCGCGGATCAGCTCGCGGTCGGCATCGGTGATGTGCAGCGAATCCTTGCGGATGATCGGGATCACCGTGAAGCGGAATGCCACGCCCAGTTCCTTGAGGATCTGGCCGATCTGCGGATCGCCGATCTGGTAATCCGACTTGTCGTCGAAGTAGATCTTGTCGATCGTGCCACCGGTGGTGACGATCAGGAGCTCTTCCATTGCGGTTGCCTTGCCTGCGGACGGAAAGCGCGGCGCCGGGCCGCGCGAGACCGCCATGATAC
>DATCVI010000004.1:0-3974 GCA_036566925.1 Stenotrophomonas sp.
CCCGCCTGCACCCGGCGACAAGCACCAGCGCGCCGCTTCGCGACCGCCTGCAGCGGCCGCTGCGTGACCTGCGGCTGTCGGTCATCGATGCCTGCAACTTTCGCTGCGGCTATTGCATGCCGGCCGACCGCGTGGCGGACGACCACGGCCTGGATTCGAGCCAGCGCCTGGATTTCGACCAAATCGAAACGCTGGTGCGCGCCTTCGTGCGCCACGGCGTCAGCAAGCTGCGCCTGACCGGTGGCGAGCCGTTGCTGCGGCGTGGCCTGCCGGCGCTGGTGGCACGGTTGGCGGCGATCGAAGGCATCGACGACATCGCCATGACCACCAACGGCACGTTGCTGGCACGGCATGCCGCGGCCTTGCGCCAGGCCGGGCTGCATCGGGTGACGATCAGCCTCGACGCGCTGGAGCCGGCGTTGTTCGCGCGTTTGTCCGGCGACCGCGGCCGCATCGAGGATGTACTTGCGGGCATCGACGCCGCCACCGCCGTCGGCCTGCCGGTCAAGCTCAATTGCGTCATCCAGCGCGGCGTCAACGAAGACCAGGTACTTCCGCTGGTCGGGCATTTCCGCGGCAGCGGCCATGTGCTGCGTTTCATCGAATACATGGACGTGGGCAGTTGCAATGGCTGGCGTGCCGGCGAGGTGGTGAGCTCGGCCGAACTGCGCGAGCGAATCCACACGCGCTGGCCGCTGCGTCCGCTGGATCCGCAATACCAGGGCGAAGTGGCGCAGCGCCATGCCTTCGCCGACGGTGCCGGCGAAGTAGGTTTCGTCAGCTCGATCAGCGAGCCGTTCTGCGGCGACTGTCACCGCGCGCGCGTCTCGGCCGATGGACAGCTCTACACCTGCCTGTTCGCCGCTGGCGGCAGCGACCTCAAGCCGGCCCTGACGCAAGGGCAGGAATCGCTGGAAGAGACCCTCGCCACGCTGTGGGGCGCGCGCGAAGACCGCTACAGCGAATTGCGCGGCGCGCAGCGCAGCGAAGCGCGCGACGATCGCCGGCGCGTGGAGATGTTCCTGGTGGGAGGCTGAGCGTGGCGGCGAAAAAAACCGGGCGCAACCTCACCCATCTCGACGCCGCCGGCCAACCCGCGATGGTCGACGTGACCGACAAAGCCGTCACCGCGCGCGCGGCCGTGGCCGAATCGCACGTGCGCTTCCCCGCCGAAGTCGCGCGCCAGCTGCGCGCCGACGCCCTGCGCAGCGCCAAGGGCGGCATCGTCGATACCGCGGTGATCGCCGGCACGATGGCAGTCAAGCGCACCTATGAGTTGATTCCCTTTTGCCATCCCTTGCCGATCGACGGCTGCAAGCTGTCGATCACCTGGGCCAGCGAACAGGTTTTGCGGATCGAATGCAGCGTGCGCAGCACGCATCGCACCGGCGTGGAGATGGAAGCCCTCACCGGCGCCAGCGTCGCCGCCCTGACGGTCTACGACATGTGCAAGGCCCTCTCGCACCAGATGTCGATCGGCCCGACCCGCCTGCTCGGCAAGCGTGGTGGCCGCCGCGACATAGGCCGCGCCCCATGAGCGTGACCGTCACCGTGCTGTACTTCGCCAGCCTGCGCGAACGCACCGGCACCGCGCAGGAAACCTTGCGCACCGCCGCCGCCGACCTCGCTGGCCTGTACGACGAACTGGCTGCGCACCACGACCTCGGCTGGCCGCGCACACAACTGCGCGTAGCGATGGACGGCGCCTTCGTCGACTGGCGGCAACCCCTGCGCGAAGGCAGCGAGATCGTCTTCATCCCACCGGTATCGGGCGGTTGAACATGGACTTCAGCCTGCAAGAAATCGCGCTCGACATTGCCGCCCTGCGCGCCCCGCTCGCACACGCCCAAGCCGGCGCCTACGCCAGCTTCGAAGGCTGGGTACGCGACCACCACGGCGGCCGCAGCGTCACCGGCCTGCACTACGAAGCCTACGTCGCGCTTGCGCAGACCGAAGGCGAGAAAGTATTGGCCGAAGCACGCAGCCGATTCGACATCATCGACATCCGCTGTGCCCACCGCACCGGCGAACTCACCATCGGCGACCTGGCCGTCTGGGTAGGCGTCACCGCCGCCCACCGCGACCCCGCCTTCGCCGCCTGCCGCTACGTCATAGACGAAATAAAGAGCCGCGTCCCGATCTGGAAGCACGAACGCTACGCCGAAGGCGACGCCACCTGGCTGCACCCGCAGCCATAGCCTGCACGCAGCGCGCGGAAGTCCATCTGGAGGAATAGCCCCCATTAGTAAGGGGGGCGCGGCGACAGCCGCGGGGGATTGGGAGCAACGGAGCCGGGGCCCGAAGTTTGCTGCGCAAACTTTGGGGGCACAGCCCGCGCAGCGGCCTGTGCCGCGGGCGGTAACCCCGCCGGCTGACCTCGGCGCCCGCGTCGATCGATACCGTTGCTGCCTTCCGGCCCTGGCGGGATTTTCGACCTAGCGTCGCGAGGGGCCGACGGGGCCACCATAGAGACGAAGCCGCGCCTGATGCGCGGCCATTCCAACTTGCAAATCTGGCGGAGAGAGGGGGATTCACTCGGCGCTTTCGCGCCTCGCCCTACGGGCGGCTTCGCCGTGCGGATGACTACGTCATCCGTCGAACCCGGGGATTCTCACCCCCTCCTCGGCGCCGGCGAAACTCACGCACCTCGGACACAACCCAACACCTTCAACTGGCGGAGAGAGGGGGATTCGAACCCCCGAAGCGCGGTTTAGACGCTTACACACTTTCCAGGCGTGCTCCTTCAACCACTCGGACACCTCTCCGGGCCTGCGGTGATCCCACCACAGGGGCGTGGATTCTAGCCGCCGGCGCGGCTTGCCACAAGCTGCCGCGTGCGGGAGCCCGGGTTGACGGGCGTGGCACAATGAGCGTTCAGATCACGATGGCTCCCCGATGTCCTATCTCGTACTCGCCCGCAAGTGGCGCCCCAAGCGTTTTGCCGAGCTGGTGGGCCAGGAACACGTGGTCCGCGCGCTCAGCAACGCACTGGACAGCGGGCGCGTGCACCATGCCTTCCTGTTTACCGGCACCCGCGGCGTCGGCAAGACCACCATCGCGCGGATCTTCGCCAAGTCGCTCAACTGTGAACAGGGCACCAGCGCCGACCCCTGCGGCCAATGCCCTGCGTGCCTGGATATCGATGCCGGCCGCTACATCGACCTGCTGGAGATCGACGCCGCCTCCAACACCGGCGTGGACGATGTCCGCGAAGTGATCGAGAACGCGCAGTACATGCCCTCGCGCGGCAAGTACAAGGTCTACCTGATCGACGAAGTGCACATGCTCTCCAAGGCGGCGTTCAACGCGCTGCTCAAGACCCTGGAAGAGCCGCCGGAACACGTGAAGTTCCTGCTCGCCACCACCGATCCGCAGAAGCTGCCGGTGACCGTGCTCTCGCGCTGCCTGCAGTTCAACCTCAAGCGCCTGGACGAAGACCAGATCCAGGGCCAGATGACGCGGATCCTGGCCGCCGAGCAGATCGAAGCCGACGCCAGTGCCATCGTGCAGCTGTCCAAGGCCGCCGACGGCAGCCTGCGCGATGGCCTGTCGCTGCTCGACCAGGCCATTGCCTACGCCGGCGGCGCGCTGCGCGAGGACGTGGTGCGCACGATGCTGGGCACGGTCGATCGCACCCAGGTCGGCGCGATGCTCGAAGCGCTAACTGATGGCGATGGCGCCCGCTTGTTGCAGGTCGTGGCCGCGTTGGCGGAATTTTCGCCCGATTGGGGTGGCGTGCTCGAAGCGCTGGCCGAAGCCTTGCACCGGATCCAGGTGCGGCAGCTGGTGCCGGGCGCGGCCCTGGCCGCCGAGGGCGTTGACCCGCAGGATTTCGCCGCGCGCCTGCGTCCGGAAGTCGTGCAGCTGTGGTACCAGATGGCCCTCAACGGTCGCCGCGACCTGTACCTGGCGCCGAGCCCGCGCGCCGGTTTCGAAATGGCGGTGCTGCGCATGCTGGCGTTCCGTCCGGCGGG
>DATCVI010000005.1:0-9615 GCA_036566925.1 Stenotrophomonas sp.
GCCGGTGCGGCTTCGGCCGGCTTTTCGGCGGCCGGCGCGGCGGTCGCAGCGGCGCCTTCCTCGATCACGGCCAGCACCTGGTTGCTGGTCACGGTGCTGCCGGTCTCGAACTTGATTTCCTTCAGCACGCCGTCGACCGGCGAGGGGACTTCGAGCACGACCTTGTCGGTTTCCAGGTCAACCAGATTCTCGTCGCGCTTGACCGCTTCGCCGGCCTTCTTGTGCCAGCTGGCGATGGTGGCGTCGGAAACGGATTCGGGCAGTACCGGAACTTTGACTTCGGTGGCCATTGGAGGAGCGTCCTAGAGTTCTGTTCTTGGGGGTAAAGGTTATTCAGCGACCTGGTCGTTGAACGGGTTGACCAGCGCATCGGCGACCAGCTTCTGCTGCTCGGCGATGTGGTCGGCCATGTGGCCGGCGGCCGGCGAGGGCGAACGGGCACGGCCTGCGTAGTGCAGCGCCTGGCCGTCGGCCAGCACCGCCTGCAGGTGGTGCTTGATCTGGTACCACGCGCCCTGGTTCTGCGGCTCTTCCTGGCACCACACCACGTCGGTGGCCTTGCCGTACTTCTTCAGCTCGGCGGCCAGCAGCGCGCGCGGGAACGGGTACAGCTGCTCCACGCGCAGGATGGCGACATCGTCCTGGCCACGCTTCTGCGCGTCTTCGAGCAGGTCGTAGTAGACCTTGCCCGAGCACACGACCACGCGCTTGACCTTGCCCGCGTCGGCGGCGTTGTCCGGGATCAAGTGTTGGAACTGGCCGCTGGCCAGCTCGTCCAGCGAGGACACCGCCAGCTTGTGGCGCAGCAGCGACTTGGGCGTCATCACCACCAGCGGCTTGCGCGTGCTCATGCGCATCTGCCGGCGGATCATGTGGAAACACTGCGCCGGCGTGGTCGGCACGCACACCAGCATGTTTTCCAGCGCGCACAGCTGCAGGAAGCGCTCCAGGCGCGCCGAGCTGTGCTCGGGGCCCTGGCCTTCGTAGCCGTGCGGCAGGAACAGGCCCAGGCTGGTGATGCGGCCCCACTTGGCTTCGCCGGCGGCAATGAACTGGTCGATCACCACCTGCGCGCCGTTGGCGAAGTCGCCGAACTGCGCTTCCCAGATGCACAGGGCATTGGGATCGGTGGTGGAGTAGCCGTACTCGAAGCCCATGACCGCTTCCTCGCTGAGCAGCGAGTCGATCACGGTGGCGTCGTCGGGGTTTTCGACCAGCTGGCGCAGCGGCAGGTAATAGCTGTCGGTCTTCTGGTCATGCAGGATCGCGTGACGGTGGAAGAACGTGCCACGACCGGCGTCCTGGCCGACCAGGCGCAGCTTGTGGCCTTCTGCCAGCAACGTGGCATAGGCCAGGTTCTCGGCAAAGCCCCAGTCGCCGGCCTGCTCGCCGGCGGCCATCTTCTGCCGGTCTTCGTAGATCTTGGCCACGCGCGGGTGCAGCTCGACGCCGGCCGGGATGGTGTTGATGATCTTGGCCAGCTGGTCCAGCGCGCCGCGCTTGACCGTGGTGTCGACCGCATCGCTGAGCTTGCCCGACAGGTACTTGGACCAGTCGATGGCGAATTCGTCCGGCTTGCGAGTGGCCACTTCCGTGGTGAACTCGCCCGAATCGAGCTTGTTGCGGTAGCCATCGACCAGCGCCTTGGCGGCGTCGGCCTTGATGACGCCTTCGCTTTCCAGCTGCGCGGCGTACAGTTCGCGCGTGGTCTTGTGCTTGCGAATGGTCTGGTACATGACCGGGTTGGTCGCCGCCGGCTCGTCGGCCTCGTTGTGGCCCCAGCGGCGGTAGCAGACCAGGTCGATGACCACGTCCTTCTTGAACTGCTGGCGGAATTCGTAGGCCAGCTTGGCCACGAACATCACCGCGTCCGGGTCGTCGCCGTTCACGTGGAAGACCGGCGCGCCGATCATCTTGGCCACGTCGGTGCAGTACAGGGTCGAACGGGCGTCGTCGCGGGTGCTGGTGGTGAAGCCGATCTGGTTGTTGATGACGATGTGCACGGTGCCGCCAACGGCGAAACCGCGCGCCTGCGACATCTGGAACAGCTCCATCACCACGCCCTGGCCGGCAAAGGCGGCGTCGCCATGGATCAGGATCGGCAGCACTTCCTTGCGGCTGCTGTCGCCGAAACGCTCCTGGCGCGAACGCACGGAGCCGGCGACCACCGGGTCGACGATTTCCAGGTGCGAGGGGTTGAACGCCAGCGCCAGGTGCACCTGCTTGTCGTCGCCGACCGCGATATCGGCCGAGAAACCCATGTGGTACTTGACGTCACCGGTGTGGGCGCGGTCGTCGTGGGCGTGCTCGAACTTGCCTTCGAACTCGTCGAACAGCTTGCGCGGGTTCTTGCCCAGGGTGTTGACCAGCACGTTGAGGCGGCCACGGTGGGCCATGCCGATCACCATGTCCTTGACGCCGTCGCGGCCGGACTGGCGCACGATACCGTCCATCATCGGGATCAGCGCATCGCCGCCTTCCAGCGAGAAGCGCTTCTGGCCGACGTACTTGGTGTGCAGGTAGCGCTCCAGGCCCTCGGCGGCGGTCAGGCGTTCGAGCGTGCGCAGGCGGCTTTCGTTGTCGCCGGCGATCTTGCCGCCGGCGTTCTCCAGGCGCTGGTAGATCCACTTGCGCTGGTCAAACTCGGGGATGTGCATGAACTCCACGCCGATCGAGCTGGCGTAGGTTGCCTTGAGGCGCGCGAGCAGGTCGCGCAGCTTCATCCGCGGCTGGCCGCCGACGCCACCGGTGCTGAACTCGCTGTCCAGGTCGGCCGGGGACAGGCTGTGGAACGGCAGGTCCAGGTCCGGTGGATTGATCGGCGGGGTCAGGTCGAGCGGATCCAGGCGGGCACCGAGGTGGCCGCGCGAACGGTAGGCGGTGATCAAGCGGCCGACATTGCGCTCGCGCTCATCGCTGGCGCCGCCGGCCAGGCCGGCATTGGCAGCGTTGCGCGCAGCCTCGCCGATGTGGGCGATGACGGCCGAATGCGGCACGTCGCCGGCCTCACGGCCCTGGAAGCCGTCGAAGTAGGTTTTCCACTTGGGATCGACGCTGTCGGGAGAGACGAGGTACTGCTCGTACAGGTCCTCGATGTAGGCGGCATTGCCGCCGGCGAGCTGCGAAGACTGCGCAAACTGCTTCAGGAGATTGTCCACGATGGTAAGTCGGGTCGCTTGAGATATGGGGGCTTGCTTGGGGCAGGCCACATGGCCGACCGGAGGCCGGACGGGCGATGGCTAAGCCCGAAAATTATACCCCTACGCGCCGACAAGGGGGCGCATACGAAAGACTCGGCCCGGGTTGGACGGTCAGCCCTGCGACAGAGAACGCATTCGGGCGCCTCACAAGCCGAGGGCACGATGTTCGCTCCAGGGCCGGCTGCGCTCCCAGATATGCTCGAAATGCGTGCGCAATTGGCGCGCGCGGGCCGCACCCTCGAGCCAGGTCTCGCCGTCGTCGTAGCGGTTGCCCGTAGAACGAAAGTAGTAGCCCTGGGCATCGCCTACCAGATACGCGGAGGGATAGTTAGCGTCCACTGGATCGGATACCGCGCGAAACTGGAACACAGTGGGCAGGCGCTGGGCCATGCGCAGCAGCGGCGAATCGAGCAGTTGCGGGCTGGCCGCCTCCTGCAACAGCACCCGCACCTGCTTGTCGTGGCGCAGCGTGGCGAAGCGGCGCAGGGCCGCTTGCACCGTTGGCGAATCGAACAGGCCCGGGTCCAGGGCGCGGCTGTAGATGCGCAGCTCGCGCCGCGACTGGGCGATCAGCGCAGTGCTGGCCAGGGTCGCGGCGAGGGCGTCTTCGACCGCCATCGGCCCATCCAGGCGGCGATGCAGGTCGTCGCTGCCGGCCAACGGCAGGAACCCGGCGCGGCCGAAGAACACCTGCGCGGCGGGCACGACGCGCACCCGCAGCTGCGGCCATTGGCGCTGGCGCGCGGCATCGAGCAGGGCGTCCAGCAGCGCCTGGCCCACACCCTGGCCACGCCAGGCGGGCACAACGCCGAAGCGGCCCACACGCTGGTCCGGCGTCAACCGGCCGGCCCCCAGCAGGCGGCCGTCGAGGTCGCGCGCCAGCACGTGCAGGCTGAGCGTGTCCAGCGCGTCCCATTCGCGCTGTTCGGCACCGAAGCCGCTGCCGGCCTCGGCGCCTTCGAAAAGTTGCGTCCGCAAGGCGAGCAACTCGGCGGCGCGGGCGCCGCCTTCACTGTGTTCGAGCAGGAACGGGCCCGACGCACTCATTCGTCTTCGTCGTCTTCTTCTTCGTCCTCGTCGTCTTCGTCGGCGAGGTCCTCGGGGTCGACATCCGGATCGATCTCGCCGCCGTCGGTGTCGTCGCCCAACGATTCGAGCAGGCTGTGGTGGGCCGCCGCGCCGTTGCCGTGGTCGGCCTCTTCCTCTTCATACTCTTCATCGCCGGGGTCGCTGCCCGGGGCGTAGTGGCCCAACTCGACCAACGCCAGCAGCGCCGTGCGGCCGCGCTCGGACAACTGGGCATAAGCGGCTTCGTCGATCTCCTCCCAGGCGGCCAGGCGCTGGGCATCACGCAACGGCAGGGCGAAGGCGTGACCGCTGACGAACAGCAAGGCGCCCTTGCGCGCCCGGCGCCAGGCCACGCGCGACCACGGATGGCGATAGATCACGGCGCCTTCGGCCAGGGCCTGGCCCAGTTCGGCCTGGTTCGGCGCCTGCGGCGGCGAAGCGATATCGCCGGAAGCACGATAGGTCGTGATGAAGCGGCCGAACCACTCGCCGAGCCGGTCGGGATCATTCATGCGCAGCGCATTGAGGGCCGCGATCGCTCGGCCCATCGCCGCCTCGTCGATCTCGTAAGGGTCGGCCGGCGCGGCCAGGTCCTCGTCGTGGTAGCGCACGGCCTCGTCGGCGTCGGCGATCAATGTGTCCAGATAGTCGCTGATAAGTTCGGCCGAGGACGGGGCGCGGGTGCCGATGGAGAACGTCAGGCACGGGTTTTCGGCAACGCCATGGTGGGGCACCAGCGGCGGCAGGTAGAGCATGTCGCCCGGCGCCAGGACCCAATCGTGGGTCGGCGTAAAGCGTTGCAGCAGCTTGATCTCCGCGTCCTCGCGGAAGGCCAACGGCGGCGCCTTGCGGCCCATCGCCACGCTGGCGTCGATCTGCCAGCGGCGCTCGCCCATGCCCTGCAGCAGGAATACGTCGTAGTGGTCGACATGGGCGCCGACCGAGCCGCCGGTGGCGGCGAAGCTGATCATGATGTCGTCGATGCGCCAGCGCGGCAGGAACGCGAACTGCGCCAGCAGGGCGCGCACGTCCGGGTCCCACTTGTCCACGTCCTGCACCAGCAGGGTCCAGTCGTGGTCGGGCAGGTTGGGGAAGTCGGTCTCTTCGAACGGGCCGCTGCGCACCTGCCAGTCGTCGCGGTCGCGGTCGTGCGAGATCAGCCGGGCCAGCACGCCTTCCTCGCAGGCCAGGCCGGCCAGGTCTTCAGGGCTCACCGGGGTCTGGAAGTCGGGAAAGGCCTGGCGGATCAGCAGCGGACGCTTGTGCCAGTAGTCGCGCAGGAAGCGCGCGGTGGGCATGCCCAGCGGGTGCTGCGCGGTGGCCTGGATCTCGAACGGAAGGGCGGCGGTTTTCTTCATGGGGTTCCTGCAAAGCGCGGACCGGGGGGTCGCAGAGACGGGTCGATTGTGGCCCAGGGGAGGTGATGGCGGCCTTGTGCCGGGTCAGGGCGGGCCAGGGGGCGGCGTGGCCACGGCGTCATAGCCGGCGGCGGAAAACTGCAGCAGGCACCAGCCGTGGCCGAACGGGTCGGCCAGGCGCACCAGCCGGCCCCAGGGGGCCTGGCGAATGGTGGTGCGGGCGGCGGCGGGGTCCCGGCGCTGCACTTCCAGGTCGTCGGCCACGAAACCGGCCGCCAGGGCGCGGTCCAGGGCGACGTCGAGGTCGGCCACCGCCACATCCAGGTGCACGGGGGTCCAGTGGCGTTGGTACCGGCGCGGCTGGCCGGCCGCGCCCTGGCTGCCGTCCGGCTGCACCAGCAGGTAGATCGGTACCGCGGCGCCCAGCAGCTCCAGCGCGGCGGTGCCGAAGCGCCGGCCCGGGCGCAGGCCGAAGGCCGCTACATAGAGCCGCTCGGCGGCGGCCAGGTCGGGCACGTCCAGGTTGACCAGCAGGTCCATCGCACGTCTCCCGTCCCCGGCGCCAGCGGGGCGCCGGTGATCAGATGGCGCGGGCGAGGCGTTCGGCCAGGCCGGTGTAGCCGCCGGGGGTCAGCTCGCGCAGGCGCTGCTTGTCGGCGGCCGGCAGGTTCAGCGATTCGACGAAGGCGCGCATCGACTCGGCCGTGATGCCCTGGCCGCGGGTCAGCGCCTTGAGCTGCTCGTACGGGTTGGGCAGGCCGTGACGGCGCATCACGGTTTGCACGGCTTCGGCCAGCACTTCCCAGGCCGCGTCCAGGTCGCCGTCCAGGCGCTGCGGGTTCACTTCCAGCTTGCCCAGGCCCTTGGCCAGCGAATCCAGCGCCACCTGGCTGTGGCCGAAGGCGGTGCCGATCGCGCGCAGCACGGTGGAGTCGGTGAGGTCGCGCTGCCAGCGGCTGATCGGCAGCTTGGCCGAGAAGTGTTCGAACAGCGCATTGGCCAGGCCGAAGTTGCCTTCGGCGTTCTCGAAGTCGATCGGGTTGACCTTGTGCGGCATGGTCGAAGAGCCGACTTCGCCTTCCTTCAGCTTCTGCTTGAAGTAGCCCAGCGAGATGTAGCCCCAGATGTCGCGCGCCAGGTCGATCAGGATGGTGTTGGCACGGCGCGCGGCATCGCCGATCTCGGCGACGTTGTCGTGCGGCTCGATCTGCGTGGTGTAGGGGTTGAAGACCAGCCCGAGGCCCTCGACGAAGCGCTGCGCGAAGGCCGGCCAGTCCACGTCCGGGTAGGACACGACGTGGGCGTTGTAATTGCCGACCGCGCCGTTGATCTTGCCGGTCAGCTCCACCGCGGCGATCTGCTGGCGCTGGCGCTGCAGGCGCGCCACCACGTTGGCCAGTTCCTTGCCCAGGGTGGTGGGCGAAGCGGTCTGGCCATGGGTGCGCGAGAGCATCGGCTGGCCGGCCTGGGCATGGGCCAGTTGGCGCAGGCGCTCGATCACGCCGTCCAGCGCCGGCAGCAGCACCTGGTTGCGCGCCTGCGCCAGCATCAGGCCGTAGGACAGGTTGTTGATGTCTTCGCTGGTGCAGGCGAAATGCACGAATTCCAGCGCCGGCCCCAGCTCGGCGTCGCCCTTGAGGCGTTCCTTGATGAAGTACTCCACCGCCTTGACGTCGTGGTTGGTGGTGCGCTCGATCTCCTTGACCCGCGCCGCGTCGGCCACCGAGAAGTCATCGGCCAGGGCGCGCAACGTCTGCACGGCACTGGCCGGGAATGCGGGAAGCTCGACGATGCCGGGCTCGGCGGCCAGCGCCAGCAGCCATTCGATCTCGACCTTCACCCGCGCACGGATCAGCCCGTACTCGGAAAAGATCGGGCGCAGGGCATCGACCTTGCCGGCGTAGCGGCCATCGAGCGGGGACAGGGCGAGCAGGGCGGATTCCGTCATGGGGGCGGCAAGGGCAGGCGACAGGGGCGCATATTCTACGCCGGCCACCGCGATGCCTGCCGGCGGGAAGCAGCCGCCGCGGCTGGGCGCAGCCGGGAGCGGCGCGTATCGTGGGCGGGTCAGCCAGCGGCTTGCCGCAGCCAGCGCCTGCCCTCCAACCGCGGCGCCGCGACGGTGCCGCCTCCCCCGAACCCGCAGTGCGGAGATTGCAAATGAGCGACAAGTACCGGACCGAACACGACAGCATGGGCGAACTGCAGGTGCCCGCCGACGCGCTGTGGGGCGCGCAGACCCAGCGCGCAGTACAGAACTTCCCGGTCTCCGGCCAGCCGATGCCGCGCGGCTTCATCCGCGCGCTGGGCCTGATCAAGGGCGCCGCCGCGCAGGTCAACGCCGAACTCGGCCTGCTGCCCAAGGGCGTGGCCAAGGCCGTGCAACAGGCCGCGCAGGAAGTGGCCGAAGGCCGCCATGACGCGCACTTCCCGATCGACGTCTACCAGACCGGCTCGGGCACCTCGTCCAACATGAATGCCAACGAGGTGATTGCCACCCTGGCCACCCGTGCCGGCAAGGCCAAGGTCCATCCCAACGACCACGTCAACCTGGGCCAGAGCTCCAACGACGTGATTCCCACCGCCATCCGCGTGTCGGCGCAACTGGCCACCGTCGAACAACTGCTGCCTGCGCTCAAGCACCTGCGCAAGACCATCGACAAGCGCGGCAAGGGCCTGGCCAAAGTGGTCAAGACCGGCCGCACCCACCTGATGGACGCCATGCCGCTGACCTTCCAGCAGGAATTCGGCGCCTGGTCGGCGCAGATCGCCTCGGCCGAAGCGCGCATCGAAGACAGCCTCAAGCGCCTGCGCCGGCTGCCGCTGGGCGGCACCGCCATCGGCACCGGAATCAACGCCGACCCGCGCTTGGGCAACAAGGTCGCCAAGCTGTTGTCGGGCAGCACCGGCACACGCTTTGAAAGCGCCGAGAACAAATTCGAAGGACTGGCCGCGCAGGACGACGCGGTCGAACTTTCCGGCCAACTCAACGCCACCGCCGTGGCCCTGATCAAGATCGCCAACGACCTGCGCTGGATGAACGCCGGACCGCTGGCCGGCCTGGGCGAAATTGAACTGCCGGCCCTGCAGCCGGGCTCATCGATCATGCCGGGCAAGGTCAACCCGGTGATTCCCGAAGCCACCGTGATGGCGTGTGCCCAAGTCATCGGCCACCACACCGCGATTACCGTCGCCGGCCAGACCGGCAACTTCCAGCTCAACGTCACCCTGCCGCTGATCGCGCTGAACCTGCTCGACTCGATCGGCCTGCTGGCCAACGTCGCACGACTACTGGCCGACTCGGCGATCGCCGGCCTGAAAGTGCGCCAGGACCGCGTGCGCGAAGCCCTGGACCGCAACCCGATCCTGGTGACCGCGCTCAACCCGATCATCGGCTACGAAAAAGCCGCGGCGATCGCCAAGCGTGCGTACAAGGAAAACCGGCCGGTGTTGGAGGTCGCGCTGGAAGATAGCGGCCTACCCGAGGCCGAACTGCGGCGCCTATTGGATCCGCGTGCGTTGACCGAAGGCGGAATCCATGCGGGTGGGGGTGGTGGGGGGTGATGAGGGCGCGCTGCGTTTGCGGTTGGTGGTGTCGGCTAACGTTGCGGGCCCCGAGCCGCCGGGTATCGGGGTCGCGGCTCCACAGACGTCCGTGTCTGAGTCGCCGCCGTGGGGCATCCATGCCCCACTGACCCCGATCCCCGCCGTCTCGGCGCCAGGCGCTTTAGTTTTCCCACTTCGTTAGGGGCGCGCTGGAGGGGGAAAGAGGAAAGGCAAAAGCAAAAGCAAAAGCAAAAAGCCTTCGCCCCATCTCTCCCTCATCTCACTCTCACCTCTCGCTCTTGCTCTTGCTCTTGCCTGCTTTTCCCATCCGTAGCGGCCGTCTATCGGGCCTGTGGGGGCATGGCCCTTTCGGGACAATCGGCGACATGGATGTCGTCCGATTAGCCCCCATGGATGGGTTCACGGCGTGTCCCGAAAGGGCC
>DATCVI010000006.1:0-9151 GCA_036566925.1 Stenotrophomonas sp.
GGCCAAGGGTCGTGCGGTGGCCAGGTTCAAGCGTCTTCCTGCGCCAGTTGCGGCAGTAGGTTGACGTGGAACGCGCGCACGCGGCGGGCGTCGGCGCGGGCGACACGGAACACGAAACGGTCCAGGGTCAGTTCCTCGCCGGTTTCCGGCAGGTGGCCGAACGCTTCGGTGACCAGGCCGCCGATGGTGTCGTAGTCGTCATCCGGGAATTCGCAGCCGAAACGTTCGTTGAAATCCTCGATCGGCGTCAGCGCATCGACCACGTACTGGCCATCGGCCTGCGCGGCGATCAACGTGGTCGCATCCTCGGCCTCGTCGTGCTCGTCGTCGATCTCGCCGACGATCTGCTCCAGCACGTCTTCGATGGTGACCAGACCGGCGACGCCGCCGTATTCGTCGACCACGATGGCCATGTGGTTGCGCGAGAGGCGGAATTCCTTGAGCAGGACGTTGAGCTTCTTCGACTCGGGGATCAGCACCGCCGGCCGCAGCAGCTCGCGGATCGTGCCCGGGCCGTTGTCGGCGACAACGCCGCGCAGCAGGTCCTTGGCCAACAGGATGCCGAGGATCTCGTCCTTGTTTTCGCCGTGCACGGGGAAGCGCGAGTGGCCGGACTCGACCACCTGCTTCATCAGATCGAGGAAGCGCCCTTCGCCCGGCAGCGAGACCATCTGCGAGCGCGAGATCATCACGTCGCCCACGGTGAGCTCGGCCACCGACATGGCGCCTTCCATCATGCGCAAGGTATCGGACCCGATCAGCCCGTCCTGTTGGGCCGTGCGCAGCAGGGCCACCAGTTCGTCGCGGGTATGAGGTTCGCCCGAGAACGCGGCACTCAGGCGTTCAAGCCAGCTGCGGCGTTTTTCGTGGGGTTCGGGCGTGCTGTGACTACTGTCGTCTTCTGACATCGAATGCGGGAAACGGCACCCGGCGCGCCGGGCGATGGCCGCAGTCTAGCAGGCCATCGCCACGCCGGGCTGCGCGCCGGCTGACCGGCGCTAGCGGCCGCCGGGCGGCGCCTTGACCGGGGCAGCCGGGGTCAGGGCGGGCGCGGCAGGGGCTTCCGGCTCGGCTTCCTCGGGCAGGTCGAGGCTATAGCTGCAACCGGCCAGGGTCTTGCCCGGGTGGGATTTCACGTTGGAGACGCTGAGCACGATCGATTCGATCATCGGCTCGCCGGTCTTCGGATCGGTGGTGTCCTGGCTCAGCACTTCGCGCCCGTACATCACCTTGTCCGCGGTATCGACGCCTTCTTCCAGCTGCAGCTGCTTGGCCAGCGGACGCGGGTCGGGCAGGTCGAGCAGCGCCATTACGCTCGGGCCGGAAAAGGCGATCTGCGAGGTGGAATGTCCGAACACCGTGATCGGCGTGGTCAGCTCATATTCGGTCATGAACAGATTGGCCTGTGGCAGCGGCCGCCAACCCAGCGCCACGGCCTTGAGCGGGTCTTCCAGCACTGGCTGCAACGCGGCGAAATCGGACACACGGGCGCGGCATTCGAGCAGCGCGGCCAGATCCGGGCGCGCGGCGGGCGCGTCGGCGGCGTGGGCGCCGCTGCAGGCGGCCAGCAGCAGGCCAACGAAGGGCAGGGAGTGTTTCATGCAGTCGCGTTCCTTGCTCAGAGGTAGGGATCCTCGACGCCCAGCTCGGCCAGGATGTCGCGTTCAAGCTGCTCCATGGCCTCGGCTTCGCGCTCGTCCTCGTGGTCCCAGCCGAGCAGGTGCAAGGTGCCGTGGACGGTGAGGTGGGCGTAGTGGGCGGCCAGTGCCTTGCCTTGTTCCCTGGCCTCGCGTGCGACGACCGGCGCGCAGATCACCAGGTCGCCAAGCAGTGGCAGCTTGACGCCCTTGGGCAGGCCCTCGGGAAGCTCGGCCGGGAAGCTGAGGACATTGGTCGCATAGTCCTTGCCGCGGTAATGCTTGTTGAGCGCGCGGCCTTCGCGGGCGTCGACCAGGCGCACGGCGAGGTCGGCTTCGCGGATGCGCCCTTTAAGCGCGGCCGCCACCCATTTGCGGAAGCTCACCGCCGCCGGCAAGCCGGCGCGGGGCAGGGCATAGCTGACGCCCACATCGAGACGAACCGGGCCGCGGGTCATGGGGTCGCTCCGGTCTGGCGGTCGCTGTCCTCGCGCTTCTCGTAGGCATTGACGATGCGTGCCACCAGCGGGTGGCGCACCACGTCGCGTGCCTCGAAGAAGGTGAAGCTGACGCCGTCGACATCGCGCAGCACCTCGACCGCGTCGCGCAGGCCGGATTTCACGTGCTTGGGCAAATCGATCTGGGTGAGGTCGCCGGTGACCACCGCGGTCGAGCCGAAGCCCAGGCGGGTCAGGAACATCTTCATCTGCTCGATGGTGGTGTTCTGGGCCTCGTCCAGGATCACGTAGGCATCGTTGAGCGTGCGTCCGCGCATATACGCCAGCGGTGCGATCTCGATGACATTCTTCTCCAGCAGCTTGACCACTTTCTCCACGCCGAGCATTTCATACAGCGCGTCGTATAGCGGCCGCAGGTACGGGTCCACTTTCTGGCTGAGATCGCCGGGCAGGAAACCGAGCTTCTCGCCGGCTTCCACCGCCGGGCGCACCAGGATCAACCGCTGCACGCGCGATTCGTTCAACGCCTCGACCGCGCTGGCCACCGCCAGGAAGGTCTTGCCGGTGCCGGCCGGGCCGATGCCGAAATTGATGTCGTGCGTGGCGATCTGGTGCAGGTACTTGGCCTGGTTGGCGCCGCGGCCGCGCACGGTGCCGCGCTTGACCTTGATCGCCACGTCCTGGGCTTCATAGGCGCGCTCGGCGACCTGGTCCAGGTTGGCCGCATTCAAGCGCAGGTGAATCGCATGGCTGTCGAAGGCCGTGGCCTCGGCTTCTTCGTACAGGCTGTGCAGCAACTTCTCGGCCGCCTGGGTGGCGCGCGCCGGGCCGGTGACGCGGAAGATATTGCCGCGGTTGGCGATCTCCACGCCCAGGCGCAATTCGATCTGCCGCAGGTTCTCGTCGAACGGGCCGGACAGGTTGGCCAGGCGCTCGCTGTCGGCCGGGTCAAGGGTGAAATCGCGTTGCGCGGGTGTGCTCATGGAATCATCGACAGAGGCGGCGTGGGGCGCGTGCGCGCACGGCGCGGGCCTGGCTTGAGGGAAGGAAAGGGTAGCGCGTCGCGGCCGCTGGCGGCCAGTTGGAGGCTTCACTCGGGTTTAATTAAACGTAGATTTAAATAGGGCCATGAGCCGCGCGCGACCGCCTGCAACGCCCCCCACCAAGCGCGTGCGCAAGCGCGCTGCCGCCGTGGTCCGGCGAGCGCCTGGCCGGCCCGGCGGCGACAACGCCGAAGACCAGCAGGGGCGGTTGCTGGCGGCGGCGCTGGATTGCTTCGTGCGGCAAGGTGTCGCGGCCACGCGCCTGCGCGACATCGCGCAGCAGGCCGGCGTCACTCCGGCGTTGGTGAACTACTACTTCGGCGACAAGCAGCAGTTGCTCGACACCCTGGTGCGCGAGCGACTGTTGCCCGCCATGGCGGGACTGGGCGAGGCATTGGCGCATGCCGGCGACGACATCGAAGCGACCGTGGCTGCCTTCGTCGGCGGCGTATTCGCGGTGGTCGAGCGCCATCCCTGGTGGCCGCAGTTGTGGGTGCGCGAAGTGCTGTGCGAAGGCGGTGCGCTGCGTGGGCTGGTGCTGGACGAGGTCGCGCCGAGCGCGGCGCGGGTGATGGTGGCGCGCTTCACCGCCGCCCAGGCGCGTGGCGAAATCAATCCGGCGCTCGATCCGCGCCTGCTGATGACGTCGCTGGTCGGCCTGACCCTGTTTCCCATCGCCGGCGCGCCGATCTGGCGCCAGTTGCTCGGTGCCAAGGACCTGGACGCCGCGGCGATCGCGCGGCACGCGCTGGTGTTGTTGAAGACCGGCATGGCGCCGCCTTGAGCGGCAGGAGCAGCCCTGTGAATCGAAGCATCGTGCGACTTGCCGTGTTCGCCCTGGCGGTGCTGATGGCTGCTTGCCATCGCGAACCGGAGCCCTTGCTTGGCACCCTGGAGTGGGACCGCATCACCCTGCCTGCGACGGCTTCCGAACGGATCGTGGCGGTGGAGGTGCGTGAAGGCGACCAAGTGCGCGCCGGCACCCGATTACTTCGGCTGGAGCCGCAGCGCACGCAGGCGCAACTGCAGAGCGTGCAGGCCCAAGCCAGCCAGCGCGAGCAGTCGCTGCTGGAACTGCGCAACGGCCCGCGGCGCGAGCAGATTGCCCAGGCCCAGGCGCAGCTGGCGGCGGCCCAGGCCCAGGCCCGCGATGCCAGTGCTTATTACGCGCGCCTGCAGCCATTGGGCAGGCAGCAACTCGTCGCGGCCGCCGAAGTCGATCGCGCCCGTGCCGCCGCCGGCAATGCACAGGCGCAGGTGCGGGCCGCCGAAGAAGCGCTGCTGGAACTGCGCAACGGCACGCGGGTGGAGGAGGTGGCGCAAGGCGAATCGGCGGTGCGCGCGGCCCAGGCCGAGGCCGTGGTGCAGTCGGTCAACCTCGACAAACTCGATATCGTCGCCCCGCGCGACGGCCGCATCGACAGCCTGCCGTACAAACTCGGCGACCAGGCGCCGGTGGGCGCCGCCCTGGCGATCATGCTGGTGGGTGAAGCGCCGTATGCGCGCATCTACGTGCCGGCCACGGTGCGTGCGCGCGTCGCCATCGGCCAGGCCTTGCCGGTGAGCGTGGCCGGCAGCAGCGAGGTCTTCCAGGGCCGGGTGCGGATGATCCGCAGCGAGCCGATGTTCACGCCCTACTACGCACTCTCCGGCAGCGACGCAGAGCGGCTGACCTACCTGGCCGAAGTGCAATTGCCGGCCAGCGCCAACCGCCTGCCGGTCGGCGTGCCGGTGCAGGTGCGCCTGGCGGACCCCGGCGATGAATGAACCGGCTGCCGCCGCTGCGCCGGTCGCCGCTGGTGAGTGGGCGATCCACGCGCGCGGTGTGAGCAAGCGCTTCGGGGATTTCACCGCGGTCGACCATATCGACCTGGATGTGCCGCGCGCGCAGGTCTACGGCTTCCTCGGGCCCAACGGATCGGGCAAGTCGACCACCATCCGCATGCTGTGCGGCCTGCTGACGCCCAGCGAAGGCGAGATCCAGGTGCTCGGCCTGTCGATCCCGCGCCAGGCCGAGGAATTGCGCCGGCACATCGGCTACATGACGCAGAAGTTCTCGCTGTACGAAGACCTCACGGTGCGCGAGAACCTCATGTTCCTGGCCACCGTGCAGAACCTGCCGCGCGCCCGGCGTGCGCCGCGGGTGGACGAACTCCTGCAGTCCTATGACCTGCAAGCGCTGCAGAAGCAATTGGCCGGTACCCTGAGCGGCGGCCAGAAGCAACGCCTGGCGCTGGCCGGCGCGGTGGTGCACGAGCCGCAACTGCTGTTGCTGGACGAGCCGACCAGCGCAGTCGATCCAGAGTCGCGGCGGTCGTTCTGGGAAAAACTCTTCGACCTCGCCGACGCCGGCACCACGCTGCTGGTCTCCACCCATTACATGGACGAGGCCGAGCGCTGCCATCGCATCGCCATCCTCGACCGCGGCCGCCTCGTCGCCAACGGCACTCCGGCCGAACTGACCGGCGCGCTCGCCGGGCGCACGGTCGGCGTGCACAGCGATTCGCTGCGCAAGGCGCAGAAGCTGCTGCACAGCGTCGACGGCGTACTGTCCGTGGCCCAGGTCGGCAACGAGCTGCGGGTATTGTGCGCGCCAGGCCACGGCGATCCGCAGGTGATCGCCACGGCGCTGCGCCGGGACGGCCTGCAGGCCGAAGCGAGCGCGATCGAGCCGAGCCTGGAGGACGTATTCGTCGCCGCCACCCGCCGCCGCGAAGAGGCCAGTGCATGAAGCCGGCGCAGATCTACGCGGTGATGGTCAAGGAACTGCGGCAGATGGCGCGCGACCGCATGACCCTGGCGATGATGATCGGCATTCCCACGCTGCAGCTGCTGTTGTTCGGCTACGCCATCAACCTGGACGTGCGTCACCTGCCGGCCGCGGTGGCCGACCAGGCCGATACCGCCGCTTCGCGCGCATTGGTGCGCGACATGCTCGCCACCGAAGTGATCGATCCGGTAGCCGCGGCGCAGACGCCCGAACAGATTCAGGCGCTGATCCGCGCCGGCCGCATCGAGGTTGGGCTGGTGGTGCCGCCGGACTTCGAGCGCCGACTGAGCGAAGGCCGCGAGGTGATGCAGGTGATCGTCGACGGCGCCGACACCTCGGTGCAGGGTGCGGCCCGGCAACTGGCGCAGATGCCGCTGGACGGGCGCCTGTCCACGGCCCAGGCCGGGGCCCGGATCAGCGTGTTGCCGCTATACAACCCGCAGCGCAAATCGGCGATCAACGTAGTGCCCGGGTTGATCGGCGTGATCCTGACGATGACGCTGGTGATGTTCACGGCCATGGCGATCGTGCGGGAACGCGAGCGCGGCAACCTGGAAATGCTGATTACCACGCCGGTTTCCAGCGCCGAATTGATGCTTGGCAAGGTGCTGCCGTATATCGCCGTTGGCCTGGTCCAGGCGACCCTCGTGCTGTTGCTCGGCGGCTGGTTGTTCGAAGTGCCGGTGGTCGGCGGCTTCGGCCCGGTCTACGCGGTAGCGATGCTGCTGATCGTCGCCAACCTCAGCTTGGGCTTGTTGATCTCCACGGTCGCGCAGTCGCAATTCCAGGCGATGCAGATGACGTTCTTCCTGTTCCTGCCGTCGATCCTGCTGTCCGGCTTCATGTTCCCGTTCGACGGCATGCCGTGGCCGGCGCGATGGCTGGCCGAAATCCTGCCGCTGACGCATTTCATGCGCTTGATCCGAGGGGTGATGCTGCGTGGCGCGACCCTGCCCGAGCTGTGGCCCGACGCGCTCGCACTGGCGGGATTCTCGGTGGTGATGATGACGCTGGCGATCCTGCGCTTCCGCAAGCGCCTGGATTGAGGCAGCGGAAGCGAAAAATGACGTTAGCCGTCATTTCGTTGGAAAAATCGCAGTCCCCCCTCGCCAGGCTTTCGCTACCTTCTGCGGTCCTTCGGAACCGTCGGCATTGACCGACCCGGGTGCCCCCATGGCCAACGAAAACGACCTGATCGCGGCGGACTACGACGACGCGCCTTATCTCTCTTGCGCGTTCGAGGCCTCCGCCCCCGAACACCTGCGTTCGGTCGCCTGGCTATTCGGGCTGGACGCCCCTGATCCGGCGACCGCGCGCGTGCTCGAACTGGGCTGCGCGGCCGGCGGCAATGTCATTCCCTTTGCCCAGCGCCATCCACGGGCCCACGTTATCGGCGTGGACCTGTCCACCCAGCAGGTAGAAGAGGGCAATGCGCTGATCGCGCGGATGGGCCTGGACAACGTGCATCTGGCGCAGCGCGACCTGGCCTCGATCGATGCCAGCCTGGGTCAGTTCGACTACATCCTGTGCCACGGCGTGTACAGCTGGGTGCCGGCACCGGTGCGCGCCGCGATCCTGCGCGTGTGCCGCGAGAACCTGAGCCCGCAGGGGGTGGCCTTCGTCTCCTACAACACCTATCCAGGCTGGAAGACCCGCGAGGTCGTGCGCGATGCCATGCGCCTGCACGGCGCGCGCCGGGACAGCCCGGTCGAGCAACTGGCGCATGGGCGCACCATGATCCAGTTCCTGCGCGAGCGCGTGGCGCCCGAGGCCATGCTCGGCCGCATCCTCGCCGAGCACGCCGACATCGTGCAGAAGGGCGATGACTATTACCTGGTGCACGAGTACCTGGAGCGGCATAACCACCCCTGCTATTTCCGCGACTTCGCCGACGCGGCGCAGGCGCAGGGCTTGGCCTATCTTGCCGAGACGCCGGTGGCATCGATGTTCGCCAGCAACCTCGGCGACGAGATCGCGCAGGGGTTGCAGGGTGTCGGCGACCAGCTGGAACTGGAACAGTACCTGGATTTCCTGCGCAACCGACAGTTCCGCCAGACCTTGCTGGTCCATGGCGAACGCGCAACGCAGATCGAACGCACGCTGGACCTGGGCCGACTGCGCGAGCTGTACTACAGCGGCCATTTCAGCCAGCCGCGGCCAGTGGAGGGTGTCCCGCACAAGGTGACGTTGCGCACCAGCCGTGGCGCCGACATCGAGCTGACGGGCGAACTGGGGCTGGCCCTGGCCGATATCCTTACGGCCGCCTATCCCAATGCGCTGCTCGGCAGCGAGCTATTGGCGCAATTGCAACGGCGTGGCTTCGAGCCCAGCGCGGCGATAGCTTCCGAAATGGCAGGGCTACTGGGGCAATTGATTGCGTTCAACGCGGTGGAATTCGAGCGTGACGGTAGCCTCCAGGCGGTGCCATCGGCGGGAGAATTGCCGACCGCCTGGGCGCCGGCGCGGCAGTGGTATGCACATCGTTTCGAAGGGCCGCAACGCACGCAGAAGCGCTGGGTGGTTTCGCCGCTGCATCGAACGGTGCTGCTGGACGTGGCCCGCCAAAGCCTGCTTCCGCTACTCGACGGCACCCGCACCCAGGCGCAGCTGGCCGAGGCGTTGGTCGGCTTGCACGGGCGGGGTGAGATTACGCTGCGGTGCGGGAACGAGTCGCCGGGTGCGGCTGAGCTGGCTGCTTGTGCGCGCGAGGTGGTGGCCGATGTGTTGGCGGCGCTGGCGCGGGAGAGGCTGTTGGTGGCTTGAAGCTTTGGTTGGACTTTTTATTTTTCCGTGCGGCGTTCGGGGCCATGCCCTTGCCCCGGGGGACGCCAAATACTGCATCCTGCGTGTCTCGTTGGGCGACGTCCATGTCGCCCAACGCCCCCGGGGCAAGGGCATGGCCCCGAACGCCCGATAGAGGGTCGCGATTGTGTGGGGAGAGTTGCCCTCATCCGCCGCTGTCGCGGCACCTTCTCCCAGGGGAGAAGGACGGCATGCACTTCTGCAGTTGCAATTAATCGCCGACAGCGCCTGCCGTCTTCTCCCTCTGGGAGAAGGTGGCCCGACAGGGCCGGATGAGGGTGCTTTTCTCTCCCACAAACCAGGCTGATCTATCGGGTGGTTGGGGGCAGTCCGGTTTCGGGACACGCCGTGGACCGCGCCCCGACAATTCCTCCGCCACCGACCAAATGATGCCGTCGCAACGGCCAGGAAAAGCTCGGCGATAGAAGACATTCCAAGCTT
>DATCVI010000007.1:0-8288 GCA_036566925.1 Stenotrophomonas sp.
CGCCCGGGGCGCTGCGCTATGCTGCCGGCCGCGCGCATCGTGCCCGAGCGATGACGCCTGGCCCTGAAAGGATTTGCATGCCCGTCGCAACGCTTCCCGATCCCGCCACCGCGCGTATTGCCATCATTGGCCTGGGATACGTTGGGCTACCGCTCGCCGTGGCCTTCGGCAGCCATCGCGATGTACTGGGGTTCGATGTCGATGGTCAACGCATCGAGCGCCTGCGCGCCGGCCACGACAGCACCCTGGAAATGGCACCGGCCGAGTTGGCCAGCGCCACCGGCCTGCGCTACAGCGCAAATGCCGCAGACCTGGCGGCGGCGCAGATATTCATCGTCACCGTGCCGACCCCGATCGATGCGGCCGAACAGCCCGACCTCGGGCCGCTGCGTTCGGCCACTGCATTGATCGCCGCCGCGCTCAAGCCGGGCGACCTGGTGATCTACGAATCCACCGTCTACCCCGGCACCACCGAAGAAGTCTGCGTACCCCTGCTGGAATCGGCCTCCGGCTTGCGCTTCAACATCGACTTCCACTGCGGCTACAGCCCGGAGCGGATCAATCCGGGCGACCGCCAGCGCCGCCTGCCCGAAATCCGCAAGATCACAGCCGGCTCTACCGCCGAAGCGGCCGAGGTGGTCGATAGCCTGTACCGCTCGATAATCTCTGCCGGCACCTGGCGCGCGCCCTCGATCCGCGTGGCCGAGGCCGCCAAGGTGGTCGAGAACATCCAGCGCGACGTCAATATCGCGCTGGTCAACGAATTGGCCTTGATCTTCGACCGCCTCGGCATCGATACGCTGGACGTGCTCGAGGCGGCCGGGACCAAATGGAACTTCCTGCCGTTCCGGCCGGGGCTCGTTGGTGGGCACTGCATCGGCGTGGACCCTTATTACCTGCTGCACAAATCCGAAAGCGTCGGCTACCACCCGGACCTCATCCATACCGCGCGCCAGGTCAACAACCGGGTCGGCCAGCATGTGGCCGCGCGGGTGGCGGCACTGCTCGGGGCGCAGGGCCGGGGCATCGCCGAGGCGCGCGTGCTGGTGTTGGGCGTGACCTTCAAGGAGAACTGCCCGGACCTGCGCAACAGCCGCGCACTGGATCTGGTCAACGACTTGCAGGCGCTGGGCGCGCAGGTGGATGCCTGCGACCCCTGGGCCGATCCGCAAGAGTCGCTCGCCCATGCCGGCGTGCGCCTGTGCAGCGAGCCGCAGGCCGGCAGCTACGATGCGGTCGTGCTGGCCGTGGCCCACGACCAATACCGCGCCTACGGCGTGGACCAGATTGCCGCGCTGGGCCGGCCCGGCGCGGTGGTCTATGACGTCAAGTCGGCCTGGCCGCGCGAGAGCGTCAGCGACCGCCTGTAGCGCCTGCTCCAGCGCCCAAGCAACGAGGAACCGATGCACCGCTACCTGGCTTATGTTTTCTGCCTGTTGATGCTGGTCCTGTCGCTGGTCCTGGCGCATTTCTGGATCGCCTGGGATTGGGGCGTGCTGTTGTTCGCGGTGCTCAGCGTGCTGGGGACCTGCGACCTGCTGCAGAAGCGCAGCACGCTGCGTCGCAATTATCCGGTGTTGGCGCATTTCCGCTTTGGCTTCGAATCGATTGGCCCAGAAATTCGCCAGTATTTCGTCCAGAGCGACCTGGACGAAGTGCCGTTCTCGCGTCAGCAGCGTGCACTGGTGTACCAGCGCGCCAAGAACGAGATGGACGTGGTGCCCTTCGGTACCCTGCACAGCGCCTATCGAGTCGACTACGAATGGATCAACCATTCGGTGGCGCCGGCGAAGATCGACTCGCATGACTTCCGCATCACTATCGGTGCCCAGTGCCGGCAACCGTATTCGGCCAGCGTGTTCAATATCTCGGCGATGAGCTTCGGCGCGTTGTCGGCCAATGCCATTCGCGCGCTCAACGAAGGCGCGCGCCGCGGCCACTTCTACCACGACACCGGCGAAGGCTCGATCTCGCCTTACCACCGCGAGATGGGTGGCGACCTGGTGTGGGAGATCGGCTCGGGATATTTCGGTTGTCGCGACGAACACGGCGCCTTCGACCCGCAGCGGTTCGCCGCCAACGCGGCCGACGCGCAGGTCAAGATGATCGAGGTGAAACTTTCGCAGGGCGCAAAGCCGGGCCATGGCGGGGTGCTGCCAGCGGCCAAGGTCAGCGCCGAGATTGCCGCCACCCGCGGTGTGCCGATGGGCATCGACTGCGTCTCGCCGGCCGCGCATTCGGCTTTCTCCACGCCGGTGGGTTTGCTGGAGTTCGTTGCGCGCCTGCGCGAGTTGTCTGGCGGCAAGCCGACCGGTTTCAAGCTCGCGCTCGGGCATCCGTGGGAGTGGTTCGGCATCGCCAAGGCCATGCAGCAGACCGGATTGTTGCCGGACTTCATCGTCGTCGATGGCGCCGAAGGGGGAACGGGCGCGGCGCCGCCGGAATTCGGCGACCATGTCGGCGTGCCGATGCACGAAGCGCTACGGCTGGTGCACAACACCCTGGTCGGCCTGGACCTGCGCGACAAGATCAAGCTCGGCGCAGCCGGCAAGATCACCAGTGCGTTCGACATCGCCCGCACCATCGCGATGGGCGCGGACTGGTGCAACGCCGGCCGCGGCTTCATGTTCGCGCTGGGCTGCATCCAATCGCTCAGCTGCCACACCGACCGTTGCCCGACCGGCGTGGCGACCCAGGACCCTCGACGCTGGCGCCACCTTGATCTGCCCGACAAGGCCACGCGCGTGCACCAGTACCACGAGAACACGCTGCGCGCGCTGCGTGAGCTGCTGGCCGCCGCCGGCCTGAGCGATCCATCGCAGCTCGGGCCCGAGCACATCCTGCGCCGGGTCTCGGCGGTGGAGATCCGATCGCTGGCCTCGCTGTACCGCTACCTCGAGACCGGCGACCTGCTTCGGACGGTGCCAGACCATGCGGTCTTCCAGGATTTCTGGGTCGATGCGCGCGCCGATTCGTTCCAGCCGCCGCCGCGGGTGCAGGCGTTGCGCGACAGCAAGTCGCGCTGATCTTCGTCGCCGTCAGCGCGGCGGGCGAGCGTGGTCGCAATCCTGCGACCAGGCCACCGCGCCGCGGCCGGCGCGCAGGCCAGTGGCGAAACAGGCCGTGAGCAGATAGCCACCGGTGGGCGCTTCCCAATCGAGCATTTCGCCGGCGCAGAACACCCCGGGCAGCTGCTTGAGCATCAACGCGTCATCCAGCGCTTCCAGGCGCACGCCGCCGGCGGTGCTGATCGCTTCGGCGATCGGCCTTGGCCGGCGCAGGCGCAGCGGCAAGCGCTTTAGCGTGGCGGCAAGCACGCCGGCGTCGCCGCTGGCGGCCTTGTCCAGCACCTCGTGCAGCAGGGCCGCCTTGACTCCGGTCACGCCAACCTGGCGGCGCAAATGCTCGCTCAGGCTGCGGCCCTGGCGCGGACGGGCCAGCTCGCTTTGCAAGCGCGGCAGGTCGCGTCCGGGCACCAGGTCGAGCCACAGCGTGGCCTCGCCGTCGCGCGCGATCAGGTCGCGCAGATCGGCTGCCAGTGCGTAGACCAGGCTGCCTTCGATGCCGTCCGTACTGGCCACGCATTCGCCTTGCAACTGCCGCGGCTTGCCGTCCAGATCAAGCCAATGCGCAACTACCGGCTTGAGCGGCGCGCCGGCATGGCGTTCGGCGAAGTGTTTGCTCCAGTCCACATCGAAGCCGCAATTAGCGGGCTGCAGCGGAGCGATGTCGATGCCGCGTGCAGCCAGCGGCGCGACCCAGGCGCCGTCGGAGCCGAGCTGCGGCCAACTCGCACCGCCAAGCGCCAGCACGGTGGCGTCGGCCTGCACGTCGCGTTCGCCTTCGGGCGTGCCGAAGCGCAGGGCGCCGTCCTCGCCCCAACCCAACCAGCGGTGCTGCACGTGGAAGCGCACGCCTTCGTCCTTGAGGCGCCGGACCCAGCCGCGCAACAGCGGTGCCGCCTTGCGATCCAGCGGAAAGACCCGGCCGGAACTGCCTATGTAGGTCTCGATGCCTTGCGCGCGCGCCCATTCGCGCAGGGCCTCGGCGTCGAAGTCGCGCAGCCAGCCGGCGACCTCGGCGCTGCGCTGGCGATAGCGCGCCACGAACACCTCGAACGGATCAGAGTGGGTAAGGTTGAGGCCGCCCTTGCCGGCGATCAGGAATTTGCGCCCGACAGAGCCCTTGGCCTCGAACAGGTCCACCTGCACGCCGGCCCGGCGGGCTACCTCGGCTGCCATCAAACCGGCGGGGCCGCCGCCGATCACCGCCAGGCGAGGGCCGGCTGCGTCGCTCACCGCGGCTGCACCTGCAACAGCTCCACTTCGAACACCAGCGACGCACCCGGCGGGATGACGCCACCGGCACCGCGATCGCCGTAGCCGTAGTTCGGCGGCAGCAGCAGGGTGCGCTTGCCACCCACGCGCATGCCGGCGACGCCCTCGTCCCAGCCGCGAATCACCTGGCCCGCGCCGAGCGTAAAGGCGAACGGCTCGGCGCGGTCCAGCGAGCTGTCGAACTTCGGCCCGTGTTTGTCCGGCTTGCGCTGGTCATACAGCCAGCCGGTGTAGTGCACCGAAACGCGGTCACCGGCCTGCGCGGTGTTGCCAGTGCCGGCAGTGGTGTCGATCGCCTGGAAGGCGGCAATGCTTCCGCCCGGCGGCGGGCCCGGCGGGGTGCAGGCGCTCATCGACAAGGCGAGCACGATCGACAGCAAGTAGGGCAGGCAGGTGCGAAGCGACATGGGAGATTGGGGCGGGAAAACACCGATTATCGCACCGCCTGCCGGCGCTATCATGGACACATGGCAAAGCTACTGCTCAACTTGCGCCACGTTCCCGACGACGAGGCCGACGAAATCCGTGACCTGCTGGAAGCGGAGAAGATCGCTTTCTACGAGACCCGGCCCAGCCTGTGGGGCATCTCGGCCGGCGGGATCTGGTTGCCCGCCGGCGAAACCTATCCGCAGGCCAAGCGCCTGCTCGACGCGTACCAGTCGCGTCGTGGCGAACAGGCACGCGCGCGCCGCGCTGCCGAGCTGGCTGAGGGAAGCGCGGAAACGTTTGGCACCCTGTTGCGCCGTCGCCCGCTGTTCGTGATCGTGACCCTGCTGGGCATGCTGGCCGTGGCCGCGTTGGTGCTGTTGCCGTTCCTGCTTATCAGCCGCTAGCGCCGCAGCGGTAGAATGGCGGCATGATCGTCAATACCGCCGCCTACCATTTCGTTGACCTGGCCGAGCCGCAAGACCTGGCCGATGCCGTGCTGGCGCGTGCCGAGGCGCTGGAGCTCAAAGGCAGCGTGCTGGTGGCGGGCGAGGGCATCAACTTGTTCCTGGCGGGCAGCGAGGACGCTATCGAAGCGTTCTATGCCTGGCTGCGCGCCGACCCCCGATTGGCACCGATCCAGATCAAGTACAGCCATAGCGAGGCAATGCCTTTCGCCCGGCTCAAGGTCAAGGTCAAGCCGGAGATCATCAGTTTCCGTCGCCAATCAGCTTCGCCGCTGGCCGGGCCGCGTGCGCCTGCGGTGGCACCCGCGGTCCTGGCGCGATGGCTGCGGCAAGGCCACGACGAGGGCGGCCGCCGCGTGGTCATGCTCGACACGCGCAACCAGCAGGAGATCGAGCACGGTACCTTCGCCGGCGCCCTGACCCTGCCGATCACCCGCTTCACCGAACTGCCCGAAGCGCTGGCACCGCACCGCGAGGCGCTGGCCGACGCCACCGTGGTCAGCTTCTGCACCGGGGGCATTCGTTGCGAGAAGGCGGCCCTGTGGATGCGCGCGGAGGGCATGGACAACGTGCTGCAGCTGGAGGGCGGCATCCTCGGCTATTTCGAAGCGGTAGGCGGCGAGGGCTATGAAGGCGGCTGCTTCGTCTTCGATGAGCGGGTGGCGCTCGATCCGCAGCTGCGACCACTGTACTAGGCGGATATCCAACTCACGGGCGTCGGAAGTCTGATTTTCCGAAGCGGCCTGGCCTGACGGAATATCGAGCTGATCGCCGAGTGCGCCACTGTTACCGACATGAAATCATGCCTGCGCGGTGCGGACTTGGCCAGGATAGGCCAAGAAGGATCGAATCCTCGGCTGGCTTCCCCACGGCCCGTCGATGCACCAAACTGGTTTCAGCTTGCCCTGCCCTGAAGGGGGGTCTAGGCTGGATTGTTGGCTCACAGTGGGAACTATGCACGGATGACCACCAAGGTTTTTCTGGTCGACGACCACGCGCTGGTGCGAACCGGCATGAAGATGATCCTGTCCAATGAAGTGGACATCGAAGTCGTGGGCGAAGCCGACAGCGGCGAAGTCGCCCTGCCGCAGATCCGCCTGCTGAAGCCGGACATCGTGCTCTGCGACCTGCATCTGCCGGGGGTTAGCGGGCTGGAAATCACCGAGCGCATCGTCAAGGGCGGGCGCGGCACGCGGGTGATCATCGTCTCCGTACTGGAAGACGGCCCGCTGCCAAAGCGGTTGCTGGAGGTTGGCGCCTCGGGCTATGTCGGCAAGGGTGGAGACGCACACGAGTTGTTGCGCGCGGTGCGGGAAGTGGCGCAGGGTCGCCGCTACCTGGGCATGAGCATCGCGCAGAACATCGCGCTGTCAAACCTTGAAGGGGGTGGATCGCCCTTCGATCTGTTGTCGCCGCGCGAGCTGGAGGTGGCGTTGCTGCTGACCCAGGGCCTGCGCCAGGAAGACATCGCCAAGCGCTTGAGCCTCAGCGCCAAGACCATCAATACGCACAAGGCGCGCTTGTTCGACAAGATCGGTGTGCAGGACAGTATCGCTTTGGCGCGCCTGGCAAACCAGTACGGCTTGCTCGATCCGGCACGCATGCAGTAGCGCGCCATAAAGCGGAAGCGGCCCGAAGGCCGCTTCCTGGTGACAGCTTGCACAGCGATCAGATCGCCGGCGGGCGCTGATGATCCTCACGCGGCTTGTCGACATCCTCTGGCGCTACGTCCTCGCGCACGGCAGGGGCTGCCGGTGAGGCTGCGGCGGTGTCGGCCGGTGCCGCTGCAGGTGCACGCGGCTCCTCCTCGATCACCGCGGCCGCCGTAGCGGCTTGCGCGGCGGCGTCGGTGGAGCCTTCCACCGGCAACGACGGCGCAGCCACTTCCAGCTCGGGTGCCGGGGCCGACTCCGCGACCGGTGCAGCTTCCGCCGGTGCAGTGGGAACGGCCGCCGGCTTGACCGGCTCGAATACCGATTCGGCCGGTGCCAGAACATCCAGCAACGTCGCCTGCACCGGTGCATACGGCTTGGCTTCGGTCGGCTTGGCGGCCGGCTCAGGCGCCTGCGCGGCCGTGTCCGTATCCGTGCCCGTGTCCGTGTCCGTGTCCGACAAAGCCTCGGCCGTCTGCGTCACCTGGTTTTCCCAGCTGAAGGCAGGGGCGGCTGCAATCGGTTCGGCCGGCGCGCTGGCCGGTTCCGGCGCTGCCGTTGTCTGGGCCCGGGGCGCTTCTGCAGGTGCTTGCTTCGGCTGCGCCGGCGCTGCGACCGCAGCGGGCGTAGACGGGCTTGCGATTGCTGCGACCGCTGCTGCGGGCGCGACGGCAACGGCCGGCTTCGGCTTGGTCGCGGCCGGTGCGGGCACCGCTTCGTCGTCGAACTCGAACTCTGGCTGACGGCTGGCCACCACCGGCTCGG
Source organism: Stenotrophomonas sp. (assembly GCA_036566925.1). Classification (GTDB taxonomy): domain Bacteria; phylum Pseudomonadota; class Gammaproteobacteria; order Xanthomonadales; family Xanthomonadaceae; genus Stenotrophomonas_A. Next base: position 7,648 of record DATCVI010000007.1, read on the forward strand.
CACCTTCGGTCAGGTCCGCATCCAGTTCGTTGTCCGATTCCTGTTCTTCGCCATCGGCGTCCTGGTCGAGCGCTTCGGAGCCGGCATTCTCGCCGCCACCGGCACCGCCGCGACGGCGACGACGGCCACCGCGACGGCCACGGCGACGACGGCTGCCGCCTTCGCCCGCCTCGTCGCCTGCACCCTGGGTATCGGCTGCGTCGGTCTCGGCCGCGATGGCACCTTCAGCAACGACCTTCTCGGTCTTTTCTGCTTCCAGCTCCACAGGCGCCTGCTTCTTCTCGAAGGGCGCGCTCGCCGGTTCCACTGCGGTCGGTGCTGCTACAGGCGCGTGCACCGAAGTCGCTGCGGCACTTGCCGCGGCGGCTGGAATCGCAGTGCTCAGCGCCTCCTCGGTGCGCGGTGCAGACTTTTGCTTCTCCGACTGCGGTGCGCGTGGCTGCTGCTGTTGTTTCTGCGCAGGCTGCGGATTCTGGCCCGGGGCGGCGTTCTGGCCCTGGCCCTGATTCTGCTTCGGCTGCTTCTGCTTCTGTCCTTGCGGCGCCTGGGCCTGCGAAGGCTGCGACTTGGCGGGGGTGGCGGCCTGTGGCTGGGCGCTGCCGCCCTGGCGACGCTCATCGCGACGCGCGTCCTTGCCGCCG
>DATCVI010000008.1:0-39390 GCA_036566925.1 Stenotrophomonas sp.
CGGCAGCGGCCACGCCGCGGTCGTCGATCTGTGCCTGGCGCGCGGCGCCAATCCGCAGCATGCGGCCGGTAGCGGCGCCACGCCGTTGTCGGCGGCGGTGAGCATGCGCCAGACCGATATCGTCATCGCCCTGCTCGACGCCGGCGCGCAGATCGAACATCGCCTGCCGGGTGGCGTTACCGTGCTGATGCTGGCCTCGGCCCTCGGCCTGCCGGATATCACCGCGCGCCTGCTGGCCGCCGGTGCCGATGTCCATGCCGGCGACGCCCAGGACCTGGCGCCGCTGCATTGCGCCGCGCTCTACGGGTTCACCGCGCGCGACCGCTCGCGCCTGCTGGCCCTGCTCGATACCTTGCTGCTGGCCGGCGCCGACCCCGAGCGCGTGGCGGCAGGCAAGGTCAGCCCGCTGCTGTTGTTGCTTGGCGCGCGCGCCGAACCGGGCACGCGTTGCGACGAGCAGGTGGTGCTGGCCGGCGTCGAACGCTTGCTCGACGAAGGCGTTTCACTCGACGTCCAGGACCCGCGCGGCTTCGGCCCGCTGCACCTGGCGGCCTTGCACGGTCTGCCGGCACTGGTCCAGCGCCTGCTGCGCGCCGGCGCCGACCCGGAGCGCCGCGACGGCCTGAACCGGACGCCGCGCGAAATCGCGATCATGCGTGGTTTCGTTGATGTCGCCGGGCAATTCGAGCCGGCGGTGCCGGGCGTGTCCTCGATGGCGCGCTTCCTGCGCGAGAGCCGGTAGCGGGCGTCTGCTCCGGGTCCTGTTCCTGTGCAGTCGTAACCGGCTGCGAAGCCCCACCGCCGAGCGCGTATTCGCCGACTGGCCGGGATTGCAGACCGATTCGGCCGGCCTGGCCGACGACGCCGACACGCCCCTGAGCGCCGAGCAGCTGGAAGGCTGCGGACTGGTCTGTGCCATGGAGCGTTCGCACCTGCGCCGACTGAAGCAGCGCTTCAGCCGGCAATTGCGCGATGTGCGCGTGGTCTGCCTGGATATTCCCGACGACTACGCTTACATGGATCCGGAGCTGGTTGCGCTGCTGCTACGCAAAGTGCCGCCGTCGTTGCGCTAGAACCACGGCGGCCCGCCGCTTGGTGCATGAAATGCTCACATTGCTCATGTGAGACTGCCTGCTTTCCGGCAACGGAGCCCGCATGACCGGGACGGCGGCACGTATCGAAGACCACGCCATGCTCGGCAACTGCCGTAGCGCCGCGCTGGTGGACAGCCACGGCACCATCGACTGGCTGTGCCTGCCGCGGTTCGATTCCGATGCGGTGTTCGCCGCATTGCTCGGCGAGGAGGAACACGGTTGCTGGAAGCTTGCGCCCACCGTGGACTACCGCAGCCACCGCCGCTATCGCGATGGCAGCCTGGTGCTCGAGACCACCTTCGAAACCGCCAGCGGCACCGCGCAAGTGCTCGACTTCATGGTCACCAGCCATGACGAGGAAGTGCATACCCACCTGGTGCGTATCGCGCGCTGCACCCGTGGCAGTGTCGAGTTCTGCATGCGCGTGCTGTTGCGCTTCAACTATGGCCACTCGGTGCCGTGGGTGACGCAGATCGAAGACGGTATCCAGGCCATCTGCGGGCCGGATCGGATCACCCTGCGCACACCGCTGGCACTCGCCGGCCACGACCTCGCCACCGAGGTCGCCTTCACCCTGGAGGCCGGCGCCCATACCTGGTTCGTCCTCGGACATGGGCTTTCGCACCAGGAGCTGGCGCCGCCGCTGGAACCGATGCGCGCCCTGCACGATACCGAGACCTTCTGGCGGCAATGGTCCTCGCGCTGCCACGACGTCGGCCCGTGGGCCGAACAGGTCAAGCGCTCGCTGGTGGTGCTCAAGGGCCTGAGCTACCTGCCCACCGGCGCGATCATCGCCTCGCCGACGACCTCGCTGCCCGAGCACCTGGGCGGCGAGCGCAACTGGGACTATCGCTACTGCTGGCTGCGCGATTCGGTGTTCACGCTGGTGGCGCTGATCAATGCCGGCTACCACGATGAAGCGACCGCCTTCCGCGACTGGCTGCGCCGCACCGTGGCCGGCTCGCCCGAACAACTGCAGGCCCTGTACGGCGTGTGGGGCGAGCGCCGGTTGCTGGAGTGGGAGGTGCCGTGGCTGCCTGGCTTCGAGGGCTCGCGGCCGGTACGGGTGGGCAATGCCGCGTCCGAGCAATTCCAGCTCGACGTCTACGGCGAACTGATTGGCGCGTTTCATTACGCGCACCAGAAAGGCGTGCCGCCGCCGGAATCGGGCGATGGCCTGCTGACGGTCTATCTGGAGCAACTGGAAGCCCGCTGGCAGGCGCCGGACGAAGGCATCTGGGAAATCCGCGACCAGCGCCGCCACTTCGTTCATTCCAAGGTGATGGCCTGGCTCGCCTTCGATCGCGGCGCGCGCGAGGACTTCGGCGAAGCGACCGCCGAACAACGCCAGCGCTGGCGTGCGCTGGCCGAGCGTATCCACGCCGAAGTGCTCGCCCAAGGCGTGCACCCGGACGGCTATTTCGTCCAGAGCTACGGCGCCGATCGCCTGGACGCCGCGTGCCTGCTGATTCCGCTGGTCGGCTTCCTGCCCCCGGACGATCCGCGCGTGGCCGCCACCGCCGACGCCATCGCCCGGCAGCTGAGCGTCGACGGCCTGGTCCAGCGCTACCGCGCCGACGACCAGGCCGACGGCCTGCCGGCGGGCGAGGGCGTGTTCCTGGCCTGCAGCTTCTGGCTGGTGGACAACTACACCTTGCTCGGCCGCTTCGATGAAGCACGCGCGTTGTTCGAGCGGCTGGTAGGCCTGTGCAACGATGTCGGCCTGCTGGCCGAGGAGTACGATCCGCGCAGCGGCCGCATGCTCGGCAATTTCCCGCAGGGCTATTCGCACGTGGCCCTGGTCAACAGCGCTTTGCGCCTGCACGGCGCCCTCGGCGAACAGGAACGTCATCCATGACCGCAATCCCGCCCGCTCCTCCCTGCATCATCGTCGTGTTCGGCGCCCGCGGCGATCTCACTCGCCGGCTGGTAATGCCCGCTCTGTATAACCTGCGTCGCAGCGGCGGCCTGGGCGAACATTTCGCCATCGTCGGTGTCGACCACGGCGACATCAGCGAACGCGCCTGGCGCAGCAACGTCGGCCGGCAGATGCGCGAACTGCTCAGCGCGCGCGATGCCGAGTTCGCTGCCGATGGTTTCGACACCCAGACCTGGGACTGGCTGCGCGAGCGCATGCACTACCTGCGCGGCGATTTCACCGACCTCGACGCCTACCAGGCCCTCGGCACGCTGCTGGACAAGCTGCACCCGCGCTATGGCAGCGAAGGCAACGTGCTGTTCTACCTGGCCACCGCGCCACGCTTCTTCGAGCCGGCGTTGCTCAATCTCGGCGCGGCCGGGCTGGTGAAACAGCGCGAAGGCCAGGGCTGGCGCCGGGTGATCGTGGAGAAGCCGTTCGGCCACGATGTGCCCAGTGCACGCCGGCTCAACGAGATCGTCGCCCGCGTATTGCAGGAGGACCAGGTCTTCCGCATCGACCACTTCCTCGGCAAGGAGACGGTGCAGAACATCCTTGCGTTCCGCTTTGCCAACGGCCTGTTCGAGCCGGTGTGGAACCGCGACCGCATCGACCACGTTCAGATCACCGCCGCCGAAACCATCGGCGTCGAAGGCCGCGGCCGCTTCTACGATCCCACCGGCTGCCTGCGCGACATGGTGCCCAACCACCTGTTCCAGTTGCTGGCGATGATCGCGATGGAACCGCCGGCCGCCTTCACCACCGAAGCCATGCAGCGGCGCCGCGCCGAGGTGATCGAAGCAGTGCGGCCATTGCAGCCGGGCGACGTGGTACGCGGTCAGTACGCGGCCGGCGCGATCAACCGCGGCGTCGTGCCGGGCTATCGCGAAGAAGACACCGTGCCGGAAGATTCGAACACTGAAACCTACGTGGCGATGAAACTCCAGGTCGATACCTGGCGCTGGGCCGGGGTGCCGTTCTACCTGCGCACAGGCAAGCGCTTGCGCGAGCGCACGACCGAGATCGCGATCCGCTTCAAGCCGGCGCCGCTGGCGCCGTTCCGCAGTACCGAGGTCGGCGGCTACGGGCCGGACTGGCTGGTGCTGCATATCCAGCCCGACGAAGGCATCTCGCTGCAATTCGATGTCAAACGGCCCGGCGCACAGGTCTCACTGGCGCCGGTGCGGATGGATTTTCGCTACCGCGACTGGTTTCCCAAGGAATACAGCGTCGGCTACGAGCAGTTGCTGCGCGACTGCATGAACGGCGAATCCGGTTTGTTCCAGGATGCGGCGATGGTGGAAGGGGCATGGCGAATCGTGCAGCCGATCCTCGATGCCTGGAAGGAGGCGCCGAACGACTTTCCCAACTATGCCGCCGGCAGTGCCGGGCCGGCTGCCGCCGATGCCTTGCTTGCGCTCAATGGCGGCCATGCCTGGCGCGCACTGACCGCTGGCCGGCGGCCACCGCCGCGGCGCGCGGCCGAGGAACGCCCAGCGACCGCCAGCCGCAAGCCGGCCAAGGCCCCAGCAAAGAAGGTAGCCGCGAAGAAGGCGACGGCTAAGAAGGCGACGGTTCGCAAGGCGCCGGCCAAGCGCGCGGCCAAGTCGGCTACGCGCAAACCGCGGCGCTGACCCCGCTTCAGGAGGCGCGGCGAAAGACCACGGTCAAGGGCGTGGCCGGATCGTGCACGAGCAGGTGCGTGCCGCGCAGGCAGTAGGCATGCGTGCCGGGCGCGCCGTTGATCGCCATCTGGTAGCAACCGTCCTGCTCGCCGAGCACGCGGTAGTTGCGTGCCACCGCCTCGGGCATGCCATCGACCCGCATCACCAGCGCTTCGCCGGTGATCTCCATGCGCCCACCGCCATACACCGCCCGGATCTGCGGTACCGCCTGCGCGGTAATGCCATCGCGGCGGGCTTGCTCCACCGTGGCCTGCAGGTCGACCTCCCAGTGCCCGTGCAGCGGCGAGCGCCCCACGCAGCCGGCCAATAACGGCAGGCACAGCCACCAGGCCAGCTTGGCCCCCCTTTTCATACGCCTCCCCCGATGACGTGAAGGCGGATCATCCGGCAACGGCGCGGCCGCTTCAATGTGCGCTGCGGCGAGCGGTCAGCGCCGGGGTGGGTCGGCGGCCGGCGCCTCGGCCTTGGCGGCGCTTGCTACCGAGGCCTCCGGCGCGCCGGTCTCCACATCGGCCTCGAACAATTGCATCAGGTCGGCACGCGCCTCGCGCGAGGTCTGGATCACCGCGGCCTCGTCGTCGTAGACCAAGTACTGGCGGCGCAGCAGGTCTTCGTCGTGATGGCGGAAGCGGGAGACCGCATGTTGCGCGGTGGCCTGCGCCGCGCCGAGTTCCACCAGCATGCGTTCGCTGAGCTCCAGGCTCGACCCCAGCACTTCGCGGAACGGCTCGGCGCCCAGGTCCATCAGCTTCCAGGCGTGCTGGCGGTTGCGTGCCCGCGCCAACACCTTGGCCTGTGGGTACAGCCGGCGGATCAACCGCACCGCCTTGATGTTGGTCTCCGGGTCGTCCATCGCCATAACGAACACCTTGATGCGGTCGGCGCCGGCCGCGCGCAGCAGCTCCGGCCGGGTAGGGTCGCCGTAGTAGAGCTGGTTGCCGAAACGGCGCAGGTCTTCGACTGTCTCGGCATTGTGCTCCAGCGCCACGAACGGGATGCGCTGGGCGGTAAGCAGGCGCGCCACGATCTGGCCGAAGCGGCCCATGCCGGCGACCAGCACCTGCGGCGTCTGCGCATCGATGGTGTCGTACTCCTTGTCCTGCTTGTCCAGCCGCGAGGGCTGTCCAAGCAGGCGCTGCATGCCGAGCAGCAGCAGCGGCGTCAGCGCCATCGACAGGCCGACGATGGCGACCAGGCGGTCGTGGTTGGCGCCACTGAGCAAGCCGAAGCGCAGCGCATCGTTGAACACCACGAAGGCGAACTCGCCGCCCAACCACAGCACCGAGCCGAGCATGAGGCAGCTGCGCAGCGGCAAGCGCGCGACCTGGCCGACCAGGAACAGCAGCGCGAACTTCACCAGCAGCAACATGCCCACGCCGCCGGCCACCAGCAGCGGCTCGGCGGCGATGCGGTCCAGGTCGATGCCCATGCCCACGGCGATGAAGAACAGGCCCAGCAGCAGCCCTTCGAACGGTTCGATCTGCGATTCCAGCTCGTGCCGGTATTCCGAGTCGGCCAACAGCACGCCGGCCAGGAACGCGCCCAGGCTCGGGCTCAGGCCCGCCTCCTGCAGGAACCACGCGGTGCCAAGCACTACCAGCAAGGCAGTGGCGGTGAAGACCTCGGGCAGCTTGGTGCGGGCGACCACGCGGAACAGGTGCCGCAGGGCGAAGCGGCCGAACAGGATGACCACGGCCAACGCGCCGAGGGCCATCGCGATGCCGCGCCAGTCCAGCACATCGTTGCGCACCCCGCCCAGTAGCGGGATGGCGGCCAGCAGCGGGATCGCGATCAGGTCCTGGAACAGCAGGATGGCGAAGGCCAGGCGGCCGTAGTCGCTGTTGAGCGCCTTGTGTTCGGACAGCAGCTGCAAGCCGACCGCGGTGGACGACAGCGCCAGCGCGATGCCAATGATCAACGCACTGCGCCAGGACAGGTGGTCGGCCATCAGCAGCGCACCCAGCACCATCGCGGTGAGCAGCACCTGCGCGGTACCGGCGCCGAACACCGAGCGGCGCATCAGCTTGAGCCGTGCCGGCGACAGTTCCAGCCCGATCACGAACAGCAGCATGACCACGCCGATCTCGGCGGCGGCCAGGATGCGTTCGGAGTCCTGGACCACGCCGAAGCCGTCCGGCCCCAGCAGCACGCCGGCCACCAGGTAGGCGAGCACCGCGCCCAGTCCGAACTTCTTGAATACGGGCACGACGATGATCGCGGCCAGCATCAGGACCAGCGCCAACTCCAGGCCACCACTATGCATCGGGAGTCTCCATGGGGGATCTCATTATCGTCCGATCGTGGGCGCTGCGCGGTGCCTTCTCGCGCACGACCGCGCACTTTCCTTGACCCCGCAAAGCCATCGGCGCAGACTGCGCGCGCCGCCGGCGGGGCACCAAGCCGGCGCGTCCATTCGGAGTCCCGCAAATCCCATGTCCAGCGACAGTCACCCTAGACCCTGGTCGACGCCAGCGTCGGCAACCGCCTGATCAGTCGCTGAGTTGATTGCTGATCGATAGGGGGTTCGCCGCGCCATCGTCGACGATGGCCGCATTGCAGGCGAACCATGCACAACGAAGACCTCCTGCGCCCGACCGAGGGTGCCGATGAATTGATCGCACCGCTGGCCGAGCTCAACACCGCCGACGCGGTCGAGTACCTCAACGGCCTGCACCGCGAAGACGCCACCGCCGTGCTCGCCGCGCTGCCGCAGCCGCGTGCAGTGAAGATCCTCGAACAGCCCGAGCTGCGTGGCGCCAGCGACCTGGTTGCCGCCCTGGCCCCGGAAGTGGCCGCGGTGCTGCTCGGGCAGATGGCCGACGACCGCGCCACCGACATCTTCCACGAGCTCGACAGCGCCCAGCGCGAGGCCCTGCTGTGGCGCCTGGGCACCGACGCGCGGCTGTCGATCCAGAAGCTCATGCGCTACCCGCAGAACACCGCCGGTGCCTTGATGACCACCGAGTTCGTCGCCGTGCCGGCCAACTGGACCGTGGCGCAGACGCTGCAATATGTGCGCGAGGTCGAGCGCAGCCGCGAAACCGTCTACGCGATCTACCTGCTCGACCCGCACAGCCGCCTGCTGCGGCAAGTCGTGACCATGCGCCGGCTGATCACCGGCCAACCGCAAACCCCTATCCTCGATGTCGCCCAGGTCAACCCGCCGGTCAGCGTCGATCCGCTGCTGGACCAGGAAGAAGTGGCACGGCTGATCCGCCGCCACGACCTGCTCGCCATTCCCGTGGTGGACGCCAGTGGCCACGTGCTCGGCATCGTCACCGTTGACGACATCCTCGATACGCTGATCGCCGAGTCCACCGAGGACGTGCAGAAGTTCGGCGGCATGGAAGCGCTGGACCGGCCCTACATGCAGATCGGCTTCGGCGAGATGATCCGCAAGCGCGCCGGCTGGCTGAGCGTGCTGTTCCTCGGCGAAATGCTCACCGCCAGCGCCATGCAGCACTTCGAGGACGAACTCTCGCGCGCGGTGGTGCTGACCTTGTTCATTCCGCTGATCATGAGCTCGGGCGGCAATTCCGGCTCGCAGGCCACCTCGCTGCTGATCCGCTCGTTGGCCCTGCGCGAACTGCGCCTGCGCGACTGGTGGAAGGTCGCCCTGCGCGAGCTCCCGACCGGCCTGGTACTCGGCGCCATCCTCGGCCTGCTGGCGATCATCCGGATCGCGGTCTGGCAGAACGCCGGGCTCTACAACTACGGCGAGCACTGGAAGATGGTCGCGCTGACAATCGGCGCCACCCTCGTCGGCATCGTCACCTTCGGCTCGCTGTCTGGCTCGATGCTCCCTTTTATCCTGCAGCGGCTGGGCTTCGACCCGGCCAGTGCGTCCGCGCCGTTCGTCGCCACCCTGGTGGACGTCACCGGCCTGGTGATTTATTTCAGTATCGCCGCGGTGATCTTGAGCGGCACCCTGTTGTAGCGTGGGGGCTGCCATGAGCACCTATCACCTGTCTTCGGTCTTCCGCCCCAACTCGATCGCCGTTATTGGCGGCAGCCCGCGCGAGCGCTCGGCCGGCCGCGCGGTCATCCGCAACCTGCGCGCGGCCGGCTTCCCCGGCCAGGTCGGCTGGGTCAATCCGCGCTACCCCGAGATCGACGGCATCGCCACGGTGCGCAAGCTCAAGGACCTGCCGTGGGTGCCCGACCTGGTCATCGTCACCGCGCCGGCGGCGATCGTGCCGCAGGTGATCGAAGCGGCCGCCGAGCGTGGCGTGCCCGCCGCGGTGATCCTGACCGCCGGACTGGGCAGCGGCCCGGGCTCGGCGTTCGATCGGGTCGAGCGCAGCGCCCGCGCCGCCGGCCTGCGCATCCTCGGCCCGCACTGCCTGGGCGTCATTGCGCCGCACGCGCGGCTCAATGCCAGCATCGCCGCGCATACGCCGCAGGCCGGCGACCTGGCGCTGATCTCCGACTCCAGCGCCATTGCCGCGGCCCTGGTGGAGTGGGGCGTGGCCCGCTCGGTCGGCTTCTCGGCAGTGGTCTCGCTGGGCGACACCCTGGACGTGGACTTCGGCGACCTGCTCGACTACTTCGCCACCGACTACCGCACCCGCGCGATCCTGCTCTACGTCGAGCACATCAAGGACGCGCGCAAGTTCATGTCCGCCGCACGCGCAGCGGCGCGCGCAAAACCCGTCGTCGTGGTGAAGTCCGGCCGGCAATCGCAGCGCAACGCCGCGGCCAGCACGCATGCGCAGGCCCTGGCCGGATCGGATGCGGTCTATGGCGCGGCGTTCGCCCGCGCCGGCTTGTTGCGGGTCGGTGCCCTGGACGAACTGTTCGCCGCGGCCGAAACCCTTGGCCGCCTGGGGACCTTCCCGGGACGGCGGCTGGCCATCCTGTCCAACGGCGGCGGCGTCGGCCGTCTGGCGGTGGACCAACTCACCCTGCGCGGCGGCACCCTGGCGGCACTCTCCGCCGGCACCATCGCGCGCCTGGACCAGGTGCTGCCGCAAGGCTGGTCGCGCGACAACCCGGTCGACATCATTGTTGATGCCGATGGCGAGCGTTATGCCGGTGCCATCGATGCCCTGCTCGAAGACGGCGAAAACGATGCCGTGCTCGTCATCAATGTGCCGACCGCCTTCACCTCCTCGGCCGATGCCGCCAAGGCGCTGACCCGTACCCTGGGCCAGCGCGACCGCTACCAGCGGCAAAAGCCGGTGTTCGCGGTGTGGCTGGGCAACGACGACGCCGCCATCGCCGCGCTCAACGCCGCGCGCGTGCCGACCTATGCCACCGAGTCCGATGCCGTGCGCGGCTTCACCCACCTGGTGCGCTACCGCGAGGCCCAGGCGGCGCTGATGGAAACCCCGCCCAGCCTGCCCGAAGACATCGTGGTGGACGCTGCCGGCGCGCGCGCGCTGGTCGAGGCCGCCCTCGCCGCCGGGCAGCGCTGGCTCGACCCGGTCGCCACCACCCAGCTGCTGGCGGCCTATGGCATCACCTGCGTGCCGGTGCAGGTGGCCAGCAGCGCCTACGAGGCGGCCGAATTGGCCGAGACCCTGATCGCCGCCGGCGCCACGGTAACGGTGAAGATCCTGTCCGACGATATCGCGCACAAGTCCGACGTCGACGGCGTGCGCCTGAACCTGCCGAGCGTTGCGGCGGTGCGCGATGCCGCCGAAGGCATCCTGCGCCGTGCCCGCGAAGCCCTGCCAGAGGCCGCCATCCGTGGCGTCGTGGTGCAACCCACGGTGCTGCGGCCGAAAGCGCGCGAGCTGATCGCCGGCATTGCCGACGACCCGACCTTCGGCCCGGTGATCGTGTTCGGTCGCGGCGGAACCGCGGTCGAAGTCATCAACGACCGCGAGCTGGCGCTGCCGCCGCTGGACCTGCGCCTGGCGCACGAGCTGATCGGGCGCACCCGGGTCTCGCGCATCCTCAAGGGCTACCGCGACGTCGCCGCCGCCGACGAGCGCGCGGTGGCGCTGGTGCTGGTCAAGCTGGCGCAACTGGCCGCCGACCTGCCGGAGATCCTCGAACTGGACATCAACCCGCTGCTGGCCGACCGCGAAGGCGTGCTGGCGCTGGACGCGCGCGTCGCGGTCGGCGCGCCCAGGCGCCTGCACAAGGGCCGCGGCCATCCGCGCTTTGCCATCTTCCCGTACCCCAAGGAGTGGGAACGCCAGATCAGCCTGGCCGATGGCGCGCGCGCCCTGGTGCGGCCGGTGCGACCGGAGGACGACGCGCTGTTCCGTGCCTTCTTCGCCCGCGTTACCGATGAAGACTTGCGGCTGCGCTTCTTCCAGTCGGTCAAGCACTTCAGCCATGAATTCATTGCCCGCCTGACCCAGCTGGATTACGCGCGCTCGATTGCGCTGGTGGCGATCGAACCGCGCAGCGGTGAGATGCTCGGCGCCGTGCGCCTGCACGCCGACGCCGATTACGAGCGCGGCGAATACGGGATCCTGATCCGCTCGGACCTCAAGGGCCACGGCATCGGCTGGCAGCTGATGCGGATCATGATCGAGTACGCGCACTGGCTCGGCCTGAAGACCGTCGAAGGCCAGGTGTTGCGAGAAAACCGCACCATGCTGGCGATGTGCGAGAGCCTCGGCTTCCAACTGCACCCGGACCCGGAGGACGCCTCGCTGATGAACGTGTCGCTGCCGGTGACCGAGGTCCCGGCGGCCTGAGCCAGCCGTGGGCATACCGGCCCGGCGGCGTTCACATGGCTTGCGGCAGCATCCGTCCACCACGGCGAGCGGAGCGGGACATGCAACAGGTAACCAGGGCGCGAAGGCACGGACTTCTGTTGGCGACGACGCTGCTGGCCGGCTGCCAGGAGCAGGCGCCCACGACCGCCACCGCAGCCGGCAGCGCCGAGGTCGCCAGTGAAGCCGTTCGCCCGCTGGCCGAACAGGCCGCCACCGATGCCGCGGCACTGACCGCCGCGCCCGCGCCGCCGCCGTTGGCCGCTGGCATCTCGCTCACCGGCAACGTCTTCAATGACGCCCTGACCGGCCTGCAGCTGGCCGCCCCGGCGGGCACGCAGTGGCGCGCCGACTTCCATCCGCAGTTCCTGACGCCCTCCGGCTGGGCCCTGTTCGCCCCGGCCGGCCAGGCGGGGACGCCGCTGGCGGCCTTGCTCCTGGACGGCTCCAACGAAGTCACCGCGGCCGAGGTGCGGGTGGGCCGCAGTGACGACCCGCAGGCACTGGCCACCTGCATGCAACCCCCGGCCGAGGCCCAGGGCGCGTTGGAGCCGGTCGTACTGGACGGCGTCGATTTCATCCATTTCCACTCCGCCGACGCGGCCATGAGCCATTACCTGCAGGTCGATGGCTATCGCGGCATGCGCCACGGCTACTGCGTGGCGATCGACCTGGTGGTCAGCGGCACCCGGCCGGAAGTCTACGACCCGCCGCGCACGCCGCCGTTTGCGCTGGAGGCCGCGCAGGCGCGTTTGCGCCAAGCCCTGGTCGGCCTGCGCTGGACCTCGCCAGGCGCCGCCGCGCTGGTCAATTGAGGCCGCCGAAGGACACCTGCGCGTCGATTTGCGGCGCTCGAATCACTTGACAAAAGGCAATCGCAAGGCCGGCAAGGCCTGCGCAAGTTTCCCAACATCATGTGGTTGACGATGGGGGTAGACCCCACTATCTTGGGTTCCTCGGGCCAGACGCGATTGACGTCACGTCCCCAGCGCTAGCGGCAGAAACCCCCGATGGGTGGATGCCGGCGCCGACCCGATCACCGCGTGCAATGCACACCACGCGCGGTGCGGCCGAGGTCCCCGGTTCGGGGTTGAGCAGTGGCGGGAAGCTCTGTCCGTGGCATCGCGCCCGGGCGTCGCAGCTTTCGCGACATTGCCTTCCCAAGCTCCGAGGTCCCGGCCCCGAGTCGCCTGTCCCCAGGCGACGACGTGCCTCATTCATGGAGAACAGAGCCGTGACCTCGCCCGAAACTTCCACCGCCCCCGTCGAGAACGACGCCCAATTCCTGCTGACCTCGCCGCCGACCGCCACGGTCATGGGCGTGACCAAGCGCAACGGCACCATCGAACCGGTGGACCTGAACAAGATCGTGCGCGCGGTCCAGCGCTGCTGCGAGGGCCTGCACTCGGTGGACCCGATGCGCGTGGCCACCCGCACCATCTCCGGCCTTTACAACGGTGCGACCACCCGTGAACTTGACGAGCTGTCCATCCGCACCGCCGCGCTGTTGATTGGCGAGGAGCCGGAGTACGGCCGCCTGGCCGCGCGCCTGCTCGCCAACTACATCGCCAAGGAAGTCTCCGGCCAGGAGATCCACGCCTTCTCGCAGTCGGTTGCCCGCGGCCATGAAGTCGGCCTGATCAACGACCGCCTGCTGAACTTCGTGCAGACCAATGCGCGCAAGCTCAACGACGCCATCGACATGTCGCTGGACCTGCACTTCGACTACTTCGGCCTGCGCACGCTGTACGACCGCTACCTGCTGCGCCACCCGCATACCCGCAAGGTGCTTGAGACCCCGCAGCAGTTCTTCCTGCGCATCGCCAGCGCCTTGAGCGAAGACGTGCCGGAAACCCTGGCGCTGTACAAGCGCATGGGCAACCTCGACTACCTGCCGTCCTCGCCGACCCTGTTCAACTCGGGCACCACCCACGAGCAGCTGTCCTCGTGCTTCCTGCTCGATTCGCCGCAGGACTCGCTCGAGTCGATCTATTCCAAGTACGGCGACATCGCCCAGCTGTCCAAGTTCAGCGGCGGCATCGGCGTGAGCTACACGCGCGTGCGCTCGCGCGGCTCGCTGATCAAGTCGACCAACGGCCATTCCAACGGCATCGTGCCGTGGCTGAAGACGCTCGACTCCTCGGTCGCGGCAGTGAACCAAGGCGGCAAGCGCAAGGGCGCGGCCTGCGTCTACCTGGAAACCTGGCATGCCGACATCGAGGACTTCCTCGAACTGCGCGACAACGCCGGCGACGATTCCCGTCGCACCCATAACCTCAACCTGGCCAACTGGGTGCCGGACCTGTTCATGAAGCGCGTCGAAGCCGATCAGGAATGGTCGCTGTTCGATCCGCGCATCGTGCCGGAGCTGACCGACCTCTACGGCGATGCCTTCGAAGCCGCCTATGTCCAGGCCGAGGCCCAGGGCAAGGCCCAGCGCACGATCTCCGCGCGCAAGCTGTATTCGCGGATGATGCGCACGCTGGCCGAGACCGGCAACGGCTGGATGACGTTCAAGGACAAGTGCAACAAGGCCAGCAACCAGACCCTGCGGCCGAACAACGTCATCCATTTGTCCAACCTGTGCACCGAGATCCTGGAGGTCACCTCCAACGACGAGACCGCGGTGTGCAACCTCGGCTCGATCAACCTCGGCCGCCACTTCGACGAGCACGGCGACTTCGATTTCGACAAGCTCGCCGAAACCGTGCGCCTGGCCGTGCGCCAGCTCGACCGCGTCATTGACCTGAACTTCTACCCGATCGAAACCGCGCGCCGCGGCAACATGCGCTGGCGCCCGGTCGGCCTGGGCTGCATGGGCCTGCAGGACGTGTTCTTCCGCAAGCGCCTGGCGTTCGATTCGGCCGAAGCCCGCGCGCTGTCGCAGAAGATCGCAGAAGCCATCTACTTCCACGCGCTGGAAACCTCGTGCGAGCTGGCCGCCGAACGCGGCAAGCACCCGTCCTTCGGCGACACCCGTGCGGCCAATGGCGAACTGCAGTTCGACGCCTGGGGCGTGACCCCGGAGAACGTCGAGCGCTGGGATGCCCTGCGCGAGCGCATCAAGGAACACGGCCTGCGCAACTCGCTGCTGATCGCCATCGCGCCGACCGCGACCATTGCTTCGATCGCCGGCTGCTACGAGTGCGTCGAACCGCAGGTGTCCAACCTGTTCAAGCGCGAAACCCTGTCCGGCGACTTCCTGCAGATCAACCGCTACCTGGTCGACGAGCTCAAGCGCCTGGGCATGTGGACGCCGGAAATGCGCGACGCCATCAAGCTGGCCGAAGGCTCGATCCAGGGCATTGCGCAGATTCCGGAAGCGCTGCGCCTGATCTACCGCACCGCATGGGAATTGCCGATGCGCGCGCTGATCGACATGGCCGCCGACCGCGGCGCCTACATCGACCAGTCGGCTTCGCTCAACCTGTTTATGGAAAGCCCGAACATCGGCGCGATGTCCTCCATGTACATGTATGCGTGGAAGCAGGGCGTCAAGACCACCTACTACCTGCGTTCGCGCCCGGCGACCAAGATCGCCAAGACCACGGTCAGCACCTATACGCCGGTGGAAGCAGTGGCTTGCTCGCTGGAAAATCCGGAATCCTGCGAGGCTTGCCAGTAAGCGGAAAGGTCAGATACACGGCACTGGAAGGTGCCTGCAAGCGAGGTCGCGATGAAGCGTTATGCCAATCGCTCGGGAGAATCTGGCGTTGAAGCGTATCGCTTCGACGCGACCTCGATCTGGGTAAGGTTCCGCAATCGTGCGGAACCTTACCAATACAGCAGCAAGGGCCGCGCCGGGCCTGAAAAAGTGGCGCGGATGAAGGCGCTGGCCGAAGCCGGCGAAGGATTGAGCACCTACATCAGCCAGTACGCGCACGACGATTACGAGCGCTGAAAGCCTGCCCCCGCAATTCACCGAACACTTCCGCTGCCGGGCGGATTCACAAGGCAACAGAACCATGTCCGAACAACGCCAACAGATGCTCCTCGACCCGGGTTTCGAGCTGACCTTGCGCCCGATGCGCTATCCGCAGTTCTACGATATGTATCGCAATGCGATCAAGAACAGCTGGACGGTCGAGGAGATCAACTTCCAGATCGACATCTCCGACCTGCACACCAAGATGAGCCCGGCCGACCGCCACCTCATCCATCGGTTGGTCGCATTTTTCGCCACCGGCGATTCGATCGTCTCCAACAACCTGGTGCTGAACCTGTACCAGCACCTCAATGCGCCCGAAGCGCGCATGTACCTGTCGCGCCAGTTGTACGAAGAAGCGCTGCACGTGCAGTTTTACCTGACCCTGCTCGATAACTACCTCCCGGACCCGGCGGAGCGCGTCAAGGCGTTCTCGGCGGTGGAGAACATCGACTCGATCAAGAAGAAGGCCGAGTTCTGCTTCAAGTGGATCGACTCGATCCAGGATCTCAAGCGCATCGAAACGCGCGACCAGCGTCGCCAGTTCCTGCTGAATCAGATCTGCTTTGCCGCCTGCATCGAGGGCCTGTTCTTCTTCGCCGCCTTCGCCTACGTGTACTACTTCCGTTCGCGTGGTTTGTTGCCGGGCCTGGCCTCGGGTACCAACTGGGTGTTCCGCGACGAGAGCTGCCACATGGAGTTCGCCTTCGAGTGCGTGCGCCAGGTGCGCGAAGAAGAGCCGGACCTGTTCGACGAAGACCTCAAGCAGCAGGTCTACCAGATGCTGGAAGAGGCCATCGAGTGCGAGCTGCAGTTTGCCGAAGACGTGCTGTCCGGCGGCGTGGCGGGCATCTCCACGCGCGATATGCGCCAGTACTTGCAGCACTGCGCCGACCAGCACTTCGCCAAGCTGGGCATGGAGAAGAAGTACAACGTGCGCAACCCGCTGCCCTTCATGGAGCTGCAGGACGTGCAGGAACTGACCAACTTCTTCGAGCGCCGCGTGTCCGCCTACCAGGTGGGCGTGCAGGGCGAAGTTTCTTTCGACCACGCGTTCTGACGAACGCGTGCGGGGTTTGGCATCGCCCGCTTTGCGGGCGCTGCCCCCAAGGTTGTGCTTCGCAAAACCTTGGGCCCCAGCCTCCACGCCTCCAATCCCCCGCGGCTGTCGCCGCGCCCCCCTTACTAAGGGGGGCTACGGGTCGGCCGGGCTGCGTGCTTGTGATTGCACTGTAGGAGGGGCTTCAGCCCCGACCGTGCGGGTGATGTGCCAGGGAAGCTGTCGGCAGTGCAAAATGCTGCCGACCCCCCTTGATCCCATGGCCATGACCGACCCCGTCTCCGATATCCCTGGTTCCGCCAACACTGCGCCCGCTATCGCGCCTATCGAGGTGCGGATGGCCGAGATCGTGTTTCCCAACCACACCAACCATATGGGCACGCTGTTCGGTGGCCAGGCGTTGGCGTGGATGGATAAGGCGGCTTTTCTCGCGGCGGCACGCTACTCGCGCCATACGGTGGTAACGGCGCGTTCGGATCAGGTCGATTTCAAGCTGCCCATCCGCCAGGGCCAGATGGTCGAGACGATCGGCCGGGTGGTGGAGGTGGGCCGCAGTTCGATCCGGGTCGAGGTCGAGCTGATCGCCGAGGATCTCGCCACCGGTGAGCGCAAGCTGTGTACGCGCGGGCATTTCGTCATGATCGCGCTCGGCGCCGATGGCAAGCCGACGCCGGTGCAGCCGCTTACTGTCGCCGCGGCCTGATACCGCGCTCCTACAGTGCGCTCAGCTGCATCCGCGCCAGCTGGTATGCCTGCAGGTGCACATACGCGGCCATCAGCCACGGCGCGTTGCGCCCGGTTTCGCGCACGCGCGCCAGCATGTCGCCCACGATCTGCCGCGCTTCTACCTGGCGCCCGGTCTCCAGGTCGCGCAGCATCGAGGCCTTGAGCTCGGAGCCGGGTTGCAACAACGTGGCCAGGGCCTTTTCGCGCGCAGCCATCGGGATCGGCTGGCCGTCGGCTTCGGCGGCAATCAAGGTTTCGTTGTACAAGCCGTTGATCAGCGCGCGGCCGTCGTCGGTGGCGACGATGTGGCCGATCGGCGCGCGCGTCAGGCAGGTGGCCGCGGCCAGGCTGCACAGGAAGGTGTACTTGGTCCACTGCTCCTGCGCGATCGCCGGCGAGGCGAGGTGGTCGATGCCGGCCTGCGCGCAAGCTTCGGCGAATTCGCGCACGCGTGCGCTGAGGTGGCCACTGTCGCGCTCGCCGAAGGTAATCGATGCCGGCTTGCCCAGGTGCAGGATCTCGCCCGCAGGCCCCTGCGCGGCACTGATGAAGCACAGCCCGCCGAGGACGCGCTCGCGCCCGAACGTGGCGTCGAGCGCGTCGTAATGCAGCAGGCCGTTGAGGATCGGCAGCACCGTGGTCTGCGCGCCGACCGCCGGCGTGATCGCCTCGATCGCGCTATCCAGGTCGTAGGCCTTGCAGCTGAGGATCACCAGGTCGAACGGCTGCACCGCGGCCGCGGCGCCGACCGATTCGGCGGTGACGTGGGCCACCGCAATGTCGGCATCGCCCAACGGGCTGCGGATGCGCAGGCCGTGCTGGTCGAGGTGATGCCCGCGCGGCGCGCGAACGAGGAAGGTCACGTCCAGCCCTGCCTGGGCCAGGCGACCACCGAAATAACCGCCGGTACCGCCGGCGCCGAGGACGAGGATGCGCATGGGGCGTTTCCAGGAGGACGTGCGTGCACGTTAGCGCAAGTGTGCGACGTCCGGCATCTGTGGACGCTTGCTCACTCTCTCGCGCTCGTGGCCTGTGGCACTTCCAGTTGCCTGCCGTCGAAGCGCGTGCCCACGGTCATGACCTGCGTAGTGACGCGCACGCCCTGGCCATCCATAGGTTCCTGCTCGAGCACGATGACGTCGCGGCTGGGTCGATAATCCTGCAGGCCAGCGGGGGTGAAACCCCAGCGCGCGCCACCGGACCACACGCACTGGCGGAAGCGTCCCTCATCTTCCGTCCACTCGTTACAAGGTTGCCCAGCCGCGCTGCGCCGCGCCGGACCCCGAAAGCCGGGCGTGCTGTCGCCCTCGCCGGGCTCGGCGGCCACGCGCATGAGGGCATCCGCATCCGCGGGTGATTGGCTGCGCTCTCCGGTAGACAGGTCCACTTGCACGCTGGCCGCCACTGTCTGGGTTTCCTGAGAACCGTTGAGCTCAAGCCGGAACTGGCAACTCGGTGCCGGGCCATCGGCCGTCAGCCGCCATTCGCGGGTGCGCACCACTTCCCGCTCGCGATCGAACCACAACTCATACTTCGTAGTGCCGAGCAGGGCGACCTCGGTATTGGAGAGTGTTCGTGTCGGCAGGCCGGCAGCCTGGCAGTCACGCACGGCCTGCAGGTAATTGCTGCGTGCTTCGTTGGCGCCCTCGTGCAGCAACTCTGCGGTCTGCTCGACATGGATGGGCGGCATCTCACTACGCACGTCGGCGGTGGGCGTGCTGCCCGCCGGTTGATCCGCGTCGCCGACACAGCCGGCCAGCAGCAGTACGATGGCGCCAGCGAACGGGCGTTTCATGCCAAGAACCTCACGGCAGGGAGACCGCGGCCGCAGCCAATACCCGCAGCGGAACCGCAAAGCGAGCCCTCACGACTGCACCTGTTGCTTCAGTTCCTTGCACACCTCGGGGGTGGGCTTGTACTGGCCCTGCTTCCAGGCCTGCACGACCTTCTGTTCGGAAGCGGCCGCGGCCTTGTCGTAGTTGGCCTCGAAGCCGGCCTGTTCGCCGAACAGCTTGCGGATGCTGGCCTTGTGGCGCTCACGCAGCTTGGCGACCTGTTCCTTGGCGATGCCGCAAGCCTGGGCGTTGCCGGCGTTCATGCCGCCGACCTTGCCGTACTGCGTGGACACGTCCGATTGGGCCAGGCCTACACCGGGCAGGGCGACCAGCATCGTCCCCCACAGCAATCCCTTCACTACTCGCTGCATCTTGCACGTCCTCGTTGCGCCCGCTCACGGGCAGAACCCCTGCCCGGTGAGCATAACAACGCACGTGGTCATGCCCAAGACAAGGGCATCCACGTCGATGCAGCGTTTCTTCAGCTACGCAAACCCACACCGCGGCGCAACAGCCACAGCGCCAGCGCGCCCAGCACGACGACAAAGCCCAGCATCAGCGCGTAGGCGACCCACAGCGGCACGTCGCTGCTGCCGAGCAGGCCGTAGCGGAAGGCGTTGACCATGTAGAAGATCGGGTTGGCGTGGGTGGCCGCCTCGGCCCAGGGCGGCAGCAGCTTCACCGAATAGAACACGCCGCCGAGGTAGGTCAGCGGGGTGAGGATGAAGGTCGGCACGATCGCCACGTCGTCGAACTTCTTGGCATACACCGCGTTGATGAAGCCGGCCAGCGAGAAGATCGTCGCGCCCAGCAGCACCGTGCTCAGGGTCACCAGCGGATGCGGGATGCGCACCGGGGTGAAGAACATCGCGATGATCAGCACGATCACGCCCACCATCAAGCCGCGCAGCACCGCGCCGGCGACATAGCCGGTGAGGATCACCCAGTTGGGCATCGGCGAGACCAGCAGTTCTTCGACATGGCGGCCGAACTTGGCGCCAAAGAACGAAGAGGAAATGTTGCCGTAGCTGTTCTGGATCACGCTCATCATCACCAGGCCGGGGACGATGAAGGCCATGTAGTCGTAGCCGCCCATCGCGCCTACGCGCGAGCCGATGAGCCCGCCGAAGATCAGGAAGTACAGCGTCATGGTGATGGCCGGCGGCACCAGGGTCTGGCCCCAGATGCGCAGGATGCGCTTGACCTCGCGGCGCACGATCGTGCCCAGCGCGGTCCAGTTGCGCTGGGTGTCGGTCGGTGCAGTAACTTGCGGTTGGGCGCTCATGCCGGCGTCTCCAGGTTGGCGGTGAGGCGCACGAACAATTCCTCGAGGCGGTTGGATTTTGTCCGCATCGAACGCACGCGGATGCCGGCATCCTGCAGCGTGGCGAAGATCCGGTTGAGGTCCATCGCGCGCGGCATCTCCACGTCCAGCGTGTGGCTGTCGGTCGCGACCAGGGTCACGCCTTCGATCGCAGGCAGCTGGGCCGGCAGGTCGCCGTCGATATCGAACAGGAAGCCCTCCACGTCCAGCTTGGCCAGCAGCGTGCGCATCGGGCCCTGCTCGACGATGCGACCGTGGTTGATGATCGCCAGGTGCCGGCACAGGCTCTCGGCTTCTTCCAGGTAGTGCGTGGTCAGGATGATGGTGGTGCCGGCGATATTGATCTCGCGCAGCACCCGCCACATATCGCGGCGGATCTCGATGTCCACGCCAGCGGTGGGCTCGTCGAGGATCAGCAGGCGCGGGCGGGTCATCATCGCGCGAGCGATCATCAGTCGCCGCTTCATGCCGCCGGACAACGTGCGGCTCATCACCTGGGCCTTCTCCCACAGGTGCGCGCGCTTGAGCTCGACCTCGGCCAGCGCCTCGGCTTGCTTGCGCGGCATGCCGTAGAAGCCGGCGTAGTTGACCAGGATGTCGAAGGGCTTCTCGAACAGGTTGAAATTGATTTCCTGCGGCACCAGGCCGATCAGGCGCATCGCCGCGCTGCGCTCGCGCACCAGGTCGGTGCCGAACACCTCGACCTGGCCTTCGCTGAGGTTGACCAGGGAGGAGACGATGCCGATCAAGGTGGACTTGCCGGCGCCATTGGGGCCGAGCAGGGCGAAGAAATCGCCCGGCTGCACTTCCAGCGAAACGCCCTTGAGGGCCTGCACGCCGGTGTCGTAGGTCTTGCGCAGGTCCCGCACGCGCAGCGCGGGAACCGGGGAACGGGAATCGGGATTCAAGCTCGTGCCTTCGCGCCAGGGTCCCGGCGCAGGGGAAGTACTGCCGCTATTATAGAAGCTCCCCGCGGGCCTGGCCCCGGCTACAGACTGTTCCATTCCGCTCCGTGCCCGTCCAATTCCCGCTCAAGCTCGTCGACCGCCGCATGATCGCGCCCACGGTCGGCCACTACCGTTTCGTCCGCGCTGACGGCCAGCCGCTGGATTTCCAGCCCGGGCAGTTCATCCAGGTGCATTTCCACTACGCCGACGGCACGCCTGCCAAGCGCAGCTATTCGCTGGCCACCATCCACGACCATGCGCTGGGCCCGGGCGAGGCGGTGGAGATTGCGGTGAGTTTCGTCACCGGCGGTGCGGCCACGGCCTTGTTCGAGAACCTGGCGCCGGGCGATCCGTTGCAGGCCAGTGGCCCCTTCGGGCGTTTCTGCCTGCTGCCGGGCGATCACAACCGCCGCTACCTGTTGATCGCTACCGGCACCGGTGTGACGCCGTATCGTTCCATGCTGCCGTTGCTGGCGCAGGCAATCGCCGAGCGCGGCATCGAAGTGGTGCTATTGCAAGGTGCGCGCACGCACGAAGAACTGCTGTATGGCGATGATTTCCGCGCATTCGCCGATGCTCATCCCGCCTTCCGCTACGTGCCGTGCTATTCGCGCGAGCTGCCTGCAGATGCCCATGCCGACGCGCGCCATGGCTACGTGCAGCAACATCTGGTCGAATTCGCCCCCGATGCTGCCGCCGATATCGCTTACCTGTGCGGCAACCCGAACATGGTCGATGCGTGCTTCGAAGCCCTCAAGCAGGCGGGCCTGCCAAGCGCGCAGATTCGCCGCGAGAAGTACGTCAGCAGCAAGTAGCGCGTTCATCCCCGGGCTGGCGCGGGGCGGGGGATGGGTGTAGCGTGGGGTTGCCCTCGCTCCTGCGCGTTCCAAGCTGCCTGCCATTGCAAGTACCTCCTTGGAGCACCTCACAGTTGCGTTCGAACCGCCAACGGGCATCGCCCGTCGGTATGTGGTGCATTCCTGAAAGGACGTGACCATGCAGCCCCGTAACGCCTCGCACTTCACTTCGGATCGCATTGCCAATTCGAAGCTCACCAAAGAGAAGATCTCGGCGGATATCGCCGCATTTCAAAGTTCCGGCGGCCAGATCGAAAAGCTCGGCAACACGCCTACGCGCAAGGCCGCATTGATCGCCGAAGCGGCCGCCGCACAGGCCGAACTGGCCAAGCAGTAGTCCACGGTGTCGTCCTGCCGCTTCGAGCGCGCAGGACACGCCGGGCGGTATCGGGAGAAACTTGCCATGGAAGCCTTCGGAACGATCGTGGAAAAGCGCGTCATCGACGGTCGCCACGATGGCAGCATCTTCCTCGTCGAAGCCTGGCTGCGCGAGAACGCCGAGGCCTTCGTCCATCGCGTTGATGTCGATGGCATTCCGGTGCCTGCCGGCCACTTGCTGGTGCAGCACGGCATGAATGCCGCACTGGATGCCGGCGCCAACCTGGCGCGGCGGTTTATTGAGGAAGGGTCTCTTTAGTCCCCGTGGGGCATCCGACGGCACATCGAGTCCCTATCCTCCTGTAAAAGACCCTTGACAGCCATCTCGCCACGCCCGATCCTCCTGTAAAGCAACATTGACAGGGGGCAGCACCTTCATGGGGACCACCGGGGTACTTTCGCGCGGCAATCGCCTGCGGGCCTTGACCGTGCTTACCGCGCTCCTGGCCTTGGCTGCTTACGTGCCGGCACTCGGCTGGCCAGCTCGCTACCACGAGTTCACCGCCGGCCTGGCCTGGGGCATGGGCGCCGCTTTGCTGGTGGTCGCGGCCCTGCATTGGTGGCGCCCGCAGTGGCTGCCCGATGAAAGCGACAACCGCCAACGGCAACTGGCGCGTCGCTATCTGCGCGATGCCGCGCCAGGCTTGCTGATCTACCTGGCGCTGCTGCTCGCCGCGCCCTGGCTGGCGGCGCATCCGCAGCCGGCCTGGCTGCTGTTCGTGCTGTGCCTTTTGCCGCTATTCGCGCTGGGCTGGACGCTGCGCGCGGCGTGGCGCTACCTGGCCGAGGCCGACGAGCTGCAGCGCAAGATCGAACTCGAATCCTGGGCGATCGCCGCGCTGGTGGTGGCCGAGCTGTACTTCGGGGCCTGGGTCATGCAGCGCTTTGGTTTGATCCACCTGGACGCCGAGGCTGCCATGGCCTGGGTGTTCGCGTGCATCATGGCGGTGCGGCTGGGGGCCAGCGTTTGGCTGCGGCGCAAGTATCAATGAACAACCGGCTGCGGGAACTGCGCGAGGCGCAGGGCTGGTCGCAAGGGGAATTGGCCGAGCAACTCGGAGTGTCGCGGCAGACGATCAATGCGCTGGAGACGGGCAAGTACGACCCGAGCCTGCCGTTGGCCTTTCGCATCGCCGGCCTGTTCGGGCAGGCGATCGAGCGCATTTTCTTGTACGAAGCATGAGACGGTAAACGTGGGAGGCGCGGGCTTGGTCACATTGGTCGAACCGGCGCGTCCTGGAACAGGCACTCAGGAAGGAAACGCAGATGTCTAAGAAGGTCAGGATCATCCTGGCGTTGCTCGTGGCGGCAGCGCTGTTCGGTTATTGGCAGTGGCACTCGCGTCAGCCCGCGGCGCCGACCAAGACCGGCACACGCGGGGCCGTGGTGCAGGACGAGCCGGTCACGCGCGCGCGCGGCCGCCTCAAGTTTCATCCGTGCACGCTCACTTCGGCGCAGGCTGCCGCCAACGTCGCCGCCCAGTGCACAACGATGGAGGTGCCGGAGAATCCTGCCGCGCCCGAGGGCCGCAAGATCGCCCTCAATATCGCCTGGCTCGAGGCCAAGAACGATAGCGGCGACCTGGAACCGGTGTTCTTTATTGCTGGCGGTCCAGGACAGTCGGCCACCGAGGTCGCCGGCATCGTCGATGTCGCCATGTCCGAGACGCGCAAGCGCCGCGATGTCTTCCTGATCGACCAGCGCGGCACCGGCGGCTCGCACCCGCTGCAATGCAACGGGCCGGACGGCAAGCCGCTGGCCGAGCCGCAAGAGGACGTGACCGACGCCGCCCAGGCCATTGCCGACTACGCCGCCCGCTGCGCCGCCGTGCTCAAGGACCACACCGACACGCGCTTTTTCACCACCACCGAGGCGATCGCCGATCTCGATGCCGTGCGCGAGGCATTGGGCGCGCCGCGCATCGACCTGGTCGGCGTTTCCTACGGCACCCGGGTGGCGCAGCAATACGCCAAGCGTTACCCGAACCACGTCCGCGCCATCGTGCTCGACGGCGTCGCGCCGAACGACCTGGTGGTCGGCGGCGAGTTCGCCACCACGTTTGAAGACGCGATCAAGCTACAGGCGGCGCAGTGCCGCGAGGTGCCGGCGTGTGCCAAGCGATTCCCGGTCGATACCTACGAGCAACTGCGCAACGTCTTGGCGCGCCTGCGCGCGGCGCCGGTGGATGTGGAATACCGGCAACCGGGCACGGGCGAGACCGCGCACGGCAAAGTCACCGCCGACACCGTGGTGGGCCTGGCATTCGCCTTCTCCTACGCACCGCAAACCGCGTCGCTGCTGCCGCTGGTGCTTGATGAGGCTGCCAATGGGCGTTACGCGCCCCTGATGTCGCTGGCGCAGTTGGCCACCCGGCAAATGGGCGGGCAGATGAACCGGCTGATGCAATGGTCGGTGATCTGCGCCGAGGACGCCGGCCGCTACCAGGCTTCCGATGCGACAGCACAAACCCTGCTCGGCCCCGAGGTCGCGCGGATGTTCTTCGCTGCCTGCCCTACCTGGGCCAGCGGCGCCGCACCGGCCGATTTCACCACGCCGCTGAAGAGCCAGGTACCGGTGTTGCTGTTGTCCGGTGAGCTCGATCCCGTCACCCCGCCGCGCTATGCCGAGCGCGTGGTTGCCAGCTTGCCGAACGGCCGCCACCTGATCGCACCCGGCCAGGGCCACAGCGTGATGGCGGTGGGCTGCATGCCGAAGCTGATCGGCCAGTTCCTGGAAAAAGGCGATGCCAAGTCGCTCGATGTCGCCTGCGTGCAGGATCTCAACCGCGTGCCGGCCTTCACTTCGTTCAATGGATGGGAACCCTGATGCACGTAATCGTCGATAGGGAGGACGCGGCATGATCATCGCCGAAGACCTGCACAAGTCGTTCAAGACCCGCACTGGCCTGGTGAAGGCGGTCGATGGGGTCAGTTTCAGCGCCGGGGATGGCCGCATCACCGGCCTGCTCGGCCCCAATGGCGCGGGCAAGACCACCACGCTGCGCATGCTCTATACCTTGATGACCCCCGACAGCGGACGGGTCACCGTGGACGGCATCGATACCGCGCTCGACCCGGTGGCAGTCCGCCGCCGTCTCGGCGTACTGCCTGATGCCCGCGGCGTCTACAAGCGCCTGACCGCGCGCGAGAACATCGCCTACTTCGGCCAGTTGCATGGGCTGTCTTCCTCGCACATCGCCGAGCGCGTGCGCGTGCTGTCCAAGGCGTTGGACATGGACGACATCCTCGACCGCCAGACCGAAGGCTTCAGCCAGGGCCAGCGCACCAAGACCGCGATTGCGCGAGCCTTGGTGCACGACCCGCGCAACGTGATTCTCGACGAGCCGACCAATGGCCTGGACGTCATGACCACGCGTGCGCTGCGCAGCTTCCTGCGCCAGCTGCGCGAAGAGGGGCGCTGCGTGATTTTCTCCAGCCACATCATGCAGGAGGTGGCTGCGCTGTGCGACAGCATCGCGATCATCGCCAAGGGCACGGTCGTGGCAGCCGGGACCGCTGAGGAACTGCGCGCGCAAACCGGTGAGGAAAACCTGGAAGACGCCTTCGTCAAGGCGATTGGTTCGGAAGAAGGATTGCACGCATGAGCCACCCAGAACATTCCAAGGGCCTGTTTGCTGCGGTCCTCACCGTACTGCGCAAGGAACTGTTGGATATTTCCCGCGACCGTCGCACCTTGCTGCTGTCCTTGCTGCTGGCGCCGTTGCTCTATCCGATCCTGATCCTGGGCATGGGTGCCCTGGCCGAGTCGCGGGTCAAGACCCAGATCGAAAAGCCGCTGGACATCCCCACGCTCAACGCCCAGGCCGCGCCCAACCTGATCGCCTTCCTCAAGGCGCAAGGCTTGAACGCGGTAGCCGCGCCGGACGACCTGACCGCCGCCCTGCGCAGCCAGGACATCGACGTGGCGCTGCGCATCAGCGACGACTACGCCAAGGACTGGCGCGAGGGCCGCCCGGCGCTGGTGGAAGTGCTGCGCGACACCACCCGCCGCGATGCCGATATCCCCACCACGCGCCTGCAGGTGGCCCTGAGCGCCTACGGCCAGCAGGTGGGGGCGCTGCGGTTGTTGGCGCGAGGTATCGACGCACAGGTCGCGCGCCCGGTCGATATCGGCCTCCAGGACCTGGCAACAGCCGACGCCAAGCGCGGGTTGTACATGTCGTTGCTGCTCCCGGTGCTGTTGATCATCACCTCGTTCCTCGGCGGTGCGTACCTGATCCTCGATGCCACCGCCGGCGAGCGCGAGCGCCAGTCGCTTGAGCCGCTACTGGCCACGCCGGCGCCACGCAGCGCGGTGGTCAGCGGCAAGATCGCCGCGGCCTGCGTGATCGGCATGATCTCGCTGGTGCTGACCTTGCTGGCGTTCAAGCTGAGTGCGACCTTCGCCACCGGCGTCGGGCGCCAGCTCAACGTCGGCTTCGTGCCGATGGTGCAGATGTTGTTCGTGTTGCTGCCGATGTTGTTCATCGGCACTTCGCTGCTCACTTATCTGGCAGCTGCCGCCAAAAGCATGAAGGAGGCACAGAGCCACATGACCTGGCTGATGCTGCTGCCGATGCTGCCCGGCTACGCCCTGCTGGTATATCCGCTGAAGACCCATCTGTGGCATTTCGCGGTGCCGTTCCTTGCGCAGAATCAGATGCTGCAGAAGATCACCCGGCACGAGGCCATTGACGGTGAGGTGTGGGCCGTCTACCTGGCAGCGGGCTTCGGCCTGGCCGCCTTGCTATGGTGGGCAGCGGTGCGGCGCTATCACCAGGAGCGCCTGGCGATCAGCGGCTGAGCAAACTCATCAGCGGATGACCGAAGGCCCGGCTGTGAAGCCGGGCCTTCGCTTTTTTGTGGCCAATCGACTGGCTGCGCCACCTAGCAAACGTTTCCATGCAACGCGAAACCCCCGCTGTTCAGCTCCGTGCTCGCCGACCTCCTGCGCTGCGCATCCAATTGACGGTACGACAACGAAACCGCGCGCAGCCTCGACGCACACCCCAATCGTGGAGTTTCGAATGAAGCGCAAGACTCTGATGGTGGCTGTTGGCGCGATGTTGCTGGTGCCCGCCCTGGCCAGCGCCAATGAAGACAAGTTCAAGCAGATGGACAGCAATGGCGACGGTTCAATTTCCAGCGCCGAACACACGGCCGGCGCACAGAAGATGTTCACCGCCATGGACACCAACAAGGACGGCTCGGTCACCGCTGCCGAGATGGAGGCGCAGTGGGCGGCCAAGAAGGGCAAGGACGCCAAGATGGACGGCATGAAGATGTCCGCGGCCGACAAGATCAAGGAAATCGATACGAATGGCGACGGCAAAATTTCCGCCGCCGAACACGCCGCCGGCTCGCAGAAGATGTTCGGCAAGATGGACGCCGATGGCGACGGCAAAATCACCGCTGCCGAAATGCAGGCCGGCCACGATAAGGCGATGAAGCACGCATCAAACGAAATGTAGAGAAACCACATCCCTCAAATGCACGAGGCCCGGATCACCCGGGCCTCGTGCTATCTGCGCTTGCGGCGGCGAATCAGGTGCCCGGGCTGAACGACAGCGTGCGGCGAGTGGTCACCGGCGCGGCAACTGGCTCGAACTTCCAGCGTTTGGTGGCGTTGAGCGCCTCGCGGTCGAAGATGCGCGCCGGATTGGCCCGCAACACGCGCGAACTGGTGACCGAACCATCGGTGCCGACGGTGATTTCCACCAACACTTCGCCCGAGGTGCCGGCGCGCAGGGCTTCAGGCGGATAACGCGGTGCCGGCGTGCTGATCGGGCGCAGCGTGGCGGCGGCCGCAGCCGTGGCCGCAGGCGCTGCCGGCTTGGGCGTGGAAGCCGCGGCGGCACGCTGGTCGGCTTCGCGCTTGGCGGCGGCCTGGCGTTCGGCTTCGGCGGCCTGCTGGCGTGCCGATTCCTGCTGTGCGGCAATCTGCTTGGCGGCCTCGGCTTCCTTGGCCTGCTGTTCGGCCAGCTTCTTCTGCTCGGCCTGTTGCAGGGTCTTCTCTTCGGCCTGCTTCTTCAGCTTCTCGGTTTCCTGCGCGCTGCGGGTGGCCGCGCTCTGGATACCGTTGGTGACGCCGGCCTTCAGGCGCGGCAGGGCCGGGGCCTTGTCGTCCACCTTTTCGATCAGCGCGATCAGGCGCTGCGCTTCGGGGAACTCCTCGCGCGTGATGCTCTGCTCGGCGGCGATCAGCGCATACGGGGTCAGGTCGGTCAGCGCGCTCTTCACCGTAGCGTCCTGCGGCTGCTTGTCGCGCAGGGCCAGGTAGTACTCGAACGCGTTGTTGCCGGCCGGCGCGTACATGCGGTTTTCGCGCAGTGCCAGCGAGGCCGCTTCGCGCAGCTGCTCGACCGACATCGCCTGGACCTCGGCCGAGACCGCGGTATCCGGCGTGGCGGCGGGCGTCGCCGGCGGCGGCGTAGTGGCGGCTGCCGGCGCGGCAGCGTTACCGCCTGCGGCGGGCGCCGGGGTAGCGGCAGCAGGCTGCGCCTCTTCCTTCTTCGAACAGGCGGCCAGGGCCACCAGCATCAACATCGGCACGACCAGGCGTACCTTGCGGCGCGAAATCACATCCAACATGTTTCCCCCTTGACCCCGAATTCTGGTGAATGTTGCGGGGCCGCCACCTTCCCTCCCGAAGACGGACGGCCAGGCTCGCAATCTAGCATTGACCGCCTCCCTGCGGGCAAGGAACCGCCACGCCAGCCCGGTGCCTTCTGTGACCCCGGGCACGGCCCGCGGGCTAGTGGCCGCTGGCAGGCGTCGAATTTCCGGCGGCCGACATCAGGCGGTCGGTCCAGGCGATGCCGATCGCCGAGAGGATGAACACGCAGTGGATGATCGTCTGCCACATCACGCCCTGGGCGGTCAGCGCGGTGCAGCTGGCTTCGCCGATCTGCGAGGCGGCCACGTTGAGCTTGTCGGCCGCGCACAGGGGCATCCCGCCGAGGGCGCCGGCGGCAATGAAGGTCTTGAGCAGGTGGATCGAGGAGATACCGATGATCGCCATCGCCAGCTTGACCTTGAGCACCGAGGCGTTGACGTGGCTGAGCCACTCCGGCTGGTCCGGGTGGCCTTCCAGGCCCAGCCGCGAGACGAAGGTCTCGTAGCCGCCGACGATCACCATGACCAGCAGGTTGGAGATCATCACCACGTCGATCAGCCCCAGCACGATCAGCATGATCTGCTGCTCGCCCAGGCTGGGCGCTTCGTGGATCAGGTGCCACAGCTCCTTGCCGAACAGGAACACGTACACGCCCTGGGCCAGGATCAGGCCCAGGTAGAGCGGCAGCTGCAGCCAGCGCGAGGCGAAGATCAGCCCGGCGATGGGGCTCAGGCGGGCCGGGCCGTTGGGGCGGGAAAGATTCGTCATGACTGGAACAGTCCGTGGCGGGGCCGGGCAGGGTAACGGCCCGCAGGCGGCCCTGCCAAGCCGGAGCCGGCGCTACACTGCGGCCCCACCCCCGGAGAGCGCGTCATGATCGACCTGTATTACTGGCCTACGCCGAACGGTCACAAGATCACCCTGTTCCTGGAAGAGGCCGGGCTGGAATACGCGATCAAACCGGTGAACATCGGTGCCGGCGACCAGTTCAAGCCCGACTTCCTGGCGATCTCGCCGAACAACAAGATGCCGGCGATTGTCGACCACGCGCCGGTTGATGGCGGCGCGCCGCTGAGCGTGTTCGAGTCCGGCACGATCCTGCTGTACCTGGCCAACAAGACCGGCCGCTTCTTCGAGGGCGACGTACGCCAGAAGATCGCGATCAACCAGTGGCTGATGTGGCAGATGGCCGGTCTGGGCCCGATGACCGGCCAGTACGGTCATTTCAATGTCTATGCGCCGGAGAAGTTGCCCTATGCCATCGACCGCTACACCCACGAGGTGCAGCGCCTGCTTGGCGTGCTCGACAAGCAGCTGGACGGGCGCGAGTTCGTCGCCGGGGCCGACTACAGCATCGCCGACATGGCGATCTACCCGTGGATCAACCCCTACGACGCCGCGCCGCTGGACCTGGCGCCGTATCCGAACATCCGCCGCTGGCATGCCGCCATCGCCGCGCGTCCGGCCACTGCGCGCGCCTATGCGCTCAAGCAGCAGGTCAACCCGAATGCCGGCAAGCCGCTCAGCGAGGAAGAGCGCAAGCACCTGTTCGGCAAGAAATAGCCGACTTCCCGACGCTCCTACAGAAGCCGTTACAGCACCTGCAATTCGAGAACGCCCATCCATGCGCCATCTGCTCGCCTCGCTCGCCCTCATGCTCGCTACCGCCACGCCCGTCCACGCCGAGAAGCTCACCCTGGAAGCCATCACCGGCGCGTTGCCGCTGTCCGGGCCGACGCTGATGAAGCCGCAGGTAGCGCCGGATGGTTCGCGCGTCACCTTCCTGCGCGGCAAGGACACCGACCGCAACCAGCTGGACCTGTGGGAATACGACATTGCCAGCGGCCAGACCCGCCTGCTGGTGGACTCGAAGGTGGTGCTGCCCGGCGGCGAGCAACTCAGTGATGAGGAAAAGGCGCGGCGCGAACGCCAGCGTATCGCCGCTTTCAGCGGCATCGTCGACTACCAGTGGGCGCCGGACGCGCACGCGTTGCTGTTCCCGCTGGGGGGCGAGTTGTATCTGTACGACCTGACCAAGCAGGGCGGCGCGGCAGTGCGGCAGCTGACCCACGGCGAGGGCTTCGCCACCGACCCGAAGATCTCGCCCAAGGGCGGCTTCGTCAGCTTCGTGCGCGAACGCAACCTATGGGTGATCGACCTGGCCAGCGGCAAGCAGGTCCAGCTCACCGCCGATGGCAGCGAGACCATCGGCAACGGCGTGGCCGAATTCGTCGCCGACGAGGAAATGGACCGCCACACCGGCTACTGGTGGGCGCCGGACGATTCGGCCATCGCCTTCATCCGCATCGACGAAACCCCGGTGCCGGTGCAGAAACGCTATGAGGTCTATGCCGACCACACCGACGTGGTGGCGCAGCGCTACCCGCAGGCCGGCCAGCCCAATGCCCGCGTGCAACTGGCCACGCTGGCGCCAAAGGCCGGCGCCAAGCCGCGCTGGATCGACCTCGGCAAGGAGCAAGACATCTACCTGGCCCGCGTCGATTGGCGCGACCCGCAGCGCCTGACGTTCCAACGCCAGTCGCGCGACCAGAAGCGGCTCGAACTGGTCGAGAGCACCCTGGCCACCGGTAAGCAACGCGTGCTGGCCACCGAGACCAGCGCGACCTGGGTGCCGCTGCACAACGACCTGCGCTTCCTCAAGGACGGCCGCTTCCTGTGGGCGTCCGAGCGCAGCGGCTACGAGCATCTGTACCTGGCCTCGGAGGACGGCGCGACGATGACGCCGTTGACCGCCGGCGACTGGATCGTCGACGAGGTGCTCGCGGTGGACGAAGCCGCCGGCCGGGTCTATTTCGCCGCGACCAAGGATTCGCCGCTGCAGAAGAATGTCTACGCAGTGGCGCTTGCTGGCGGCGCGGTAGAGCGCCTGTCCAAGGCCAACGGCACCCACGCGGTGAGTTTCGCGCGCAATGCCAGCGTCTACGTCGATAGCTGGTCCAATACCGGCACGCCACCGCAGATCGAGCTGTTCAAGGCCAACGGCGACAAGCTCGCCACTTTGTTGAAGAACGAACTGGCCGATCCGCAGCACCCTTACGCCAAGTACCGCGATGCCCAGCGCCCGGTGGAGTTCGGCACGCTGATGGCGGCCGATGGCCGCACGACGCTGCACTACAGCCTGATCAAGCCGGCCGGCTTCGACCCGAAGCGGCGCTACCCGGTCATGGTGCAGGTCTATGGCGGTCCCGCCGCGCAGACTGTCACCGATGCCTGGGCCGCCAAGGGCGATGCCTTGTTCAACCAGTACCTGGCCCAGCAGGGCTATGTGGTGTTCTCGCTCGACAATCGCGGCACGCCGCGGCGTGGTCGCGATTTCGGCGGCGCCTTGTACGGCAAGCAGGGCACGGTCGAGGTGGACGACCAGCTGCGCGGCGTGGCCTGGCTGAAGTCGCAATCCTGGGTCGATGGCGCGCGCATCGGCGTGCAGGGTTGGTCCAACGGCGGCTACATGACCCTGATGCTGCTGGCCAAGCACAGCGAGGCCTATGCCTGCGGCGTGGCCGGTGCGCCGGTGACCGATTGGGCGCTGTACGACACCCACTACACCGAGCGCTACATGAACTTGCCTGCGGCCAATGTCGAGGGCTATCGCGAAGCCCGCATCGCAAGCCACCTCGATGGGCTGAAGGCCAAGCTGCTGCTGATCCACGGCATGGCCGACGACAACGTGCTGTTCTCCAATTCGACCTCGCTGATGAGCGAGTTGCAGAAGCGCGGCACGCCGTTCGAACTGATGACCTACCCAGGCGCCAAGCATGGTCTATCCGGTAGCAACGCGCTGCACCGCTACAAGACCGCCGAGGCTTTCATTGCGCGTTGCCTGAAGTAAGCGGTTGGCGAGTGTCCTTGGCCCGCCGCTTCGGGGGCGGTGCAAGGGGTAACCATGACTTCGGGCCGATTGCGGTCCAGCCGGGGCATCGGTAGCGTGCAGCTGAACCCGTCCTGGAGCCACTCAATGAAGCCACTCGCCCTCGCCATCTGCCTGGCGCTCGTCGCACCCCTGCCGGCGGTTGCCGCTGCTCCCGCCAAGCCGGCCGCCAGTACCCCGGCCGTTCCGGCCTGGGTGAGCCGCAGCAACGAGTTCGCGCAGATCCTGCTCAACGCGCAGGGCCCGTTCCAGCCGGAACTGGTGAGCTTCTTCGGCGTGCCGGGCTACGACGAGAAGGTGGCCGACCTCGGCCCGGACCTCGCCACGCGCTATCGCGCCGCGCTGGGCAAGGCCCGCACCGAACTGCAAGCCAAGCTGGGGGTGGAGAAGGACGCCAATGTCCGCCAGGACCTGGCCATCCTCATTGCCGCCATCGACCAGGAAGTGGAGGGCAGCGAACTCAACGAGCGCTACCTGCTGCCGTGGACCGATGTGCCGCAGACCGTGTTCGGCGGCATCAACAACCTGCTTTCCGACCAGACCCCGCCGCAACGCCGCGCCGCCGCACTGGGCCGGCTGAAGGCCTACGTCGGCCTGGCTCCCGGCAGCACGCCGATGACCGACCTGGCCAAGGCCCGCTATAGCGAACGCCTGAGCAACCCGGCGTTGCTGCAGCCGACCCGGCGCGAGGTCGAGCAGGCACTGGCCAACGTCGATACCTACATCCAGGGCATCAAGGACCTGTTCGGCAAGTACAAGATCGAAGGTGCCGACGAAGCGCTCAAGGCCACTGCCACGCAGTTGCAGGCCTATGCCGACTGGACGCGCACGCAGGTGCTGCCGAAAGCGCGCGAAGACACCCGCTTGCCGCCGGCGTTGTATGCCTTCCAGCTCAAGCAGGTTGGCATCGGCATCGAGCCGCAGGCACTGATCCAGCGCGCCCAGGTCGAGTTCATGGAAACCCGCGCGGCGATGCGCCAGCTGGCACCGCTGGTGGCCAAGGCCAAGGGCCTGCCCGAGGGCGGCGACTACACCGACGTCATCCGCGCGCTGAAGGGCAACAAGATCGCAGACGACCAGCTCGAACCTTACTACCGCGGCGTGATCGACCAGATCGATCCGATCATTCGCAAGCAGGGCATTGTCGATGTGCCGCAGCGGCCGATGCAGATGCGCCTCGGCTCGCCGGCGGAAAGCGCCGCGCAGCCGGCGCCGCATTTCCTGCCCGCGCCGCTGGTCGGAAATACCGGCCAGCAGGGCCAGTTCGTGCTGCCACTGGGCAACCCGGCGGCCGGCGGCAAGAAGGAGCAGTACGACGACTTCAACTTCGGTTCGGCGGCCTGGACCTTGAGCGCGCACGAAGGCCGTCCGGGCCATGAGCTGCAGTTCACCGCCATGGTCGAGCGGGGGATCTCGCTGGCGCGGAGCATGTTCGCCTTCAACTCGGTCAACGTCGAAGGCTGGGCGCTGTACGCCGAGGCCGAGATGGTGCCGTACGAACCGCTGGACGGGCAGCTGATCGCCCTGCAGTTCCGCCTGCTGCGCGCCGCGCGCGCGATCCTCGACCCGATGCTCAACCTCGGCCTGATCGACCGTGAGCGTGCGCGCCTGGTGCTGGAGAACGACGTCGGCCTGTCGCCGGCGATGGCGCGGCAGGAACTGGACCGCTACATGGTGCGTGCACCGGGCCAGGCCGGCAGCTACTTCTATGGCTACAGCCGCATTCTCGAACTGCGCATGCGCACCGAGCTGGCCCTGGGGCCGAAGTTCGATCGCCTGAAGTTCAACAACTTCCTCCTGGACCAGGGCCTGTTGCCGCCGGACCAACTGGCCAAGGCAGTGGAGGAGCAGTTCATTCCCTCGCAGCTGGGCAAGCCGGCCGCCAAGAAGAAGGGCTGAAACGAATCGGGCGCCGCGATGGCGGCGCCCGATGGGTGAATCGTTTAGCGCGCCGGTGTCGGCGCCGGCATCGTTTGCGGTTGCGTCGGGGTGCCCGGCGGCACCCAGATGGCGACGCCGGCGGCATGTTTCTGCGTGGTCGGGATGCCGATGCCAACGCCGCCTGCCACGCTGGACCCCCAGCTGCCGGCGCCGACCGATACCCCGCCGGCCGAGCCCTGCGAGCCGACGCCCACTACGACTACGCCGTTGGCGCCGAGCTTGGCGGCTTCCTGCTTGAGCCGCAGCACGGCCGAATCGGTCTGGCCCTGGGTGCCGAAGCCGACCGCGCTGGTGGTTTCGATCTGGGCGATCTCGATCGCACCGGCTGGCGCGGTCGAATAGATCTGCACGATTGCCGGATCGACCGGCGGGCGGGCGCTGCCCATCATTACCCGGGAGGAGCTGGCACAGCCGGCCAGCGCGAGTGCGAGGCAGGCAGCGGTGAGCGGCATCTTCATGGCGTGTTCCTCGTCTGTTGGGCGGATCATCCGGCCGCGGCACTGAATCGTGCCGGACTTGCGCCGCGCCTGCAGCTTGCGGCCGGCACCGTGAGAAACAAGGCAAGGCCAGGGCGGTGGCTTTCACTGCATCGTGCCATTGGCTGCGCGGCGCGCTATCGTGCCGCCTGGACAGGATGGGAAAGGAAAGGACCGATGGGACTGATAAGCCTGCTGTGGGGCATCGTGGCGATCTTGTGGATGGTGGTGGCCTTCATTCCCTTGTTGGGGTGGGGCAACTGGTTCGTGATTCCGTTCGCCGCGGTCGGGGCGATCATCGCCGCGATCGGCATTCTTTTCACCGCGCCGGCAAACCGCGGCCGCGCCAAGGCGGGGCTGCTGCTCAATGTGGTAGTGATCGTGGTCGGCGTGCTGCGCCTGAGCCTGGGCGGCGGCGTCATCTGATATCGGCGTAGTGGCGGGCGGATCGCAGCGTCTCGACGCTGCGACGGGATGTCGCGTGGGCAGCCAGGGGGCCGGGCGTAGAATGGCCGCTCCTTTCCGTTGCCCTGCCGCCGCTTTCCGGCCGGCCTGTTCCAAAGGAGCCTCCCTTGGTGCACCCCCACTATCGTCCCCGTCGCATGCGCCGCGACGAGTTCTCGCGCCGGCTGATGCGCGAGCACACGCTGACTACCGACGACCTCATCTACCCGGTGTTCGTGCACGAGCTGCCGGGACGCACCGCCGTGGCCTCGATGCCGGGCGTGGAGCGCTTGTCGATCGACGAGCTATTGAAGGTGGCCGAAGAAGCGCTTGAGCTCGGGATCCCGGCACTGGATCTGTTCCCGGTGATCGATCCGTCCGGCAAGAGCCTGGACGCGGCCGAGGCCTGGAACCCGGAGGGCCTGGCTCAACGCGCCATCCGCGCGGTCAAGGCGCGCTTCCCCGAGCTCGGGGTGATGACCGACGTGGCCCTGGACCCGTACACCACCCACGGCCAGGACGGCATCATCGATGCCGGCGGCTATGTGCTCAACGACATCACCGTCGAAGCGCTGGTCAAGCAGTCGTTGTCGCATGCCGAAGCCGGCGCCGACATCATTTCGCCTTCGGACATGATGGACGGCCGGATCGGCGCGATTCGCCGTGCCCTGGATGCGCAGGAGCACGTCAACGTCCGCATCATGGCGTATTCGGCCAAGTACGCCTCGGCCTTTTACGGGCCGTTCCGCGACGCCGTCGGCAGTGCCGGCAACCTCGGCAAGGCCGACAAGAAGACCTACCAGATGGACCCGGCCAACGGCGACGAGGCGCTGCGGGAGATCGCGCTGGACCTTGAAGAAGGCGCGGACATGGTGATGGTCAAGCCGGGCATGCCGTATCTGGACATCGTGCGGCGGGTGAAGGAAGAATTCCGCGTGCCGACCTTCGCTTACCAGGTGAGCGGCGAGTACGCGATGATTAAGGCCGCCGCCGCCAATGGCTGGCTGGACGAGCGTAAGTGCGTGCTGGAAGCGATGATGGCGTTCAAGCGCGCGGGGGCGGATGGTGTGCTCACCTATTTCGCGCCGACGATCGCGCGCTGGTTGCGCGAGGGGTAAACCCTCGCGCGGTCCGCGAGATCGTCGGCGGCTTCGCCGCGCCCCCCTTAACAGAAGGGGGGCTCTTGTAGGAGGGGCTTCAGCCCCGACCGTCATCTGTCCGTTCGCTGCGGTGTTTTGCCCGCAATCGCGACTTCTGTCTCTTCTCCTGCGCCTGGGCGGCGGCACACTCTGGCCTGTGCGGGCTTGGCCCGCCGTTGTCTCCTAGCGTTCCCGCGATCGCTCACCCCCTCAGGAGCATGCCGCCATGGCCAAGGCCGACAAGAAGACCCCGTGGACGCCGCCGTTCTATCCCATCATTTATGTGCGCGGTTATGCGATGACGCGCGGCGAGATGGACCAGACCAGCGCCGATCCGTTCTGTGGATTCAACCTGGGCTCCACGGTGTATCGCGCGGTGGCCGAGCGCGAGCGGGCGCCGCGCAAGTATGTGTTCGAGTCGCCGGTGGTGCGGTTAATGTCGGAGTTCGAGTACAGCGATGTGTACGAGGATGGGCAGGACATTCTCGATCCGGGTTGGGAGTCCAACACCGAGGGCCAGCCGACCGGCAACCAGCTTGGTTCGCGCTCGGTGGTGATCCATCGCTATTACGATCCGGCCTCTTCGTTGTTCGGTGGCGGCAAGACGCCCAGCATCGAGGATTCGGCCAAGCGGCTTTCGCAGTTGGTGGCGCGTGTGCGCGAACTGATCTGCGCCAATCCGGCCAACCAGGTCACCCAGGATAAGTTTCGCTGCTACTTGGTCGCACATTCGATGGGCGGGCTGGTCAGCCGTGCGTTCCTGCAAAACCCGGCCCTGGACCCGGCGGGAATGAAGGATTGCGTCGATAAGCTCTTCACTTATGCCACGCCGCACAATGGCATCGACGCGATCGGCAACAACGTGCCGTCGTGGCTCAGCGCCTTCGATATCGACAATTTCGACCGCGACAAGCGCATGCCTCAGTACCTGGACCTGGTCGAGCTGGCCAGGCAGAACGAAGGCCGGGTCGACCTGCTGCCCGAGTCGCGCTTTCCTTCGCGCAAGGTGTTCTGCATGGTCGCCACCAATCGCGCCGACTACGATGCCGCAGCGGGGCTCTCGCGTACTTTCGTTGGCAATGGCAGCGATGGGCTGGTCAAGATCGAGAATGCCACGCTGCAAGGCGTCAATGCCGATGGCAGTCTTGGCGATTATTGCGCCAAGGCCTTCGCCTATCGCTCGCATTCGGGCTTCTACGGCATCGTCAATAGCGAGGAGGCCTTCCAGAACCTGGCGCGTTTCCTGTTTGGCGATGTGCGCGTGGATGTATGGCTGCAGCTGGATGAGATCCGCCTGCCGGAAAAGGTCGAGCAGGCGCGCGCTGCCGGACACGAGATCGATGCCCTCTACCAGGTCGAGATGCTGGCCTCGCCGCGCGGCAAGCTCTGGTACCTCACCCGGCGGGTGGCCGAGGAGGATTCGGTTGCCTGCATCCGCCATGCGACCTGGAAGAAGGAAGTGCCGCATTACCTGTCGTCAATCT
The DNA here is from genome assembly GCA_036566925.1 of Stenotrophomonas sp. Lineage (GTDB taxonomy): Bacteria > Pseudomonadota > Gammaproteobacteria > Xanthomonadales > Xanthomonadaceae > Stenotrophomonas_A. Next base: position 38,412 of record DATCVI010000008.1, read on the forward strand.
TCCTCTCCAACGCGGCCAAGGTGGACAACAGCGACCGCTCGCTGTCCTACGGCGTGACGCTTGGCATCCGCGTGCCGGACTACGAGATCGAGCGCAAGCTGTGGATCAACCAGCATTACGAGGGCGGTTATCTGTTCCGCAATTCCATCGTGCTGTCGATGGTGCCGCCGCTGCGGGCGGGCAGTGCCTGGAAGGTGCGCTTTGCCTGGCAGGACAGCGGCGTCGCCAGCCCGACCCAGGACGTGGATGTGTCTGCAGAGCAGATGCGCCAGCGTCGTGTGGATATCGATATCCCGTTCGAAAGCACCAGCCTGGTCGACGGCGTGCGCGTCGCCACGCGGCCGGGCGTGAAAGGGCGGCTGCAACTGCGCATTTCCGCCTGGAATACCTGAGCCGGCAGCTTCACGCGCCGCTAGCGTTGGCTGGTCGTACCCTCGAACGCCGGCGTGCCCCTGGGGCGGGCAGCCGGCACTCTCGGGCCCCGAATGGACTTGGCGGATGAGCAAGCATTACTTCGTGGGCAGCGGCATCGCCTCGCTGGCCGGCGCGGCGTTCCTGATACGCGATGCCGCGGTGCGCGGGCAGGACATCGTCATCTTCGAGGCGGCGCCGGGCTTTGGCGGCGCCCTGGCAGCCGATGGCAGCGCCGCGAGCGGCTACCGCATGTACGGCAACCGCATCTTCGCCGGCCAATACGCATGCACCTTCGACCTGATGGGCTCGATCCCCTCGGTGAGCAACCCGCACATATCGGTGAACGAGGAAAGCGCGCTCGCCGCCGGTGGCCGGCAGTTGGCCCATGTGCGCCTGTTGGACAGTGGCCGCCATGGCGCGGTCGACCGTTCCAATGCATTGGCCGAGCATTACCGCGAAGGGCTTGTGCAGCTGTTGGCTGCCGCTGAAACCGAGCTGCTGGGCAAGCGGATCTCCGACTGTTTCGACGAGAGCTTCTTCGAGACCGCGTTCTGGTTGGAGTGGT
>DATCVI010000009.1:0-45071 GCA_036566925.1 Stenotrophomonas sp.
CCCTTGGCCTCCGCCGAATGGACAGGTACTTCAGTTCACTAGCCGCAAGCTTCATTCCACCTGCACCACCACCTTCCCCTGGTTCCGCCCCTGCAGCAGCCCCGCCAACGCCGCCGGCGCCTGCTCCAGACCCTGCACGACATCCTCGGTCGGCACGATGTCGCCGGCTTCGATCCAGGCGCTCATGTCGCGCAGGAAATCGGCGTGGCGGGTGGCGTAGTGGTCGAGGATAATGAAGCCCTGCAGACGCACGCGCTTTTGCAGCACAGCGGCGAGCAGTTGCGGCGTCCGGTCCGGTCCGTGTGCCGACTCTGCCTCGTTGTAGTGCGAGATAAATCCGCATAGCGGGATGCGCGCGCCGACATTGAGCAGCGGCAGCACCGCAGCCAGCACATCGCCGCCCACGTTTTCGAAATAGACGTCGATACCCTCGGGACAGGCTTCGGCCAGCCGCGCGGCGAGATCGGGTTCGCGGCGGTCCAGGCATGCATCGAATCGCAACGTATCGACGGCATGCCGGCACTTGTCGGCACCGCCAGCGATACCGATGACGCGAGCGCCGCGCAGCCGGGCGATCTGGCCGACCATCGCACCGACAGCGCCAGTAGCGGCAGCCACCACGACCGTTTCACCGGCGCGCGGCTGCCCGATATCGAGCAGGCCGACGTAGGCGGTGAAGCCCGGCATGCCGAGCGCCCCAAGTGCCAGCGAGGGCCGCGCCAGGGTATCGATCGGTTGCAGGTCGCTGCCATCGGAAACGCCGTAGTCCTGCCAACCGGTTTGCGCGAGTACGCGCTGGCCGACCCGCAGCGTGGGATGGCGCGAGTCGACGATGCGGCTGACAGTGCCACCCACCATCGTGCCGCCGAGCGGAACCGGTGGCGCGTAGCCGGGGCCTACGGGGTCCATCAGGTTGCGCATGTAGGGATCGAGCGAGAGGAATTGTGTGCGCAGCAGCACCTGGCCCTGCGCCAGTTCGGGCACGGGCACTTGCTCGATGCGGAAATCCGTGGCCACCGGCACGCCGCTTGGATACGCGGCCAGCACGATGCGGCGATTGACGTGCGGCACTTCGTTAGCGTTGGAAAGGCTCACAGCACACCTCCGGTTTGGGTCTGGGAACCGCTGTCGCGCGGGCCGCGGCGCCAGGCCAGCAATGCGCCCAGGGTCATTGCCACCACGGCGAACATCGGCCCGCCGAAGGCGCCGAAATGATCGACCAGCAGACCGCCGCCGATGGCGCCGCTGGCAATCGCGATCTGGAAAGCGGCCACCAGCAGGCCGCTGGCTTCTTCGGCCTGGTCCGGCGCAGCGCGCACGATCCAGATCTGGAAACCGACCGGGAACGCGCCGAACGCGAAGCCCCACAGCGTGATCGCCACCGCCGCTACCGCCGGCGAGTCACCGCGCGCGAGCAACGCCGCAGCCAGCAACGCGATGGTCGTACCGCCGAAGACGATCGCCAGGCGTTCGCTACGGCCCGCCAACCAACCGCCGAACAAGTTGCCGAAGAAGCCGCCGATGCCATAGGCCAGCAGCACCCCGGACACGGCCGCTACCGACAGATGGGTGATGTTCTCCATCAACGGACGCACATAGGTGAAGCCAGCAAAGTGGCCGGAGATCACCAACAGCACCGCCAGCAGCACGACGCGAATCGGGGCCCGCCGCAGTAGAGCGCCAAGCACGCGCAGGTCGGCGCTGGCGCGTGGTCGCAGCGGCGGCAAGGTGGCGAGTTGGGCTACCAGCGTGACCAGGGCGATGGCGCCGGCCGCGAAGAATGCGCTGCGCCAGCCCCAGGTCGCCCCCATCCAGGCACCGACAGGGGCGGCACACACGGTGGCGACCGAGACGCCGGTGAGGATCAACGACATTGCGCGCGGAAACAGCGCTTGCGGCACCAACCGCATCGCCAGCGGCGCGGCCATCGCCCAGAAGCCGCCCAGGGCGACGCCAAGCAGCACCCGGGCTACCAGCAAGGTCGGCAAGTCGCGCGCGAGCACGGCCAGGGCGTTGGACAACAACAGCAATACGGTAAAAGCGAACATCACGTAGCGCCGGTCGAGCTGGCGCAGCAGCAATGGCAATGCCGGCGCGGCGACCGCAGCAACCAGGGCGGTGGCAGTGACGCTTTGCCCGGCTGCGCCCTCGCTGACCCTGAGGTCGCTGGCCATCGCCGTGAGCAGGCTGGCGGGGAGGAATTCCGCGGTGACCAGGCCGAACACGCCCAGGGTGAGGGAAAACACCGCCGGCCAACGGGCCTGGGCGACGTCGTCGACGACTGCCGACGCCGGCGTATCGGAATAAAGCTCGGAAGACATCGGAAAGGGTTCACGGGTTGGGTACGGCAGAGTAGGCGTATCATTCAGGCGTTTCCATGCCGGAACCCCCTCAATGCTTGTCCAATCCTCCCAGCCCGGCGCCGCGGCCGGCGCCCCCGACATGCTCACCCAGGTCCTGCTCGGCCTGCGCCTGGACGGGGTGGAGTATGGCCGCTGCCAATTGCAGGCGCCCTGGGCGATCGATTACCCGGCCCAGGCCGAAGCGCGCTTCCATTTCGTCGCCCGAGGGGGTGCCTGGTTGCGATGCGGCGAGCAACCCTGGCTGCAACTGCACGCCGGCGATGCGGTGCTGTTGCCGCGCGGCAGCGCGCACGTCCTGGCGAGCCGCCCGGACGTGGCGCCGATAACGTTGCAGCGTTGCCAGCGGACGCCGGTCTCCGACCAGATGTATCTGGTCGATGCCGATGCCAGCGCCGAGGTCGCGACGGATCTCGCCGCGCCGGCCGACGTGCTGTTCTGCGGCGCCATGCGTTTCAACCTCGATCCGCTGCACCCGCTGCTGGCGCTGATGCCGGAGCGCATGCTGGCCGGCGACCTGGTCAAGCGCGACCCAGCGGTGCCGGCGCTGCTGGAGGCGATGGAGCGCGAGGCGGCGCTGGACCGCATCGGCGCCTGCGGCATCCTCGCCCGCCTGGCCGACGTCCTGGCGGCGAGCATCATCCGCGCCTGGGTGGAGTGTGCTTGCAGCGACTCCAGCGGTTGGATCGCCGCGGTCCACTGCCCGAAGATCGGCAAGGTGATCGCCGCGATCCATGCCGCGCCCGAGCGCGACTGGAACGTGCCGGAGCTGGCCGAGCTCATGGGCGCCTCGCGCTCGCGCTTCGCCGAATCCTTCACCCGCACCGTGGGCGAAAGCCCGGCGCGCTATGTCGCCAAGGTGAAGATGTTCCAGGCCAGGCGCTGGATCGAGCAGGACGGCATGCGCGTCACCGTAGCGGCCGGGCGCCTGGGCTACGACTCGGAAGCTTCCTTCAGCCGCGCCTTCAAACGTATCGTCGGCGTGCCGCCGAGCGCGGTGCGCACCCGCGCGGCCGCAGTTCGCTAGCGGCCCGCGGCAGGCAAGCAGCGGCCGCGTGGCATGATGCGCGATCGTCGTTGCCCGTTGCACCGAACCATGTCCCCTGCGCACCGCACTGCCCTGCCGATCCTTGCCGTCCTCGGCTCCATCGTCTCGTTGTGCTTCGGCACTTCGCTGGCCAAGCATTTGTTCCCGGTCATCGGCGCACCGGCTACCACACTGCTGCGGGTCGGCTTTGCGGCGTTGCTGATGCTTGCAGTGCAGCGGCCCTGGCGCGACTGGCCGGCACCGCGTGCGCTCGGGCTCATCGTCGGCTACGGCGTGGTGCTGGGCGCGATGAACCTGTCGTTCTACCTGGCGCTGCGCACGATCCCCTTCGGCATCGCGGTTGCAATTGAATTCACCGGACCGTTGGCGGTGGCGCTGTTGTCTTCGCGCCGCGCCCTGGATTTCGTCTGGATCGTCTTCGCCGTCGCCGGGTTGTCGTTGCTGGTGCCGCGCGGCAGCCTCGAAGCCTCGCTGGATGTGCAGGGCGTTGCCTGGGCCTTGGTCGCTGCCTTGTGCTGGGCGCTGTATATCGTGATCGGCCAGCGCGCCGGCCAGGCCGCCGGCCGCGCCACCGTGCCGCTCGGCCTGGTGGTAGCGACGTTGGTGGCGTTGCCGTTCGGCGTTACCCAGGTCGGCGCGGTGTTCGCCACGCCCGCGCTGTTGGCCTTCGCCGCCGGGGTGGCATTGTTGTCCAGCGCTATTCCCTATTCGCTGGAAATCTACGCGCTGCGGCACCTGCCGCGGCAGACCTTCGGCATCCTGCTGAGCCTGGAGCCGGCGGTCGCGGCCTTGGCCGGTTGGCTGTTGTTGTCCGAAGCACTGAGCCAGCGCCAGTGGCTGGCGATCGTCTGCATCATGGTCGCCTCTGCCGGTGCGGCGCTGGCGACGCGCCGGCGCACTGCCGCGCCGGTGCCCGTGGACGGCTGAAGCGCGTCGGGTTACGCGTCGGCCGCCACGAACCCACCGGTCTGCCGTGCCCACAGCCGCGCGTACAGGCCACCGCGCGCCACCAGTTCGGCGTGCGTGCCGGTCTCCACGATTGCGCCCTGGTCCATCACCACCAGCCGGTCCATCCGCGCGATGGTCGAAAGCCGGTGTGCAATCGCGATTACGGTCTTGCCGGTCATCAAATCGTCCAGGCTGTCCTGGATAGCCGCTTCCACCTCCGAATCCAGCGCGGAGGTTGCCTCGTCCAGCACCAGGATCGGCGCATCCTTCAACAACACGCGCGCGATAGCGATGCGCTGGCGCTGGCCACCGGACAACTTCACCCCACGCTCGCCGACATGCGCGTCGTAACCGCGCCGGCCCTCGCCATCCACCAGCGTCTCGATGAAAGCATCGGCGCGCGCCCGCGCCACCGCCGCCTGCATCTGCGCCACCGTCGCATCGGGGCGCCCGTATAGCAGGTTGTCGCGGATCGAACGGTGCAACAGCGAAGTGTCCTGCGTCACCACGCCGATCTGCCCGCGCAGGCTCTCCTGGGTCACGTGCGCGATGTCCTGCCCATCGATCAGGATGCGCCCCTGCTCCAGGTCGTACAGGCGCAGTAGCACGTTGACCAGCGTGGATTTACCCGCACCCGAAGGTCCGACCAGGCCGATCTTCTCGCCCGGCCGCACCACCAGGTCGAGCCCGGCGATGACACCGCCACGCTTGCCGTAGTGGAAATGGATGTCCTCGAAATGCACCTGGCCGCGACTCACCTGCAGCGGCCGCGCATCGGCTGCATCCTGCACCGTCAGCGGTTGCGAGATCGTCTGCATGCCGTCCTGCACCGTGCCGATATCCTCGAAGATGCCGTTGACCGTCCACATGATCCAGCCGGACATATTGTGGATGCGGATCACCAGGCCAGTGGCCAGCGTGATCGCCCCGACCGTCACCTGCCCGCGCTGCCACAGCCACAGCGCCAGCGCGCAGGTACCGACAATGAGGAACCCGTTGGCGATCGCGATCCACGTGTCCAGCGCCGTGGTCATGCGCGTCTGCCGACGATGCTTCACCGCCAGCTCCTCTACCGCATCGCGCACGTACCCTTGCTCGCGCCCGGCATGCGCAAACAGCTTCAGCGTCGAAATATTGGTATAGCCATCGACAATGCGCCCCATCGCCTTCGAGCGCGCATCCGAAGCGATCCACGCCCGCTCCTTCATCCGCGGCACGAACCAGGCCATCAGCCCCACATACACCACCAACCAGGCCAGCAATGGCACCGTCAGGATCGGATCGGCCCGCGCGAACAACCACAGCGCACTGCCGGTATAGACCACGATGTACCAGAGCGCATCGACCATCTGCACCGCCGACTCCCGCAGCGACGTCCCCGTCTGCATGACCCGATTGGCGATGCGGCCGGCGAAATCATTCTGGAAGAACGACAGGCTTTGCCGCACCACATAGTTATGCATCAACCAGCGCGAACGATTGCTCAGCCCCGGCACGATGGCCTGGTTGACCAGCAGATTGTGCAGCGCCACCAACAACGGCCGCAGCAACAACGTGATCGCCGCCATCCAGCCCAACACCGTCGCATGCCGCTCGAAGAACCCCGGCCCCGGCCCCGCCGCCAGCAGATCGACGATGCGCCCGAGGAAATCGAACATCGCCACCTCCACCAGCGCCAGCAACAACCCCGCCACCAATGTGGCGAGCAGCACCGGCCACACCGGCCGCAGATAGTGCAGATAAAAACGCCAGACCGAACGCGGCGGGGTAGCGAAATCAGCCTTGGGAAAAACATCGATCAGCGACTCAAACCAGCGAAACATGGCGCACACCCTCAAAGCAGGCCCCAATTATCGCAGCCCCAGCTCACGCTGTTGCCCTTGCCCTCCCCCACCCCCAGCGCCGAACCATCGGGCGTTCGGGGGCAGGCCGTTTTCGGGACAATCGGCGACATGGATGTCGCATCGGCTGGTCCTTTCCCCGCCCGTGGCGACGGCGTCATTCCGGCGGCCACGGAAACTCTAACGGAGCGCGGGTTCACGGCGTGTCCCGAAAGCGGCCTGCCCCCGGACGCCGCGCAGCCCGACAAAACGGCCGAAAAGCCCGCTCTTAAAGCTCCACCGGCCTCAAAACCAAATCCTGAAAATCAAAACTGAAATCCGTCAACGGCGACACCGCCTCCATGCGCACCTCCCGCACCACCCCATCCGCAGACAGCGCGAAATTCACGAACGCATCCGCATTGAGCGAACGATCATCCCACCGCACCACGAACGTATCGTGCTGCCAATGCTCCAGCGTCCCCAGCAACTGCGGTGTCCGGCTGAAGCGCAAACGCAACTTTCCCCCCTCCTGCGTCAGCACCACCTGCCCATACCAGGGATCCACGTAAGTGCCCGCATACCGTGCCAACGCCAACGACGGCCGCGAACGCGCATCACGCGCCGCCACATGCTTGGCCCAACTCGTATCGGCATTGGCCTGCGCCTTGGCCACCGCCGCCGCATACGCCGCGGTCCAATCCGTCGCCGGCGCTCGCAGATACGCATCGAGCACCTGCATGGTGATCGCGTTGAACGCCGCGCCCACTTCCTGGTTCGTCAACACCACTACGCCCAGCTTCTGCGCCGGCAGCAGTGTCAACCGCGACACCATGCCCGGCCAACCGCCGGTGTGCCAGACCAGGCGCTGGCCCCGATACGAACTCAAGCTCCAGCCCTCGCCGTAACCGGCAAAATCCGGCCGCGCCGCCGCCAATGCCGGCACGCTCGGCTCGGGGATCGGCTGCGGCGTAATCATCGACCACATCTCGCGCTGCCGCTGCTCGCTGAAAAGCGGCTTGCCATCCGACAAGCGGCCGCCGTCCAGTTGCACCCGCATCCACTTGGCCAGATCGTCCACGCTGGCATAGATGCCGCCAGCGCCGGAATTGTTCGCCCAGGTCAGCGGCGCCACCGTGCGCAGCTCGCTGAAATCGTACTTGGCGTGGCCCACCGCCGGCGCGTCGCCGGGCTGCAGATGATCGGCGTTGAAACGCGTGCCGCGCATGCCGACCGGGTCGAAAATGCGCTGCTGCAAGAAGTCGGCATACGACAGGCCCGAGACCTGCTCGATGACCTGCTGGGCCACCGCGTAGAGGATATTGTCGTAGGCATAGCGGTCGCGGAACCCGCCCTTCAGCGGCACCTTGGCCAGGCGCGCAACCACCTCCTTGCTGTCGTAGGTGGTCGCCGGCCAATACAGCAGGTCGCCGGCGCCGAGGGTGAGTCCACTGCGATGCGAGAGCAGATCGCGGATGCGCATCTCGCCGGTCACGTAGGGATCGGACATGCGGAACCACGGCAGGTGATCGATCACCCGGTCATCCAGCTTCAGCTTGCCCTCGTCGGCCAGGATCGACAGCGAGGCGGCGGTGAAGGCCTTGGTGTTGGAGGCGATGGCGAACGGCGTCTGCGCATCGACGCGGCCAGGCTTGCCCTGCTCGCGCACGCCGTAGCCACGCGCCAGCACCACCTCGCCATCCTTGACGATGGCCACGGCTATGCCCGGCACGTCGAACTGCTGGCGCACCCGCTCCACCTGCGCATCGAAATCTTCCAGGCCCGCCGGCAGCGCCTGTGCCTGCGTCACCACCGATACCAGCAGCATCGCGCCTCCCCATGCCCATTTTTTCAAGCGTCTTCTCCGGTTGCAGATAGCGCCGCGCCATGGCGCGGATACGGTTTCGCACGATAGTAACGCGGCCGCGACCAGCCTTGCCGTTCGCCCGCCTGATGGAAGCCGCCCGCATGTCCGCAGCCGCCGATACCCGTGCCACGATCATTCCCTGCCTGCGCTACCGCGACGCCCACGCCGCGATCGACTGGTTGTGCCGTGCCTTTGGCTTCGAGCGGCACGCGGTGTACGAGCAGGACGGCATGGTCCTGCACGCGCAGCTGAGTTTCGGCAACGGCATGGTGATGCTGGGCTCGGTCGACGGCATCAGTGAGTGGGGCAAGCTGATCGTGCAGCCCGGCGAAGTCGGCGGGCGCGAAACCCAGAGCGCCTGCGTGGTGGTGGCCGACGCCGATGCCCACCATGCCCAGGCGGTGGCGGCCGGGGCCGAAGTGGTCATCGCACTGTCCGACCAGGGCTATGGCGGTCGTGGATATGCCTGCCGCGACCCGGAAGGCCACCTGTGGTGGTTCGGCGACTACGATCCTTGGCGCCAGGCGTGATGCCTGCGGCCGACGCTGGCACACTGTCGGCCTGCGCGACCGGAGGATCCGATGACAGAGCTTTTCGAGAACGCCACGCCGGAGTTGCCGGGCATCCATGTCGGCATCGGCGGCTGGGTGTTCGCGCCCTGGCGTGGCGGCATGTTCTATCCGCAGGACCTGGTCCAGCGGCGCGAGCTGGAATACGCCAGCCGCCACGTCAGCGCGATCGAGATCAACGGCACCTATTACGGCGAGCAGAAGCCGGCGACGTACGCCAAGTGGCGTGATGAAACCCCGGCGCACTTCGTCTTCTCGGCCAAGGCGCCCAAGCGCATCACCCAATCGCGCAAGCTGGCCGGCACGGGGGCGCAGATCGAGCGTTTCCTCGAAGGGATCGTCGAACTTGGGCCCAAGCTCGGCCCGCTGGTCTGGCAATTCGCCGCCGGCAAGAAGATGGACCGCGACGATTTCGCCGCGTTCCTGGGACTGCTTCCGAAACAGGCACAAGGGCGCACGTTGCGGCATGTGGTGGAGATTCGAGACCCGGACTTCGTTGACGCCGAATTGGTGGCACTGCTGCGCCAGCACGGCGTAGCGATGGTGTTCACCGATTCGCCGGAGCACCCCTCCTTTGCCGATCTCCACACCGATTTCGTCTATGCGCGGTTGATGCGCAGCCAGGCCCGATTGACCCACGGCTACACCGCGCCGGCCCTGGCGCAGTGGGCCAAGCGGATCCATGCCTGGCGCCGCGGCGAGGATGTGGCCGAGCTTCCGCACGTGGCCAAGCCGCTGACCAAGGGCAAGCCGCGCGAGGTGTATGTGTATTTCATCAGCGCGGCGAAGGAACGAAATCCGGCGGCGGCCATGGCGCTGCTGCGGCAGCTGGCGCGCTGAGCCCACCGATGCGCAACGCACTGCTGCAAATCCATTTCTGCGTCCTGCTCTGGGGCGTCACCGCCATCCTCGGCAAGCTCATCACCCTGCCGGCGCTGCCGCTGGTGTGGTGGCGCATGCTGATCGTGGTCGCCGCCTTGTTGCTGTGGCCGCGGGTGTGGCGCGGCCTGCGCGCGCTCAGCCCGCGGCTGGTGCTGGCTTACGCCGGGGTCGGCGCCCTGGTCGCGCTGCATTGGTTGACCTTCTATGGCGCGATCAAGCTCGCCAACGCATCGGTGGCGGCGACCTGCATCGCGATGGCGCCGGCCTTCACTGCGGTGATTGAACCGTGGGTGGCGCGGCGGCCGTTCCAGTGGCGCGAGCTGCTGTTCGGCCTGGCGGTGTTGCCGGGGGTGGCGCTGGTGGCTGGGGGCGTGCCGCACGACATGCGCGTGGGCGTTGCGGTGGGCGCGGCATCGGCGTTGCTGGTGGCGCTGTTCGGCTCGTTCAACAAGCGCCTGGTCGACCACGCCGACCCCCTGACCGTCACCGCGGTCGAACTCGGCGCCGGCACACTGCTGTTGACTGCGCTGGCGCCGTTGCTGCCGTTCCTGGCACCGATGCTGGGGCCGGCGCACTGGGTCGTTCCGGACCTGCACGACACGGCCTTGCTGCTGCTCCTGGCGCTGGCCTGCACCCTGCTGCCGTTTGCCCTTGCCCTGGTAGCGCTGCGCAAACTGAGCGCCTACACGGTGCAGCTGGTGACCAACCTGGAACCGGTCTACGCGATCGTGCTGGCGGCACTGCTATTGGGCGAGCAGCGCGAATTGACCCCGCAGTTCTACCTGGGCGTGGCGATCATCCTCGGTGCGGTTTTCCTGCATCCGCTGCTGCAGCATCGGCGTGGCCGCATCCAGCATGCCGACCTGCTCGGCACGGCGGAAAACAAGGCCATCGTGGACTGATACTCGCCGGTGCCGCTCAGCCGGCGCCGGCCACCGCCACGCGATCGCGGCCCTGGTGCTTTGCCAGGTACAGCGCCTGGTCGGCGCGCTTCAAACACTGTTCGGCACGCTCGCCCGGCTGCAACTGGGCCACGCCGATGCTTACGGTGACCGGCAGGTTGATCGGCAACACCGCAATTTCCTGGCGCAGGAATTCGCATTGCAGGCGTGCCGGCTCCAGCGCGGTGCCGGGCAGCAGCATCACGAACTCCTCGCCGCCGACGCGCGCGATCATGCCGCGGCCGGCACTGTGCGCCCGCAGCAACGCCGCCAGCGCGACCAGCACTTGGTCGCCCTGGTCGTGGCCGTGCAGGTCGTTGATGGTCTTGAAGTGGTCGATGTCGATCACCGCCACCGACAGCGCCTGCGCCGCATCCGGGTCGCGCGCGGTCTCGGCGGCCAGCGCGGCGGCGAAGGCACGGCGATTGGGCAGGCCGGTGAGCACATCGGTGCGGGTCTGCTCGGCGAGATCGGCGTTGAGCGTTTCCAGCGATTCGGAATATTGCGCCAACTGCTGCTCGTACCAATCGCGTTCGCGCAGCTGCTTGTCCAGGTTGAAGGCGACCCGGCGCAACTCCAGCAAATGCGAGGCCTGGCGAGACAACGCCTCCAGCGCCTGGCGCTGTTCCTCGGTCAAGGTCGCCGGGGTGTCGTCGAACACGCACAGCGTGCCCAACGCCTCGCCTTCACTGCCCAGCAAGGGCGCGCCGGCGTAGAAGCGCAGGTGCGGGTCGCCGGTGACGTAGGGGTTGCCGATGAAACGCACATCCTGCTCTGCGTCTTCGACGGTGAAGACCTGGTCCGGGGTCAGGATGGCGTGCGCACAAAAGGCGAATTCGCGCGGGGTCTCGCTCGCGCCCAGGCCCTTGCGCGCCTTGAACCACTGGCGGTCGCGATCGATCAGGCTGACTGCGCCCATCTGGGTGCCGCACAAGGTGGTGGCGATCTGCACCAGGTCGTCGAAGGCGCGTTCCGGTGGCGTGTCCAGGACCTTGTAACGTTGCAGCGCTTCCAGGCGCTTGGCTTCGTCCTTGGGCTTTTCCGGTTTGATCATGGGCCCTTCCCGTTTATTGGCCGAGTATGCCGAACGCAGGGCCGGCGCGTCAGCGCACGGAATGCGAACCGGCTCCCGGTTCGGGCCATTGCCGGCTCAAAAGTCCTGGCGCTGCGGAAGCAGGCCGCGCAGTTCCTGGTCGGTGAGGTTGCGCCATTGCCCGGGCTTGAGCGCGCCCAGCTTGATGTTGTCGATGCGCACGCGGCGCAGCTGGGTGACGCGATAGCCGAACGCGGCCGCCATCAGCCGGATCTGCCGGTTCAAGCCTTGCTCCAGAATGACCCGGAAACCGAACTTGGCGATACGCGAGGTCTTGCACGGCAACGTGGTTTCGTTGTGGATGCGCACGCCACGCGCCATGCCGCGCAGGAATTCGTCGGTCACCGGCTGGTTGACCGCGACCAGGTACTCCTTCTGGTGGCGGTTTTCCGCGCGCAGGATTTCGTTGACGATGTCGCCATTGCTGGTGAGCAGGATCAACCCTTCCGAATCCTTGTCCAGGCGCCCGACCGGGAAGATGCGCTGCTCGTGGCCGACGAACTCGACGATGTTGCCCTTGACCGAGCTTTCGGTGGTGCAGGTGATGCCGACCGGCTTGTTCAGGGCGATATAAACGTGACGGCGTGCGCCCGGCTTCTTGGCCTCGCGCGCCCGCAGCGGCTGGCCGTCGACCAGAACCTGGTCGCCCTCGCCGACCACCGCGCCGGTGCCGGCGACGATGCCATTGACGGTGACGCGGCGCTCGCCGATCAGGCGATCGGCCTCGCGGCGGGAGCAGAAGCCGGTTTCGGCGATGTGTTTGTTGAGGCGAGTGGTCATGCCGCCATTATCGGCGACGGCGACCCTTCCCGTCCCGATGCTCGCCCAACCTCGCTTAGCTGGCGGCCTTCTTCGCCCGCCTCGCCTCGCGCTTCAACGGGCCACCCACCGGGCACACCTCGAAGGCGAACTGGGTGAGGGTGTTGACCAGGCTATCCGGCACCAGCCGATAGACCACGTACTGGCCCCGGCGCTCGCCGATGACCAGCCCGGCGTTTTCCAGCAAGGACAGGTGCCGCGAGACCGCCGGCGCGCTCATGGCGAAGCGGGCGGCGATATCGCCCGCCGCCAGCTCCTGCTCGGACAGATAGGCCAGGATCTGCCGGCGCGGGCTGGAGGCAAGGGCTTCGAAGATCTTGTCGGTGCTCATCGTTTTCATATCGAACGGCTGCGGCAGGCGCGGTGGCGGCCTGCCGGCAAACGCAGAATATCAGGGGCGCGGCGGCAGCGGCGGCGGCAACGTTCCCTGCGCGACCTGCTGGCCATGCGCCCAGCCGGCCACGGTGCGGCCATAGCGGGCGATCATCGCCATGTTGAAGAAGTGCATCACGCCCAGCACCAACACCGAAAGACCGATCTTGGCCGAGACGTAGGGAATCATCGCGGTCATGGCGCGCTGCTCGTTCCAGCCATCCATGCGCAGGGCGATGAAGCCTATGTTGACCAGGTAGAAACCGACCACCAGCAGGTGGTTGGTCGAGCGCGCCAGTTGCTCGTCCTGTCCGAAGCACTTCACCAGGAAGACCTCGCCGTTGCGCGACAGCGTGCGCGCGACCCAGATGGTCATGGCGATGGAAATGCTCAGGTACAGCAGATAGCCCAGTTGCAGGATCATGTCGCCCACTCCTTCCGTTGAGTAATTAACTAATAGGTTAAATGCTTAATTACGGAAGTCCAACCCCTGCCGGCGAGTTTCCGACGAACGGTCGCGCCTCAAAGCAGAACCCCGGCCGAGGCCGGGGTTCGTGTTCAAGCATCAGAAGCTGCGCGGGCCTTTGGGCTTGTGCGGCGGCTTGCCAGCCGGCCGGTCGAAGCTCTTGTTCGGTCCCTTGCGCGGGCCGCCGAAGTCGCGTTCGCCGGTGCGGGGGCCGCCGAACTTCGGCTTGAACGGCTTGGCCGCACCACCCTCGGTGCCGTCCACCTTGCGCATCTGCAGTTGCTGGCCGGACACCCAGACCTTCTTCAAGTGCTGCAGCAATTCGCGCGGCATGTCGGCCGGCAGGTCGAGGACGGAGTGGTCGTCGTGGATGTCGATGCGGCCGATATAGCGGCTTTCCAGCCCGGCCTCGTTGGCAATGGCGCCGACGATATTCGCCGGCTTGACGCCATGCGTGTGGCCCACTTCGATGCGATAGGTCTCCATGCCGATTTCCGGCTCGCCGCGCGGCGCAACCTTGTCGCGGCGCGGCTTCTCGAAGCTGCCGACATCGCGCTGGAAGTCGAAATCACCACCGACGCGCGGAGCCTGCTCACGCTGATCAGCGCCGGCCGGCCGCGGCTCGCGTTCGAACTTCGGCTCAAAGCGCGGACGCTCGCCGCGCTCGGCACGCTCCGGCCGTGCACCACGTTCCGGACGCTCGAAGCGCGCCGGGCGTTCGCCCTGGCGCGGCGCACGTTCGTCCATGCGTTCCGGACGCGGGTTGCGTGCCGGCGGGGTCAGCAGGAACGGCGCGTCGCCCTGCAGGAGCTTGGCCAGCGCGGCGGCGATCTCGATAGCCGGCACGTTCTGCTCGCCTTCGAAACGCTGCAGCAGCTCGCGATAGAACTCGATGTCGCCTTCGGCCAGGGTGTCGCTGATGCGGCCCAGGAAACGCGCCACGCGGGTGTCGTTGACCGCTTCCACGCTCGGCAGCTGCATTTCCTCGATCGGCTGCCGGGTGGCGCGCTCGATCGCGCGCAGCATCCCCTTCTCGCGCGGGGTGACGAACAGGATCGCCTCGCCGCTGCGGCCGGCGCGGCCGGTGCGGCCGATGCGGTGGACGTAGCTTTCGGTGTCGTAGGGAATGTCGTAGTTGAGCACGTGGCTGACGCGCTCCACGTCGAGGCCGCGCGCGGCCACGTCGGTGGCGACGAGGATGTCGAGCTTGCCGTCCTTGAGCTGGCCGATGGTGCGCTCGCGCTGGGTCTGCTGCATGTCGCCGTTGATGGCGGCCGCGGCCAGCCCACGCGCCTGCAGCTTCTGCGCCAATTCCTCGGTGCCGGCCTTGGTGCGGGCGAAGACGATCATGCCGTCGTACTGCTCGACCTCAAGGATGCGGGTCAGCGCGTCGAGCTTGTGCAGCCCGCTCACCCACCAGTAGCGCTGGCGGATATTGGCCGAGGTGGTGGTCTTGGTGGCGATGGTGACTTCGACCGGATCGCGCAGGTAGGTCTGGGCGATGCGCCGGATCTGCGGCGGCATGGTGGCCGAGAACAACGCCACCTGGCGCGATTCGGGCAGCTTCTTCAGCACCGCTTCGACGTCGTCGATGAAGCCCATGCGCAACATTTCGTCGGCTTCGTCCAGCACCAGGGTCTTGAGCTGGGACAGGTCGAGGGTGC
Source organism: Stenotrophomonas sp. (assembly GCA_036566925.1). GTDB lineage: Bacteria > Pseudomonadota > Gammaproteobacteria > Xanthomonadales > Xanthomonadaceae > Stenotrophomonas_A. The sequence continues at coordinate 14,850 of DATCVI010000009.1, forward strand.
CGCGCTCCAGATGGTCGATCACCCGGCCCGGCGTACCCACCACTACATGCACGCCGCGCTTGAGCGCGGACAGCTGCTGGGCGTAAGGCTGGCCGCCGTAGACCGGCAGCACGCGGAAACCGGGAATGGAGGCGGCGTAGCGCTGGAACGCCTCGGCGACCTGGATGGCCAGCTCGCGGGTCGGCGCCAGCACCAGCACCTGCGGCTTGGTCTGCGTCAGGTCGGCGTTGGACAACACCGGCAGCGCGAACGCGGCGGTCTTGCCGGTGCCGGTCTGGGCCTGGCCGAGGACGTCGCGGCCGGCCAGCATGGCCGGGATGGTGGCGGCCTGGATCGGCGAAGGCGTCTCATAGCCGATTTCGGTCACCGCCTGCATCACGGCGCTGGAGAGGCCGAGATCTGCAAACAGCAGCGGCGCGGGGGATTCTTGGGACATGGGGACTCCGGAGGCGGCACCGCCGCGAACGGGCGGGCGCAAAGGGGCCATATTGTGCGCCCTGGCGCGCCCGCTGTCGAAAACAACGCCGAGCTCCCGTTCAGGTGTAAGGATTTGCCGGCACCGGCGAATCATCCCGTGACATGACCAAGACCTCGACTCCGATGGCAGACAGCATGCCCGCCTCCCCCGCAAAGGCGTCTTCACGCCCGGCCGGCGAACGCGCCGCCTTCGCCGACCTGCTGCAGCAGCACCGCGGCCTGCTGGCCAAGGTGGTGGGTACCTATGCCTGGCAGGCGCAGGACCGCGAAGACCTCGGCCAGGAAATCGCGGTGCAGCTGTGGCGCGCCTGGCCCAGCTACGACCGGGCGCGGCCGGTGACGACCTGGATGTACCGCATCGCGCTGAACGTGGCGATCTCCTGGGTTCGCGGCCACAGCCGCGAGCTGCGGCAGCGCGAGGAGTGGGACGCCACGCGCCACGACATCGCCGACCCGCTGGCGCACGACCCCGAACTCGGCCAGCAGGTCGAACTGCTGTATCGCTTCATCCACGCCCTGCCGCCGCTGGAGCGCGCCTTGATGCTGCTCTATCTCGAAGACCGCAGCCATCGCGAGATCGCCGAGGTGCTGGGCATCAGCGAAGCCAACGCGGCGACCAAGGTCAGCCGGCTCAAACAACGCATCGGCCAGGAACTGTGAAGGACCCCTCATGGATATCGACGAACTCAAACTGGCCTGGCAGCAACTGGGCCAGCGCCTTGAAAAACAGCAGAACCTGCAACTGGAACTGCTGCGCGAACGCAAGCGCGATCGCATGCGCAGCAGCCTGCGGCCGCTGTACTGGGGGCAGATCGTGCAGGTTGCCTTCGGCGTCGCCCTGATCCTGCTCGGCGTGGCCTGCTGGACCCGCAATCCGGCGCCGGGCGGTTATTTCATCGCCGGCCTCCTGGTGCATGCCTTCGGCGTGGCCACCGCGGCCAGCGGCGGCATCATGAGCGGGTTGATCGGCAGCCTGGACTGGTCGGCGCCGGTGCTCGCCATCCAGAAGCGCCTCAGCGTGATTCGTCGTTTCTATGTAGTGGCCGGCGTGGCGGTGGGCTGGCCGTGGTGGGTGATGTGGCTGCCGGTGGTGCTCGCGGTGGCCGGGCTGGACCCGCGCAATGCCGGTGCCAGCGTCACCCCGGGTTGGGTCTGGGGCAGCCTGGCGGTGGGCTTGGCCGGGCTGCTGGCGACCTGGCTGTTCTACCGCTGGGCGTGCAGCCCGGTACGGCCGGAGATGGCGCGGCGGATGCAGGCCAGCGTCACCGGCAGCGGCCTGCGACGCGCCCAGGGCCTGCTCGATGAGCTGCGCGCCTTCGAGGACGAATAGAATCCCTACCCGCCTTCAGCCTCCTGGCCCGCCATGCAGACCCTCGAATTCGAACTGGACCGCGAACACGTCGAACTCAACCAACTGCTCAAGCTGGCCGGTGTGGCCGACAGCGGTGGCCAGGGCAAGGCGATCGTGGCCAGCGGTGCGGTGACCGTGGACGGCGACGTCGAGTTGCGCAAGACAGCAAAGATCCGCGCCGGGCAGGTGGTGCGGGTGGAGGATGTCGAGATTCGGGTGGTGGCGGCGGTCTGAGCGAGGGCGGCTGCACTGGTCGGGGCTGATGGCCCGAAGAGCGGCGTTGCCAGCTGTCAGAGGGCGGTCGCGGCTGAAGCCGCTCCTACAGGCTCGCGTTGTGTGAGGTGTGCGGCAATGGCCTGCTTGAACAGCGGCACGCGTGCGGCAAGGTGTAGGGCGCCCTGGCGCAAAAGGCGCGCCGGCAAGCGGTCGTCGGTGTACAGGGTGGCGATTGCGTTGGTCGCTTCGTAGAGCGGCCGTGTCGCCTTGCGATGCGCGCGGTCGTAGGCGGCCAGCACAGGCGCCGCAGCGAAATCTCGCCCCGCCGACAGCGCTTGCAGAATCCCGCGCGCCAGACGTGCCTGCCCCTGCAACCCGAAATTGAATCCATGCGCGGTGACCGGATGCATGCCGACCGCGGCATCGCCGATCAGCGCCGCGCCGGCTGCGCAGAAACGGTCGGCGTACACCCCCACCAGGGGATAGGCGTGACGACTGCCGTGCTGCCGCATCGCGCCGAGGCGGTACTCGAAGGACTCGCTCACGGCGGCACCGAAGCCACCCTCGTCCATCGCCAGCAACGCGGCCACGCGTGCCGGCGACAAGGTCAGCACCGCGCCAGCGCAATTGCCGCGCAAAGGCAGCAGCGCCATCGTGCGGCCGTGGCCGAACCACTCCCAGGCCGCACCGTGGTGCGGATATTCGTGCTGCATGCGGCATACCAGCATGGTCTTGCCGAAGTCGCGACTGCGCGCGCCGATGCCGAGCAGCCGGCGCACGGTGGAAAAGCGGCTGTCGGCCGCCACCACCAAGCGCGCCGATAACGAAGCCGCGGCGCCAGCGAGCGTGAGTTGCGTGACCGCGCCGTCGCGGTGCAGCCCCCTCACCGTGGTGGCATCGATCAGCTGCAACCTCGCCTGACCCGCCACCGCATCCCAGGCCGCCTCGCGGATGCGCTGGTTGGGCACCAGCCAACCGAGTTCGCCACCGTCGCACGGTGGCGCAAAGTCCAGGGCAAACGGCGACTTGCCATTCATCACCTTGGCCTGGCGCAGCGGCGCGATGTCGCCGGGTTCGAAACGCGCCCATAGCCCGAGCTGCTCCAGCAACTGGCGCGAGGCATGCGTCAACGCGATTTCGCGGCCATCGAACGCCGGTTCGGCCAGCGCCTGGCGCGGCTGTTGTTCGATCAGCGCCAGCGAAAGCCCGCTATCGGCCAGCGAACGCGCGAACGCCAGTCCGACCGGTCCGGCGCCGACGATGGCAATATCCACGTGCTGCATGGCCACTCCCGCCCGTTGCAATCGCCGCAGTCTAGGGGGCCGCGCGCAAGCCCTCGTTGATCCTGGTCAAACGCTCAGTGCAGCAGCGGCCACAGGACCAGCACGATGCCGACCATCGAGACAACCCAGACCAGGCTGCGCACGTAGGGAATGCCCGCGGCGTACAGCGGGATGTAGACCACGCGCGCCCAGAAATACAGCTGGGCGCCCAACGCGGTATGGCCGTCCACGCGTTGCGCCCATACCACCGCCAGCACCGCGGCGGCGAAGAAGGCGAAGGTCTCCATGAAGTTGCGGAATGCACGGTCCAGGCGCGCTGCCACTCCAGTCAACGGCTCCGGGATGCCGTCGCGCGCACTGGCGTTCCACTTGGAGCCGCGCTGCATCGTCATCGTGGTGCTGGCCAGCAGCAGTTGCACCACGCCCAGGACAATCGCCCAGGCCAGCATGCGAATTTCGATGCTCATCGTTGCTTCTCCTGCCGGGTAGCGGATGCGGCGCGCGTTGGCTTACTTGGCATCGGGCAGGCTGTAGCCGGCCAGGCGCCAGACCTTGTCTTCGTCCAGTCGGAAGGAGACCAGTTCGCGCACCGGTTGCGGCGCGTTGGCGAAGCTCGTGGGGAAACTGACGTTGACGTACAGGCCCTCGGGCACTGCCGCACCGGCGTTGTAGCGCACGCGCGTAACGGCGGCCGTACCGCGGCCGGCAACCGCGCCCAGGCGCTTGCGCTGCGCCGCAATCTGGCTGGCGAAGTTGTCGCGCGTCACCGCGCGCCGGGCGACCGCCGAAGCGCCGTCCCACAGCTGCGGCAACTGGCCGCTATCGACCATCTGCAACACCTTTTGCGCGGCCTGGATCATCTCCGCGTTCTGCTTGGCAAGCTGGGCCTGTTGCGCCGGGGTCAACGCCGGCTGCGCCGGCTGCGGCGAAGGTGGCGGCGCGGCCGGTCGGGTGACCGTCGTGGAAGGGCTGGTGGTCGGCGCGGTGGGCTGCTGGCCGAAGGCCGGTGCGGCGGCTGCGCACAGCAGGCCAAGGGAGAGCGCGAACAGGGAGATATGACGCATGGCTGGGTCGGTCCTTGAGTGCACCGCGATCGGCGCGAGCGAGTCTACGTCAGGGCTTGGCTGATCGCATTCACGGTTTTTCACTGATTTTCGCTGGCCACCGGCGGCACTGCGCGGTTGCGCCAGATGCGCCAGCTCACCCACAGCGCGCGCGCGGTGGCGGCCAACAACGCCACCAGGCTGAGCCAGGTCGCCACGGTGGCCAGCCAGTACCAGGCCGTACTTACCGCAAGCCAACGCAACAATTCGGCCAGGATGAACCCGCCCACCACCCACAACACCGGGGGTAGATAGGCGCGGATGATGCCGCGGGTCTTTCCTTGCATGGTCCCCTCCTGTTCGGCTGGACTATGCGGCAGCGGCCGGTGGGGCTGGCGTGAAGCGCGATCTACAGGCGTGCGGTGGCGTCGGACGGGGGCGGCTTGGGCAAACCCAGCTCGCTCGGATCGTTCTCCGCCAGAGGACTCTCGTCCGGGCAGGTCGCATCAGGAAAGCCATAGTGACGCTTCAGCGACTGGCCGCACGCGTTGACTGCTTCCAGGTCGGCGCCGACCGCCTTGCACGATTGGTCGAAGGCCACCAGGAAGGCATCTTTCCTGCGTACGAAATCATCGCCGCACTTGCGCATCTGGCGAATCCGCTCCAGGTCGTCCTGCACTGCGTTGGTGCCGTCCAGGCCGTATTCCTTCAACTCTTCGGCGCTCAACAGGCGCAGGCTGCGATTGGGCACGGTCATCATCAGGTCGGCAGCGGCCACGGCTACGCCATTGCGTTCGAGGTAATCCTTGACGTTGCCGTAAACCTCGTGCAATTCGCGGTTGAGTTCCGCGCGCGAGGTGGCGCGCGAGCTGATCCGCATCATCCGGTGGATGCCGACCTTGCCGGCGATCAGGCGGTTGTCGCCGGCCGCCAGCACGAACACGCAGGCGCTATGGCAGATCGAGCCTTCGCGCACCCAAATGGTCCAGTTGGCCTCGCCGATGGCATCGCCGGCGCGAATCGCCGCTTCGACCTGGCCGCCACTGGAATCGAGATCGAGGATGCGCCGGTGCAGGTCGAGTTCGTCGGCGATCGCGGCCAGGCGCCAGGCAAGCTCGGCGAAACCGCTGTCGATCTTGCCTTCGTAGCGCACCCGCAGCAGCCCGGTGTCGCGACACGGCCACAGACCGGTGCGCACGCTGTCGCGATCCAGCGCAGTGAGGGCCATGCCGTCGCCATGCTCGGCGGTGTAGTCGGTGGCGCAGCTGATCCAGGCCTTGCCGAGGCCGAGCGTGGCCTGGGGCCACGGCGCGTCGGGATCGGCGCGTTCAGCACGCGAGCGCGGCGGCGGTGGCGGTGGTGCCTCGCTGCTGTCGACCGAGACCAGGTGGTCGCCGTCGTTGGCCGAACGTTGCACGCCGCCGGCGTCCGCGCTGGTCGTGCCGGGCGGCTGCACACCGCAGGCACTCAGCGACAGGCAACAGGCGAGCAACCAGGACAACTTGGGCATCGGGCGTATGCATCAGGGGGTGGACCAGTTGCCAGTCTAGGCCGAACCCGGGGGCGATCCACCCTCGCCGATGAACCGATGCCAACCCCCGCCACGCCCTTGCGACAAGGGCCCGCGCATACCTGTCCGAAAACGGCCAGTCGGGGGCCAGGCACGGGTCTAGACTTGCGCCATGTCCTCGCCCTACCCCGTCCCCGACCCCGAGATCTGCGAACGCGCCCGCCTCGCCCGCGACGCGCGCTTTGATGGTGTGTTCTTCACCGCCGTGCGCAGCACCGGCATCTACTGCCGCCCGGTATGCCCGGCACCGGCGCCGAAGCCGCGCAACGTCAGTTATTACCCGAGCGCCGCCGCGGCCAGCGCCGCCGGCTATCGGCCATGCCTGCGCTGCCGCCCGGAGTTGTCGCCGCAGGCGCAGCAACCGCCCGGCGATGAAGCAGTGCAGCGCGCGTTGGCGTTGATCGGCGAAGGCACGCTGCAGGAGGAAAGCGTGGAAACGCTGGCGGCCGAGGTGGGGCTCGGTGCACGCCAGCTGCAGCGGCGTTTCCTGCAGCACCTGGGTGCCACCCCGGCTCAGGTCCATGCCACGCGCCGGCTGCTGCTGGCCAAGCAATTGCTCACCGAAACCGCATTGCCGGTGACGCAAGTTGCGCTCGCCGCCGGTTTCAACAGCCTGCGCCGCTTCAACGCCGCGTTCCTCGAAGGCTGCGGCATGCCGCCGAGCGCGTTGCGCCGGCAGCGCGAAGAAGTGGCCGGCGGCGAGCTGACGCTGCGCCTGGGCTACCGGCCGCCCCTGGATCTGGCGGCGATGCTCGGCTTCCTGCAGCGGCGCGCGATCCCGGGCCTGGAGCGGATCGGCGCGCACGGCTATACGCGCGTGGTCGGGCCACCAGAGGCATCCACGCTGGTGCACGTGCAGGCCTCGCCACAACGCGACGAACTGCTGCTGCGGATCGGCCAGACCGACCCGCGCGCAATTCCGGACATCGTGCGCAGGACGCGGCGCTTGTTCGACCTCGACGCCGACCTGCAAGCCGTGCACGCCACGCTGGCGCAGGAACCGTTGCTGGCCGAAGCGATCGCGCGCCGCCCGGGCCTGCGCGTGCCCGGCGGTTGGGATGGATTCGAAACTGCGGTGCGCGCGATCCTCGGGCAACAGGTCAGCGTTGCCGGCGCCACGACCCTGGCCGCGCGCCTGGTCGAGCGCCACGGCGGCCACCGCGAAGGCATGCCGGCCGGCCTGGACCGCGTGTTCCCGACGCCACAACAACTCTTCGATGCGCCGCTGGAAACCCTGGGCCTACCCCGCAGTCGCGCCGCCACACTGCGGGCGCTAGCTGCCGCGTGCCTGGATGGGCGCCTGCGCTTCGGTGCCGGCCAGCGGCTGGAGGACTTCGTCGGCCAATGCACGTCACTGCCCGGCATCGGCCGCTGGACCGCGCACTACATCGCCATGCGCGCGCTGGGGCTGCCAGATGCCTTTCCCGCCGGCGACCTGATCCTGCAACAAGTGCTCGGCGCGCCGGGCCGGCTCAACGAACGCCAGACCGAACTTCGGTCGCAGGCGTGGCGCCCCTGGCGCAGCTATGCCGTGTTGCAACTGTGGCACCTGGCCGATGATGCAAAGAAGGAGAAAGCCGCATGAACCCGCTTCGCTACGATCGCTTCGATACACCTATCGGCCCGCTCACCGTGGCCGCCGACGAACACGGCGTGCGTCACATCCTGTTCGCCGAAAATCGCCACGATGCACGCGGCCGCGCCGACTGGCTGCACGACCACGAATTTCCGCTGGTGGCCGAAGCACGCGCGCAGTTGCTGGCCTTCCTCGCCGGCCGTCGCGACCGTTTCGACCTGCCGTTGCGGCCGCAAGGCACCGAGTTCCAGCAGCAGGTCTGGCACACCCTGGGCGAGATTCCGTTCGGCCAGACCTGGACGTACGCGCAGCTCGCCGCGCGCATCGGCAAGCCGAGCGCGATGCGCGCCGTCGGCGCGGCCAATGGCCGCAACCCGCTGCCTATCGTGCTGCCGTGTCATCGCGTGATCGGCGCCGACGGCTCGCTGACCGGTTTTGGCGGCGGCCTGCCGACCAAGCTGGCGCTGTTGCGCCTGGAAGGTGCCGCGGCGGTGGCGCAGATGCCGGCGCCGGATTTGTTCGCGGCGTGAGCGAACCGCCAGATTTTGTCTTCGCCGGGTCATCGGCGCGCCCTAGAATGAGGCGATGACCCGCCTCTCCTTTACCTCCTGGAGGCCGGCCTTCGTCGGGCCGGCCTTCGCAGCGCTGCTGGCGCTGCTGCCAAGCGCCTGCGCCACCTCCCCCACTGCCAGCCCCGTTCCTTCCCGACCGCAGCTGTTGCTGATTTCGATCGACGGGCTGCGCGCCGATGCACTGGACTGGGGCATCACGCCAACGTTGTCGCGCCTGGCGGCGCAGGGCGTGCGCGCGCAGTGGATGAATCCGTCGTATCCCGCGCTCACCTTTCCCAACCACTACACCCTGGTCACCGGCCTGCGTCCGGACCACCACGGCATCGTCCACAACTCAATGGAAGATGCCGGGCTGGGCAGTTTCAAGGTCGCCGACGCCGCCGCGGTGGGCAATAACGAGTGGTGGGGCGGCGAGCCGATCTGGGTCGGGGCGGAAAAGGCCGGGCTGCACAGCGCGACCTGGTCGTGGCCGGGCAGCGAGGCGGCGATCGGCGGCGTGCGCCCTACCCATTGGCGTCGCTACGACGAGCACGTCTCGGCGCACGCACGCGTCGCGCAAGTCGCCGACTGGTTGCAGGATCGCCGCCAACCGGTTGCGCTGGCGGCGCTGTATTTCGAGCAAGTCGACAAGGCCGGGCATGACTTCGGGCCGCAATCGCGCGAATACCGGCGTGCGATTTCGACCGTGGATGCGGCTATCGGCGAACTGCTGCAGCGTCTGCGCCGCGAGGGCCGGCTGGATCGCACCGACGTCATCGTGGTGTCGGACCACGGCATGGCCACGGTGCCGCCGCAGCAGGTGATCGCGGTCGAGGACATGGTGCCGATGGCCGAGGCCAAGGTGGTCTCGATTGGCCAGTCGATCGGCATCGCGCCGCTGCCGGGCCAGGCGCGAGCGGCCGAATCGCGCCTGCTCGGTGCGCACGCCAACTACGACTGCTGGCGCAAGCAAGCGTTGCCGGTGCGCTGGCATTACGGCAGCCACCCGCGCGTTCCGCCGATCATCTGCCAGATGCACGAGGGCTTCGATGCGTTGCCGGCCGAGCAGGCGCGCGCGCGCCAAGCCGGCCACGTGCGCGGCTCGCATGGTTACGATCCGGCGTTGCCGTCGATGCGTGCAGTCTTCGTGGCCAGCGGGCCGAGTTTCGCCAGTGGCGCGACCTTGCCACCGTTCGACAACGTCGACCTGTATCCCTTGCTGGCGCAGCTGCTGGGCATCGCGGCGGCCACCAACGATGGCGATGCGCGCACGCTGCAGCCGGCGCTGCGCAAGCCGGCACAATGACGTCTCGACAGCGGATTCCTTCGGCCATGGCATCATCTGCGTGATGCGTGGTTTCTCCCATCCCCTGCTCTCCGGCGAGGGCTGGCGTCGGCGCCTGGCCCTGTGGGGCGGCGCGGTTGCCGTGGCCCTGGTTGCCATCGTCTTCGCCAAGGCCAGCGACGCGGCCTTCGCCGTGTTCCGCTATTGCGTGGAAACCGCGCCCTGGTCGGCCTGGTTGCTGACGCCCGGCGTATTCGGGTTGCTGGCGTGGGCGACCCACGGCGCATTGCGGCCAACGCGCGGCAGTGGCATCCCGCAAGTCATCGCCGCCCTGGAAACGCCGGACACCGGCTTTCGCGAGCGCAACCTGTCCTTGCGCGTGTCCTGCGGCAAGCTGCTGCTGACCACGCTGTCGCTGCTTGGTGGCGCCTCGGTCGGTCGCGAGGGCCCCACCGTGCACGTCGGCGCCAGCTTGATGTATGTCATCGGCCGCCGCTTCGGCTTCACCGACGCGCGCGAGCTGGGCCATTTCCTGTTGGCCGGCGGCGCCGCCGGCATCGCGGCCGCGTTCAATACACCGCTCGCGGGCGTCGTCTTCGCGATCGAGGAGCTCAGCGGCCGCTTCGAACATCGCTTCTCCGGCACCTTGCTGACGGCGGTGATCGTGGGCGGGGTGGTCTCGCTGGGATTGCTCGGCAACTACACCTACTTCGGCAAGGTGCCGGCCGGACTGCCGCTGGGCGAGGCGTGGCTGGCGATTCCCCTGTGCGCAATCGCAGGCGGGCTGCTCGGCGGTATTTTCGCCCGTGTTGTCCTGGCCAGCGCCGCAGGCCGGCCGCGATGGCTCGGCCGCTTACGGCAACGGCACCCGGTTGGTCTGGCGATTCTGTGCGGCCTTGCCTTGGTCGCACTGGCCACGGCCTTTGGCGCGGGCGCCTTCGGTACTGGCTACGAACAGGCGCGCGGCCTGGTGCAAGGCCAGGCGGTGGTCGGCCACGAGTTCGGCCTGGCGAAGTTGGTCGCCAACCTGGTGTCGTACGTGGCCGGCATTCCCGGCGGGCTGTTCTCGCCGGCCCTTGCCGTCGGCGCCGGTCTTGGACACAACCTCGCCGCCCTGATGCCCGGCGTGGATGCGCGTACGTTGGTGCTGTTGGGGATGTGCGCTTATCTCACCGGCGTCACCCAGGCGCCGTTGACCTCGGCGGTAATTTCGCTGGAACTCACCGACAGCAGCGACCTACTGCTGCCGATCCTGGCCACAGCGCTGTTCGCGCGCGCAATGTCCGGGCTGGTGTGCCGGGTGCCGATCTACCGAGGCCTGGCCGAGGTGCTGCTGCGGCCGGCGCCGGTGCCCTGAAAAAGAAAAAACGCGGCGCAAGCGCCGCGTTCTTCTATCGCCAGCGTCGGCCGCAAGGCCTGACGCGGACCGGTTCAACCCGCCTTGGCAACCGTCTTCTTGGCTACGGCCTTCTTCGCCGGGGCCTTGGTCGCGGTCTTCTTGGCGACCGGCGCGGCGGCACCCACCGCCACCTTGCTCACGCTATGGCTGCGCGAATTGCCGTAGCTGGCGTTGTAGCGCTTGCCCTTGGCGGTCTTGCGGTCACCCTTACCCATGATCGTCAACTCCTGAATGTGTTTGCATGATGCCCGTGCAGGCACGGATCCGGCGCGGCGCCACACAAGGGCGCTCGCGCGAGGGCGCAAAGCCTACCACGTCGCCCCTTAGTGCGCGCAGCTCGCATCGTGAACATGGCCATGGCTCAGGCGCAAATTCACCAGATGGGCGATGCCGACCAGGCACCCGCCGAAGGTCATCACCACGGCGTGCGGCACCAGCGAGTGATGCAGGGGCGCATACAGCAGGCCACCCCACAGCAGCAACAGGCCGGGGACCAGCAGGCCAAGCGCGCGCCAGGCGCGATGGCGGCGATAGCCCAGGACCAGGCTGAACAAGCCGAGCAGGGTCACGAACACCACCACCGCGCGTTCAACGCCATCGCCCAGCCACACCGACAGGCCCAGCGAGGGCGCCAGCGCGAGCAATAACGGCAACACCGCGCAATGCACCGCACACAGCAACGAGCCGGTGGCACCGAAGCGGTCGAGCAAGGCACGCAAGGGAGTGGGGGGAGCCATGACTTCCAGCAGGGGACGCAGGATGGGGTGGAATAATATAACATTTCCGCACTCGCACCAGACCCCTCCCCCCATTACCTCCAAACCTTCGCTCCGGCGCTTAGCCGTGTCCGGCCATTGATACAAGATAACAACCAAAGCAATCGCCATGACTCCCACTGTCCGCACTCGCCGCACCCCGCTATGCCTGGCGCTTGCCGCGCTGCTGTCCCCCGCCCTGGCCATGGCCGCCGAACCGGCACCCGCCGCGGACGATCCGCCGGCCACTGATTCGCGCCACGACGCCGACGCCGGCAATAGCCGCCACGTCAAGGACCTCGACGCCGTCACCGTGACCGCCAGCCCGCTCGGCGGCACCGCCTCCGAATTGAGCCGCCCGGTCGAAGTCCTGGCCGGCGAGCGCCTCGACGAAGCCCGCGGCGCCAGCCTCGGCGAGACCGTGGCCGGCCTGCCCGGCGTGCAAAGTTCCAATTTCGGGCCCGGCGTCGGCCGGCCGATCATCCGCGGCATGGACGGCCCGCGCGTGGCCATCGTCAGCGGCGGGCTGGCCACCCAGGACGTCTCGACCGTGAGCCAGGACCATTCCCCGGCCATCGAGCCGTTCCTCGCCGACCAGATCGAAGTGCTCAAGGGGCCCTCGACGTTGCTATACGGCTCCGGCGCGATCGGCGGCGTGGTCAACGTCGTTGACGGCCGCATCGCCGAGACCCCAGTGGATGGGGTCAGCGGCCGCGCCGAGATGCGTTTCGATGCCGGCGACAAGAGCGGCAACACCGACATGTTCCGGCTCGACGCCGGCAATGGCTCGGGCCTGTCGATCCATGCCGATGGCGTGTACCGCAATCTCAACGACTACGACACCCCGCGCGGCCGGCAGGCCAACAGCTTCGTCGACGGCAAGTCGGGCGCAGTGGGCGCGTCGATGTCGGGCGACTGGGGTTTCGTCGGCGTGTCGGCCTCGCGTTTTCGCGACACCTACGGCAACCCGGGCGAGCCTGGCGATATCGCCGCCGGCGAGCGCGGCGTGTGGCTGGACATGCAGCAGGATCGCTACGAGCTGAAGGGCGGCCTCAACGATCCCTTCGGTGACGGCAGCGGCCTGCGCTACAGCTTCGGCCATACCGACTACACGCATACCGAGTGGGAAGGCGACGAGCCCGGCACGACCTTCGACAAGCGCGCCAACGAAGGCCGCGTGGAAGCCTCCTTCGCCTTCGGCGGCGGCTGGGAAACCGCGTTCGGCGTGCAGGGCAGCGACGCGACCTTCTCCGCCGTCGGCGAAGAAGCCTTCGTGCCCAAGACCGACACCCAGGCCATCGGCGTATTCGGTGTGGCCCGTAACAAGTGGGGCCGCCTGCAGGCCGACGTCGGCGCGCGCGTGGACCAGGTGAAGTACGACACCGTGACCGGGCTGTCGCGCGACTTCCACCCCGGCAGCCTCTCGCTCAGCGGTGGCTGGCGCTTCAATGAGCAGTGGCGCCTGACCGCCAACCTCGACCACGCCGAGCGTGCACCGGCCGAGGAAGAACTGTTCGCCGATGGTCCACATATCGCCACGCTGTCCTACGAAATCGGCAACCCCGATTTGAAGAAGGAGGCAGCCAACCAGGCCGAGCTCGGCCTGAACTACCAGAACGACTGGCTCGATGCGAAGGTCTCGGCGTACTACAACCGCTACAACGATTTCATCTACCTAGCCGATACCGGCGGCCAGTGGTATTTCGACGAAGAAGACGAATACCTGCCGATCCGCCAGTGGTCGCAGGCCGATGCGATCTTCCACGGCTTCGAGGGCGAAGCGACCTTCCACCTGGCCAACAACGAGACCGGCGCCTGGGACCTGCACGTGTTCGGCGACACCGTGCGTGCGCGCCTGGACCAGGGCGGCAATCTGCCGCGTATCGCGCCTTCGCGCTTCGGCGCGCAGTTCCGCTGGGAAGCCGTGCACTGGCGGGCCTCGCTCGGCGCCACCCGTTACGCCAAGCAGGACAAGGTCGCCGTCGGCGAAACCCCGACCGATGGCTACACCCTGGTCGATGCCCACGTGGCCTACCACCTCGACAGCGGCAGCACCGCATGGGAGGTCTTCCTCGACGGCAACAACCTCACCAACCAGGATGCCCGCGTGCACACCTCCTTCCTCAAGGACGATGTGATGCTGCCGGGCCGCAACGCCACCTTTGGCGTGCGCCTGTTCTTCTGACGTCGCGCCCTCTCCCGCGCGTTGGCCGGCCGCCCCGAAAGGGGCGGCCTTTTTTGTTTCAGCCCGCTGCGCTCAGCGCTTGCTCCAGCCGGAGCGCGCATGCCCAGGTGGACAGGCCACGCGCAAGGCGACGATGCCGCCGACCAGCGCGGCGATCCCGCCGATAAGGAAGATCACCGCCATGCCCGGCGCGCCATCGCCCAGCGCCAGGGGCGCCGGCATGATCGAAGCGCAGTCGCCGCCCAGGCTCAAGCCAGCGGTGACGTGCCCCAGGCAGGCGCCGGCGTTGGCCGCCAGCGCCAGCGGTGGGTGCGCGATCCACAGGGCTCCCACCAGCAGCACCAGGCCGGCGGCGAGTAGCGAAAGACCATGCTTCATGCGCGCGATTCCGTTCCAGGTCGCCGCGAAATCTGAACAAGCGCGCGCTCCCCGGCAACCGGCGCGCGACGAAGGCGGCCAATGCGGGGATGGAACCGGCCCTGCGCGCACCGGAATCACCCCGCAAGCGCACGCAAGGACCGCGTTTGCGCGCGGTCCGGTGTGACGCCACGAAGTCCTGCCGGGTCGGTCTAGAAGCGCACTTCCACCGAATCGGCACTGCGCTGGGCCGGGCCGTGATACACCGCTTCGATGTTGTTGCCATCCGGGTCGAGCACGAACGCGCCGTAGTAGGCCGGGTGGTACGGCCGCACGCCGGGCGCGCCATTGTCGCGGCCGCCGGCCGCCAATGCGGCCTGGTAGAACGCGTCCACCATCGCGCGGTCGCGGGCCTGGAAGGCGAGATGGTGGCGGCCGGTCAGCTCGCCGAGCGCGGCTTTGCTGTCGGCGGTGGAGACGAACAACTCGTCGGCCCAGAAGAAATCCTTATCTTCGCCGCCGATCGGGATCCCGAGCACGTCGAATACCGCCTGGTAGAAGCGTCGGCTGGCCGGCAGGTCGCGCACCACCAGCTGCAGGTGGTCGATCAGGCGTCCGCGATGCAAGTGGTAGGTTTCCATGGCGAGTCCTCGTAGGTGGAGTGCGGCTTATAGCAAGGGGCGTGCTGGCAGGGGATCAACGCAGCGTCAAGCGCGCGCAAGGTCCCAAGCGCATTGACGCGGCCGCCGAACCGGCCTACCTTGGCCCTCGTACAGGTATCTATCTCTTCATCCACATGAAGCGATGGATTTAAACGGGAATCCGGTGACGGCTGGCTTGCCAGCCCATTCCGGAGCTGCCCCGCAGCGGTGAATGGAAACGACCTCCGCCATACGCACTGGGCCTTTTGGCCTGGGAAGCGGCGGACATTAGGCCCGCCATGCCGACCGGCATGGCCCGTCCATCAGCCCGAATACCGGCCTGCGCCGGTGGCCTTGGCCATCGTTTCGACCTGGCGCCCGCGGGGGTGGCGGGAGTCGTGCGCGGTCACGCCGCGCGCGCTTTCGCCTTGCCCGCAGGCACCGGTTCGCCCGCGGGGGCGAAGGTCGCTGGCAGGGCGACGTGCGCGAGCGCGGGCAGCCTTGCGGTTCCTTCGTTCCTCACTGCCCATCGCAATGAGGATCCACAACATGACCATCGTGACCCACCTGGGCTTCCCGCGCATTGGCGCGCGGCGTGAGCTCAAGCAAGCACTGGAAAGCCACTGGCGTGGCGAGACCGATGCCGACACCCTGCGTACACAAGCCCGCCAGCTGCGAGCGCAGCACTGGCAGCTGCAACTCGACGCCGGCGTCGATATCCCTCCCAGCAACGACTTCAGTCTCTACGACCACGTGCTCGATACGGCATTCGCGTTCGATGCGATTCCGGAACGTTATCGCCCGCTGCTGCACGAAGAACCCCTCGCCGCTTATTTCGCCATGGCACGCGGCCACCAGGCCGACGGCATCGACGTGCACGCGCTGGAAATGACCAAGTGGTTCGACACCAACTACCACTACCTGGTCCCCGAACTGCAGGCCGGCCAGCGCTTTCGCCTGCGCAGCCGCAAGGCCGTGGAGGAATACCGCGAAGCCAGGGCGCTCGGCATCGAGACCCGGCCCGTGTTGCTCGGCCCGGTGAGCTTCCTGCTGCTGTCCAAGACGACAGACGGCAGCGACCGCCTGCCCGCGCTCGAGGCGCTGCTGCCGGTATACGCCGAGTTGTTGGGCGAGTTGCGGGCGGCCGGCGCGCAGTGGGTACAACTCGACGAGCCGGCCCTGGTGCTGGACCTCGAACCGGCCTGGCGCGACGCCTTCACCCACGCCTACCAATCCCTGGCAGCCAGCACCGCGCCGAAACTGCTGCTGGCGACCTACTTTGGCGCGCTCGGCAACCACCTGGCGCTGGCCACCTCGCTGCCGGTGCACGGCCTGCATATCGACCTGGTCCGTGGTCGCGCCGAACTCGATACGGTCCTGCGCGCCTTGCCACCTGGGCGCGTGCTCTCGGCCGGGCTCATCGATGGCCGCAACATCTGGCGCGCGCGCCTGGACGAGGCGTTGACGCTGGCGCGCTACGCCCAGGGCCATCTCGGGCCCGATCGCCTGTGGTTGTCGACCTCGTGTTCGCTGCTGCACGTGCCGGTGGACCTGGCCCAGGAAACCGCGCTCGACGCCGAACTGCGCAGCTGGCTCGCCTTCGCGCGACAAAAGTTGCAGGAGTTGCGGACGCTCGCCGACGTACTCGACGGTCGCAGCGATGAGCACGTGCTGCAGGCCCACCGGGCGGCGCGAGAAAGCCGCCACCACTCCGCGCGCGTGCATCGCCCCGACGTGGCGCGCCGCCAGGCCGCGCTGGATACCGACGCCACCCGGCGTCCACGCGCGCATGCCGAGCGCGCGCAGCTGCAACAAGCGCAGCTGCAGTTGCCGCTGTACCCGACCACCACGATAGGCTCGTTTCCGCAGACGCCGGAAGTGCGCCAGGCCCGTGCCCGCCTACGCTCCGGCAAGCTCGACCTCGCCGGCTACGACACCTTCATCGCCGCGCAGATCGCTCATTGCGTGCGCGTGCAGGAACAGATCGGCCTGGATGTCCTGGTGCATGGCGAATTCGAGCGCAACGACATGGTCGAATACTTCGGCGAGCGCCTGGACGGTTTCGCCTTCAGCCGCCACGGTTGGGTGCAAAGCTACGGCTCGCGTTGCGTCAAGCCGCCAATCATCTACGGCGATGTCGCCCGCCCGGCGCCGATGACCGTGCGCTGGTCGCAGTACGCGCAATCGCTGACCGAGCGGCCGGTCAAGGGCATGCTCACCGGGCCGGTGACGATCCTGCTATGGTCGTTCGTGCGCGACGACCAGGAGCGCGCGCGTACCTGTCGGCAGATCGCCCTGGCCCTGCGCGATGAGGTGCGTGACCTGGAAGCGGCGGGCATTGCGGTGATCCAGATCGACGAGCCCGCCTTGCGCGAAGGCCTGCCGCTGCGCCGCGGCGACTGGCCCGGCTACTTGCAATGGGCGGTGGAGAGTTTCCGCATCGCTTCGTGTGGCGTGCGCGACAGCACCCAGATCCACACCCACATGTGCTACTCGGAGTTCAACGACATCATCGAGGCGGTGGCGGCGCTGGACGCGGACGTGATCTCGATCGAGACCTCGCGCTCGCGCATGGAACTGCTCGATGCCTTCGTGCGCTTCCGCTACCCGAATGCGATTGGCCCCGGCGTCTACGACATCCACTCGCCGCGCGTGCCGGCGATGGCCGACATGCTCGGCCTGCTGGAACGCGCGCGCGATGTGCTGGCGCCGGAACAGTTGTGGGTGAACCCGGACTGCGGCCTGAAGACACGCCGCTGGAGCGAAGTCGAACCGGCGCTGCGAGTGATGGTGCAGGCAGCGCAGCGGCTGCGTGCTGAGGCGCGCCAGGTGGCTTAGCGGGATCGAGGGGCGCTCAAGGGCGCCCCTTTTTCGGCTACTGGGTCAGGCCGCCGCGCACTTGGCGCACAGGCCATGTACTTCCAGCGTTTGCGCCTGCGGTTGGAAGCCCAGCGCCTTGGCGCGGGCGTCGAGCTGGGCCACGACTTCGCGGTCTTCCAGTTCCACCGCGCTGTGGCAACGGTCGCAGATCAGGAACGGCACCGAGTGCTGGCTGCTGTTGGGATGGTGGCAGGCGACGAAGGCGTTGACCGATTCGAGCTTGTGCACGAAACCATTGGCCATCAGGAAATCCAGCGCGCGGTACACCGTCGGCGGCGCATCGGCCCCCACGCTCTTGCCTTCACGCACCCATTCCAACAGCTCATAGGCCTTGACCGGCTTGCCCGCATCGGCGATCAGGCGCAGCACGTTGGCGCGGATCGGCGTCAGGCGCAGGCCGCGCTCGGCGCTGGCGCGCTCCACCGCGGCCACGAACGCATCGGCGCTGTGGACGTGGTGGTGCGGGTCGGTGCAGGCATGCTTGGCGGCCATGGGGGTCTCGGGACTCTTCGTTCGGGCGGAAAGGCGCGCGGCTCAGACGGCCGTGCGTACCTTGATAAGCGCCGCATCGATGCGTTTCAAGGCCTCGTCGTGCCCGGCCAGGTAAACCGTATGGGAAATGTCAGGGCTCACCTGGGTGCCGGTGATGGCCACGCGCAGCGGCTGGGCGACCTTGCCCATGCCCAGTTCCAGCGCGGCGGCGGCCTCGTGCAGGGCCTGCGACACGCGCTCCACGCTCCACTCGCCGAGCCCGGCCAGCAGCTCGCGCGCCTTCAGCAGCGGGGCCTCGGCGGCCGGCTTGAGGTGCTTGGCCACGGCATCGCCGTCGTAGTGTTCCAGCGGCTGGTACCAGACCTGGGCGCGTTCGGCCATTTCCTTCAGCGTCTGCACCCGGTCTCGCAGGGCCAGGACCACGTCGACCGCGGCCGGGCCACGGCCGAGCGACAGGCCTAGCTTGCCCAGCTGGTATTCAAGCTGCGGCGCGATCGTGGCCGGGTCGTCGCTCTTGAGATAGTGCTGGTTGACCCAGCCAAGCTTGGCCATGTCCAGGCGCGCGGCCTTGGAGTTCACGTCCTCGACCTTGAACAGGTCGATCAACTCCTGGCGCGAGAACAACTCCTGGTCGCCATGCGACCAACCCAGGCGCGCCAGATAGTTGATCAGCGCGTGCGGCAGGTAGCCGGCATCCTTGTATTGCATGACGTCGGCCGCACCGGTGCGCTTGGACAACTTGGCGCCTTGCTCGTCGAGGATCATCGGCATGTGCGCGAACTTCGGCACCGGCGCGCCCAGTGCCTGGTAGATGTTGATCTGGCGCGGGGTGTTGTTGATGTGGTCGTCGCCGCGGATGACCTCGGTGATGCCCATGTCCCAATCGTCCACGACCACGGCGAAGTTGTAGGTCGGGAAGCCGTCGGGGCGGAAGATCACCATGTCGTCGAGCTCGCTGTTGGCGATCTCGATGCGGCCCTTGATCAGGTCGTCGAAGGCGACCACGCCGTCGTTCGGGTTCTTGAAGCGGATGACCCGGTTCGGGTCATCGCGTCGCGGCAGGCCGAGCTCGCGCGCGGCGCCGTTGTAGCGCGGCTTCTCCTGCTTGGCCATCGCCGCTTCGCGCATCGCTTCGAGCTCCTCGCGGGTCTCGTAGGCGTAGTACGCCTTGCCGTCGGCGATCAGCTGCTCGGCGACCTCGCGGTAGCGGTCGATGCGCTGGGTCTGGTAGATCGGGCCTTCGTCGTAATCCAGGCCCAGCCAGTCCATCGCCTCCAGGATCGCGTCGATGGCGGCCTGGGTGCTGCGCTCGCGGTCGGTGTCCTCGATCCGCAGGATGAACTCACCGCCGCGGTGCCGCGCCTCCAGCCAGCAATACAACGCCGTGCGTGCGCCGCCGATGTGCAGGTAGCCGGTGGGACTGGGGGCGAAACGGGTACGGCAGGCCATGGAACGCTCGTGAACGGCGGGAATCGGGGGATTTTACCTGCTGCCGGAGGACGACGGTGACCACGCCCTCCGGCGGAGGAGATTCACCCCGCCCGCCGCGTGTCCAGCTCCTGCCAGAACAGCCAGGCCACCTGCGCCGGCGCGTCCACCAGCACCGCGATTTGGCCGTCCTCGCTGCGGCACCAGAAGCCGCCACGCGCCGGCAGCGGCTGCCAGGGAAGGTAGCGTGGTGCGGCACACGCATCATTGCCACGTGCCTTGCACAGCCCCCGTCGCAACACCTCCGCCGCAAAACCCGCAGCCAGCCGCAGTCCCAGCACCCCTCGTCGTTGCCCACCCAGCGCCAGGCGCGACAACGGCGAATATTCCCAGCGAACCGGCCCCGGCGGCGGCAATACGCCGACCGTCGGCAGGTCCGCCGGCAACAGCCGGCGGACCCTGCGATGCAATTTAGGCAACGAAAGCATCAGCGCAGTTCGTCGTTGAGCGCGTACCAGTCCAGCCGGCGGGTGAGCCACATCACCGCGGCAAGAATGCCGAACAACAGCAGCGAGCCCATCAGCAAGGCGTTGTCTTCCGATACCAGCAGGCTGTAGAGCACGCCATACAAGGCCGTGAGCAGCGTCGCGAAGCCCGCCGCCAGTGCGCGACTGCGCAATACCCCGGCCAGGTAGAAGAACTGCAGCCCGATACATGCCGCCGCCGAGACCAGGTAGGCCTGCCAGAAGGCGATGTGCTCGGACAGGCTGAACAACAGCAGGAAAAAGATCGCCAGCGCCAGGCCGACCAACAGGTATTGCACCGGGTGGATCTTCAACTTGCGGATCAGTTCCAGCAGCACGAAGCCGGTGAAGGTGAGCAGCACGAACAGCAAGCCGTATTTGCTGGCGCGGTCGGCCAGGGTATAGACGTCTACCGGATCGACCAGGTCCACCTGCAAGGCATCGGCCTCCTGGCCCGCGCGCAACTGTGCCTGGGCGCTGGTGGCCAGGGCCGACAGCGACCAGCGCGCGTTGAAGCCCTGGTCGCTGATATCGCGACGATTGGGCAGGAAGCTGCCGCCGAACAACGGGTGCGGCCAGGCCGAGGACAAAGAGACCTCGGTGCTGTCGCCGATCGGCACGATCGCCAGCGAGCGGGTGCCGTCCAACTGCATGTCCAGCGCGACCTGGGAGATCGCCGGCAGCGTGCCGCTGACGCTCTCGCTGTTGTCGGCAAGCGCGACATGGACCCCTTGCTTGAGCGCGCCGCCGCCGGCGAGTACCGGCAGCGGCCGCCCCGCCGCCACCAGGCTCGGCACGCCGACCAGGCCGCGCGCGTCGGACAGCCCCACCGCCAGGTACGGTTGGCCATAACTGCGTCCCGCTACCGCCGCGAACGGCATCGGCGCGAACTCAGCCTTCACCTTCGCCTGCCAGGTGTATACCGGCACCTTGAACAAGCCGATCCGCCGTTCCGCCGGCACCAGCACGCCATCGACCCACAGCCGCGAGGGCGCCTGCATTTCGACGCCGGTTTCCTGCTGCTTCTCGATCCGGGTCTGGCCGTCTTCGTCGCGCACCTTCAATTCGACTTCGCGCGTCCACGGCAGGTAGCGCACCGGGCCGATGAAGCGCTGCTCGCCGGCCTTGCTCTGCGCCACCCGTTCGATCGCCTGGTCGCGGTAGCCGGCGCGGTCGGTGATGACGCTGCGGATCAGCAGCAGCGGGATCAGCAACAGCAGGATCAGCCCGCCCAGCACGGCGAAGCGCAACAGCAACTTCAAGGATTTCATCGATGGCCCCTCAGGTGAGAAGGCCTTAGCGTGGGCTGCGCTTGTGCGCGCAGTACGAGCGCTGTTTGAAGCGAATGTGAAGTGCCGCCGCGCTAACGCGGCAGCGGCAGCACCAGGGTGGCACGCGCGCCGCCGTGCGGAAGATTGTCCAGTCGCGCTTCGCCGCCGTGCAGCCGCGCCACCTCGCGCACGAACGGCAGCCCCAGGCCGGAACTACGCGGCGTGCCATCGGGCCGGGCCAACGAATAGAAGCGCTCGAACACCCGTTCGCGCGCGTAGTCGGGCACGCCGGGGCCCTGGTCTTCGACCCACAGCGACAGGCGACCGGCATCGATAGCGGCGCCAAGCACCACCTCGCCGCCCTCCGGTGAAAACGCCAAGGCGTTTTCGAGCAGGTTGAGCAGCGCCTGCCGCAACAGGAAGGCGTCGCCCTCGACATTGCCGGGCGCCGGCCCCGCCTGCAGCCGCAGATTCACCCCACGCGCCCGCGCCGGTGCCGCCACTGCCTCCAGCACTTGTGCCAGCAACGCGCCGATGTCGATCGCGCCGCGCTTCTGCAACCAGCCGTGCTGCTCCACCTCGGCCAGCGCCAGCAGCTTGTCGATGGTCTCGGTCAGGCGCCGCTCCTGGCCCTGGATGTTGAGGACGAAGCGTTGGCGCTCGACGTCCGGCAAGGGTTCTTGCAGCAGTTCGGCGGCGCCGCGGATCGCCGCCAGCGGGCTCTTCATCTCATGGGTCAGCGATTGCACGTATTGCTCGACATAGGCCTTGCCTTCGAGCTTGCGCCGCATCTGCTCCAGCGCCTGGCCCAGATCGCCGATCTCATCGCGGCGCGGCGGCGGCGGCGGTACCGGCTCGCCGGCACTGACCGCGCGCGCATAGCGCTGCAGGCGGCCGATGCCATGCACCAGCCACCACGTCGCCAGCAGGCCGATAAGCGCCGAGATCGCCACCAGCCAGGCGCCGCGGCGCAAGATGCTGCGCTGGCTGGCGACGATGATCGGCTCGATGCTGCGGTTGGGCTGCGAAACAGTGAGCACGCCGATCAGGGTGCGGCCGTCGGCCGGGTCGAAGATCGGCGCGGCCACGTGCATGACCGTTGGGCTGTCGGGGTCGCCGGCGTCTTCGGGGCTGGAACGCGCGCCGTACTCGCCGCGCAAGGTGCGGTAGACATCGTTCCAGCGCGAATTATCGCGACCGACATCGCGGCCGCTGGAATCGAACACCACGACCCCGCGGGTGTCGGTCACGGTGACGCGGAAGTCGATGCGATGCTTGGGGAAACGCCACACCATCGCCTGCGGGTCGCGCTGCTGCGCGCGCGCCACCTGCCGCGCGAACGCGCCATCGGCGATATGCCCGGCGGCCAGGTCGGGCGCGGCCATCTCGGCAAACAGGTTGGCCCCGTCCACCAGCGTCGACTCGATCGCCTGGCGCACGCCCGGCTTGATCTCGTTGACGAACACGCGCATCACGAAAAACGCGGCAACGCCGGCGATCAGGAAGAACCCCAGGAACAGCTTCAGGCCGAGCCGCATGCGCGCGCTTCCTCAGGGCTCGAGCGCGTAGCCGAGGCCGCGGTGGGTGCGGATCGGGTCGGGTTCGACGCCGGCCGCGCGCAGCTTGGCCCGCAGCGTCTTGACGTGGGTGTCCACGGTACGGTCGGCGCTGTCGGCATCGCTGTCCCAGGCGCGGTCCATCAGCTGGGCGCGGCTGAAGATCGCGCCGGGCCGCTGCAGCAGCGTCGCCAGCAGGCTGTACTCGTAGCGCGTCAGCGGCAGCAGGCGGTCGCGATAGCGGATCCGGCAGCCTTCGCGGTCGATCGCGAACTCACCTTGCTGGCGCCATCCGGCCTCGACCTCGGCTGGCAAATGCCGGCGCAGCCGTGCGCGCACCCGCGCGACCAGTTCGCGCGGCGAGAATGGCTTGGCGACATAGTCGTCGGCGCCCAGCTCCAGGCCGAGCACGCGGTCGATCTCGTCGTTGCGCGCGCTCAGGAACACCACCGGCACTGCGCTGAAGGTGCGCAAGCTGCGGCAGACCTCGAAGCCGTCCAGGTCGGGCAGGCCGATATCGAGCAGCACCAGGTCCGCCGGTGCCTCGCGCTGGCGCGCCAACGCCTGTCGGCCCAGCGCGCAATGTTCGACCGCGTAGCCCTCGCTGCGCAGCGCGTAGAGCACGGTATCGGCGATGGCGGCCTCGTCTTCGACGACGAGGATCCTGGCAGCGGCAGTGGGCATGGCGCGCAGCATAGCGGGAGTCCGCGCGTAGCGGCGGAGAACCCATGCTCAAGATGGCTGCGCGGTCAATGACTCACCCACGGGAAAACTCGCGGGCCGAACCACTAGTGCTTTCGCCGCGAAGCGTCCGACCTCTGCTGCAGCCAGACCACGCCAAATACGATACCGGCAAGTAGCGATTTCAAGGCCCAGGGATCACCCTTCGCCAGCCAGAGATATATAGCGTCGGTCACGTAGTACAGCGCAAACACGCCCAGGATGACTCTCCACTTGCCCATCGCGCTGTCACCTGATGGGGCCCGGACAACTGACCGGGCCCTTTCTTCACACTGCCTGGTATTGCCGGCGGAATGGATCGTTATGGATCGTTTCCTGCACCTGGTTGTACCAGCCTCCCACCGTATCTCCGACCCAGTGCATGACGTCATAGGTAATACCGCCGCCGGAGACGGCCTCGCTCACCTGCTTTCTCCTGTGATCCGTTGCATGGCTCGGCACGCCGAGATGAACCAAAGCATCTGAGGCAAAGCTATTACCAAGGTATGGCGCTCGCATATTTGATTTTTCCGAGAGTTTGCTTTTTTAGGTGACCGACCCACTACACTGCCGCCCATGAATTACCGCCACGCCTTCCATGCCGGCAACCATGCCGATGTCCTCAAGCACATCCTGTTGCTGGCGCTGATCGATGCGCTGCAACGCAAGGACTCGCCGTGCTTCGTCCTCGACACCCACGCCGGACGCGGCCGCTACCTGCTGGCCAGCGCGGACAGCCAGCGCACCTCGGAGATCCAGGACGGGGTGATGCGGCTGATGGGCGCGCCGAAGCTGCCGGAGGTGGTCGAGCGCTACCTGCGCGCCGTGCAGGCCGACAACCCGGTCGGTGCCCTGCTCACCTACCCCGGCTCGCCGCTGCTGGCGGCGCAGGCGCTGCGACCGCAGGACCGGATGGCGTGCTGCGAACTGCAGCCGGAGGAAGTGGCCGAGCTGAAGAGCCTGTTTGCCCATGACAGCCGCGTGCGCGTGCATGGCGGCGACGGCTACGCCGCTATCCGCGCCTTCCTGCCACCCAAGGATGGCGCCACCAAGATCGGCCGCGGCCTGGTGCTGATCGACCCGCCCTACGAAGCCCAGGACGCGGAGTACCCGCAGATCATCGCCGCGGTGCGCGAGACCCTGACGCGCTGGCCGCAGGCCACTTGCGCGGTGTGGTACCCGATCAAGCAGCGCCGCAGCCTGCAACCGTTCTTCCGCAAGGCCGCCGCGCTGCCGGCCAAGTCGGTGCTGGTGGCCGAGCTGCTGGTGCGCCCGGACGATTCTCCGCTGCGCCTCAATGGCAGCGGCATGCTGCTGGTCAACGCACCATGGCACTTCGAACAGGTGGTGGCGCCGGCCCTGGCCGCGTTGCGTACCCACCTCGGCGAGACCGGCGCCGCCACCCGCCTGGAATGGCTCAAGGCTGCTGACTGAATCGGCAGTCACGGGAGGCTCACACCCCGTGAAGGTAGAGTGACGCCGCCGCGCCGCCCCCAGGTTCCCGGCACCGTTTGCTGTGCAGCCAGCAGTCCCATCGATCCCAAGGAAGCCTGGTCATGGCCATCCGCAATCGCATGCCGCCTTGGCACGAAAACTTCAGCTTGCCCAACGGTCGCACGCTCCTGCTGCGCCCGGTGCGGCCGGAGGACGGCCCGCCTTTGCAGGGCGCCTTCAGCTTGCTGGGGCCGGACGAGATCCGCGCCCGCCTGCTGGGCCCGGGCGATGAGATCACCCCGGAAATGCTGCAGCGCCTGACCCACCCCAATCCCAAGACCGAGATCGTGCTGGTGGCCGCCGAACAGCTGCCGCCGGGCGAAGCGGTGGTCGGCGCGATTGCTCGAGCCGGCATTGTTGCCGGCACCCGCGAGGCCGAGTACACCATCCTCGTCAGTCATTTCGTCGCCGGCCAGGGCTTGGGGCGGCAGTTGATGCGCAAGCTGGTGAAGTGGGCGCGGCGCAAGTACCTCGACCGTCTGTACGGCGATGTGCTCCGCGTCAACGAGCCGATGCTGCAACTGGCCGAATCGCTGGGGTTCAAGCCGCAGCCGCATCCAGATTCGCCAGAGCTGTTGCGGATGATGCTGGAGCTGGAAAGCTAGCAAGCCGGCTGCCACTTCACCGCCTGGCGACGCGGACCAGGGCGGCCGAGGGTAAAATCCCCGGCAATGCCGTCCCATTCCCGCCTCCCCGCTCCGCCGCTGCCCCGTACCGGGCAGCTCCGCGCCTACTGGCGTAATCCCGCTTCGGCCACCGCGCTGGCCTGGTACGTCGCCCGCGCCGCCGAGGCCCACGACGGCCCGCTGCTGGTGGTGGCGCGCGACACCCACGGCGCGCACCAACTCGAATCGGACCTGCTCGCCCTGCTCGGCGAGCGCGGCAGCGTGCCGGTAGTGCCGTTCCCCGACTGGGAAACACTGCCCTACGACCAGTTCAGCCCGCACCCGGACATCATCAGCCAGCGCCTGGCCGCCCTGCACCGGCTGCCGAGCCTGCGCCAGGGCATCGTGATCGTGCCGGTGCAGACGCTGATGCAGCGCCTGGCACCGCTTAAATACATCGTCGGCGGCAGCTTCGACCTCAGCGTCGGCCAGCGCCTGGACATGGACGCGGAGAAGCGCCGGCTCGAAGGCGCCGGCTATCGCAACGTGCCGCAGGTGATGGACCCGGGCGACTTCGCCGTGCGCGGCGGCCTGCTCGATGTGTTCCCGATGGGTGCGCAGGCGCCGCTGCGGATCGAGCTGCTGGACGAGGACATCGACTCGATCCGCCAGTTCGACCCGGAATCGCAGCGCTCGCTGGACCGGGTGGCGGCGGTCAAGATGCTGCCGGGCCGCGAAGTGCCGCTGGACGAAGCCAGCCTGGAGCGCGTGCAGGCGATCCTGCGCGAACGCTTCGACGTCGACACTCGCCGCAGCGCGCTCTACCAGGATCTCAAGTCCGGCCTGGCGCCTTCGGGCATCGAGTATTACCTGCCGCTGTTCTTCGACCAGACCGCGACCCTGTTCGATTACCTCCAGCCCGACGCCCTCACCCTGATCACCCCCGGCGTCTCCAACGCCGCCGACGCGTTCTGGCTACAAGCCCAGCACCGCTACGAACAACGCCGCCACGACGTCGAACGGCCACTGCTGGCGCCCGACGCGCTCTACCAGACCCCGGACCTGCTGCGCGAGCGCCTCAACGCCGCCGCCCGGGTCGAGGTCTGGCCGGCCGACCACGCCCGTTTCAACGAAGCCGTCGCGCTCGGCGACCAGCCGCTGCCGCCGCTGCCGGTAGCGGCCAAGGACGCGCCGGCCGGCGAGGCGCTCAAATCCTTCCTCGGCCATTACCCGGGCCGGGTGCTGGTAGCCACCGACTCACCCGGCCGACGCGAAGCGCTGCTCGAAGTGCTGGCCGCCGCCACCCTGCAACCGATGGTCGTGCCCGACCTGCCCGCGTTCCTGGCCGACGATGGCGCCCGCTTTGCGATCGCGGTGGCGCCGCTGGAAGACGGCTTCGCGCTGGACACGCCGAACATCGCCGTGCTCACCGAGCGCCAGCTGTTCCCCGAGCGGGCGACCTCGCCGCGCCGCGCACGCCGCGCCGGGCGCGAGCCGGAAGCGATCATCCGCGATCTCGGCGAGCTCTCCGAAGGCGCGCCGATCGTGCACGAGGACCACGGTGTCGGACGCTACCGCGGCCTGATCGTGCTCGAAGCCGGCGGCATGCCTGGCGAATTCCTCGAAATCGAATACGCCAAGGGCGACCGCCTGTACGTGCCGGTCGCGCAGCTGCACCTGATCAGCCGTTATTCCGGCGCCTCGCCGGAAACCGCGCCGCTGCACTCGCTGGGCGGCGAGCAATGGAGCAAGGCCAAGCGCCGCGCCGCCGAAAAGGTCCGCGACGTCGCCGCCGAACTGCTGGAAATCCAGGCCCGCCGCCACGCCCGCGCCGGCCTGGCGCTACACGTGGACCGGGTGATGTACGAACCGTTCGCCGCCGGCTTCCCATTCGAGGAAACACCCGACCAGTTGGCCGCGATCGAAGCGACGCTGCGCGACCTGCAATCAAGCCAACCGATGGACCGGGTGGTGTGCGGCGACGTCGGCTTCGGCAAGACCGAAGTGGCAGTGCGCGCGGCCTTCGCCGCCGCCAGCGGCGGCAAGCAGGTGGCGGTGCTGGTGCCTACCACGCTCCTGGCCGAACAGCACTACCGCAACTTCCGCGACCGCTTCGCCGATTACCCGCTCAAGGTCGAAGTGCTGTCGCGCTTCAAGAGCACCAAGGAGATCAAGGCCGAGCTGGAGAAGGTCGCCGCCGGCACCATCGACGTGATCGTCGGCACCCACCGCCTGCTGCAGCCGGACGTGAAGTTCAAGGACCTGGGCCTGGTCATCGTCGACGAAGAACAGCGTTTCGGCGTGCGCCAGAAGGAAGCGCTGAAGGCGATGCGCGCCAACGTGCACCTGCTCACCCTCACCGCCACGCCGATCCCGCGCACGCTCAACATGGCGATGAGCGGCCTGCGCGACCTCTCGATCATTGCCACCCCGCCGCCGAACCGCCTGGCGGTGCAGACCTTCATCACCCAGTGGGACAACGCCCTGCTGCGCGAGGCTTTCCAGCGCGAACTGGCGCGCGGCGGCCAGCTGTATTTCCTGCACAACGATGTCGAGAGCATCGTGCGCATGCAGCGCGACCTGGCCGAGCTGGTGCCCGAGGCCCGCATCGGTATCGCCCATGGGCAGATGCCCGAGCGCGAGCTGGAGCGGGTGATGCTGGATTTCCAGAAGCAGCGCTTCAACGTGCTGCTCTCGACCACGATCATCGAATCGGGCATCGACATCCCCAACGCCAACACCATCATCATCAACCGCGCCGACCGCTTCGGCCTGGCCCAGCTGCACCAGCTACGCGGCCGCGTCGGCCGCTCGCACCATCGCGCCTATGCCTACCTGGTGGTACCCGACCGCCGTTCGATGACGCCCGATGCCGAGAAGCGACTGGAAGCGATTGCGTCGATGGACGAGCTCGGCGCCGGCTTCACCCTGGCCACGCACGACCTGGAAATCCGCGGTGCCGGCGAGCTGTTGGGCGAGGACCAGAGCGGGCAGATGGCCGAGGTCGGCTTCAGCCTGTACACCGAACTGTTGGAGCGCGCGGTGCGCAGCATTCGCAAGGGCCATCTGCCGGACCTGGATGCGGGCGAAGAAGTGCGCGGTGCCGAGGTCGAACTGCATGTGCCGGCGCTGATCCCGGAGGATTACCTGCCGGACGTGCACACGCGCCTGACGCTGTACAAGCGCATCTCCAGTGCGCGCGACAGTGAGTCCTTGCGCGAGCTCCAGGTGGAAATGATCGATCGCTTCGGTCTGTTGCCCGACCCGGCCAAGAACTTGTTTGCGGTCGCCGAGCTCAAGCTGCAGGCCAATGCGCTGGGCATCCGCAAGCTGGAGTTGGGCGAGGCGGGCGGTCGGCTGGTGTTCGAGTCCAAGCCGAACATCGATCCGATGGCGGTGATCCAGATGATCCAGAAACAGCCCAAGCTCTATTCGATGGACGGGCCGGATAAGCTGCGGATCAAGCATCCTTTGCCGGAGGGTGAGGATCGGTTCAATGCGGCGAAAGCCTTGTTGGTGACTTTGCGGAAGGGGTGAGGTTTGGTCTACGTACGGTCTTCGTGCGGCCTGCGGGGGCATTGCCCTTTCGGGACACGCCGTGAACCCATCCATGGGGGCTAATCAGCGACATCCATGTCGCCGATTGTCCCGAAAGGGCAATGCCCCCGCAGGCCCGACAGTGGGCCGCGAGGTTGGAGAAAGAAAAAAGGCACCCTCATCCGCCGCTGTCGCGCCACCTTCTCCCACGAGTGGGAGAAGGAACGGCAAGGCTGTTCGCAGCTGCAATCAATCGCCGACAGCGCCTGCTGTCCTTCT
The DNA here is from genome assembly GCA_036566925.1 of Stenotrophomonas sp. Lineage (GTDB taxonomy): Bacteria > Pseudomonadota > Gammaproteobacteria > Xanthomonadales > Xanthomonadaceae > Stenotrophomonas_A. The sequence goes on from DATCVI010000009.1 coordinate 44,325, forward strand.
CCCGCTTGCGGGAGAAGGTGGCGCGACAGCGGCGGATGAGGGTTCTCTTTCCAACAAACAAGGCTGATCTATCGGGTGGCCGGGGGCAGACCCTGTTCGGGACAATTGGCGACATGGATGTCGCCGATTAGCCCCCATGGATGGGTTCACGGCGTGTCCCGAACAGGGTCTGCCCCCGGCCACCGCACGTAACAACAGAATCACACAGCCTCACCAAAACCAAAGCCATACTGCCGCAGGCAAAAAAAAAGGAGCGCGCGCATGTACCAAGCCCTGCCCTCCGCCGACCACGTCGGCGCCTACCGCTTCACCGGCACCCTCGACCGCGAGGACTACGACACCTGCATCGCCGATGTCGAGGCGCGGTTGCAGAAGCATGGCCGTATCGGCATTTACTGCGAACTCGACGGGTTCACCGGCCTCACCCTGCCCGCGCTCGGTCGCGATCTCGAATATGGCCTGCGAAACTTCGGCCGCTACCATCGCTTCGCCCGCGTGGCCATCGTCACCACGCCTGGCTTCGTCGCCAGCATGAGCAGCCTGGCTGGCCGATTCCTGCCGCAAACGGAGGTGCGGGTGTTCGGTCCGGACGAGCGCGTGATCGCGCAGAATTGGGTCACCGACTTCGATCCGGAAATCGACTCGGCCGACGCCGATTGAACGCGTCGGCTAGAGCTGTGATTCCACTGGTAGCCAGCCGATCACCTTGGCCGCGCCGCGACGCCAGGCGGTGGCCTCGGGTTCGCG
>DATCVI010000010.1:0-2557 GCA_036566925.1 Stenotrophomonas sp.
TCAGGCGCACGCCCTGCAAGGGCAGCTGCAGGAAGGGATCGTCGGTGGCGGGCAGGTTCATTCCGCCTCCTCCTGGGCACCGCGCCATTGCCGCCAACTCTCCGCCAACTGCGCCGGATCGTGCGCGGCATCGGCGCGGCCCTGTTCGAGCAGCGCATACAGGCGATAGCTGGTGCTGGCGAAGTCGATGAAGTGCTGGGCATCGGCGAACGGGCCACCGCCGCGATGGACCAGGCGCAGGGCCGGCGCGGCCGATTCACTCCAGCCGACATCGCTTTGCCATTGCGCGGCCGCTTCCTTGATCGCCTTGTCCAGATCGCCCTGCTGCGCGGCGCGGTAGTACTTCCAGCTGCTGTACGGGGCAAATGCCAGCGGCGCTTGCAGGCCCTGGCGATACAGCGCGAGCAGCTCGGCCAAGGCCGCCTGGGCCGCGGCGGGCGGCAGCGGTTCGGCATCCATCGGGTGCGGGCCCAGGCCCTCTTCATGTTCGAAGAAGCGTTGGTAAGGTGCGCGCTCGCCTGTAGCACGCAGCAGCAGCCATTCCAGGCCATGGCGAATCGCCGCGCGCCCGCTGACGCCGCCGAGCTGCACCCGCGCCAGGCCGCCGGGATACCAGGCCGACAACCGGCCGTGCAGTTCGACACCCTCTATCGGCACCTGCAGCCGCCGCGAGTCGGCCACCGCATCGCCTCGCCATTGCTTGAACACTTGCGCGTAGGGCTGCAGCTGGCGCAGCCGTTCTTCCAACTGGCGCCTGCCGAGCGGTCCGGACGGCAGCAGCGCGCGGGCGCGCAGGCGTTCGTAGAGGTGGTCGGTATCGCCAGTCACGACGGCATCGAACACCTGTTGCTGCAATTCGTATTGTTCCAGCCCCTGGGCGGGTGCCAGCAGCGGCTCGACGTCGCTGTCCTGCTCGGCGGCTTCGGGCAGGCGCATGCCCAGGCGGTGGCGCAGGAACTGGCCGGCCGGGTCGCCGAACAATCGACGCAGGTCGTCGATCGAGAGGCTCGCAGGCGCGTCGCTGGCATCGACCGGGAAGGCGGCGTCGAGCCACGGCGCCAGCGGCTGCCGTTGCCCGGCCAGGCTATCGACCGCCGGCCGCCATTGCTGGCGATAGCTGAAGCGGCGCGGCTCTGGCCCATCTTCGTCCGGCGCCCCAAAGGCGGCGGCCGCGAACGGTTGCAAGGGATGCCGCAGCACCAGCTCGCGCGTGGCCGTGCGCGGATCGGCATGCTGCTGCGCTGCGCTGGCCAGCAGTTCGCTGACCAGCAGCGAGGGTTCGCGCACACTGCCATCGCGGGCGTCGGCACCGAGGTAGCTGAGGTAGAACACGTCCTGTGCCGAGGCGAACAACTGCAGGAACAGGAAGCGGTCGTCTTCGCGCGTGGAGCGGTCGCCGGCGCGGCGGCGCTCGGTGCCGAGCTCGGCAGTGAGACGGTTGAGCCCGGCGGCGGGGTCGCGGCGCGGGAAATCGCCGTCGTTCATGCCGAGCAGGCAGATCACCCGGAACGGCAGCAGGCGCATCGGCACCATGCGCCCGAAACTGATACCGCCGGTGAGCAGCGGCGCGCGGGTATCGGCCTCGCCCAGCACTGCGGCGAAGTGGGCGCGCACCACCTCTGCCGCCACCGGCGCGCGGAACTCGCCGCGCTCGGCGCTACGGGCGAAGTCGTCGATCAGCATGCGCAGGCGTTCCAGGGCGCGTTGCGCGCGCGGGCTGGTCGGATGCGCCGGCAGCAGGGCATCGAGCATCTCCAGCAAGCATTCTCGCCAGGCGCTGGGCGGCATCGGCTCGGACAACAGCTGTTGCTGGCGTTCGAGCACGCGCAACAGGCGGATCAAGGTGTCCAGGGCATCGAGCGCGCTGCCTTCCAGGTGCGGCCAGGCGGCGACGCCTTCGATGTCGCTTTCCTCGCCCATGGCGTGGCCCAACAAGAGCCGGTCGAGGGCGAAGCGCCAGGTATAGGCGTCGTCTTCGGGTGCGTGCTGGCGCTTGCGGTGCGCGGCATCCAGCCCCCAGCGCGCGCCGGCCGCCTGTAGCCAGGTGCGCAGGCGCTCGAGGCCGGCTTCGTCGAGGCCGGCGGCTTCGGCCAGGGGCGCGCTGGCGAGGAGGTCGAGGATCTCGTGCAGGCCGAAGCGCGAGATCGGCAGCGCCAGCAGCGCCAGGAACACGTCGGCCAGCGGCTCGGTGGCGAGCGGACTGGTATCGGCCAGTGCGTAGGGCACCGCGCCCTCGCTGCCCTGCCCGCCAAACACCGCGTCCAGGTAGGGCACGTAGGGGTCGATGTCCGGGGCCAACACGGCGATCTCGCGCGGTTGCAGCGGCGGATCGAAACGTGGGTCTTCCAGCAGCGCGCGCAGTTGGTCGTGCAGCACCTGCAGTTCGCGCAGGCGGGTGTGGCAGGCGTGGAGCTGCAGGCTCGGGTCGTGCCGGTCCACGGCCGCGCGCAGCGGCAGGCCGGGCACCGCACGACGGTGAAACAGATCGCCTTGCAGGCGGCGCAGCAGGCTGGGCTCGGCCGCGGCGCCCGCCTCGGGGTCGGCATAGGCGGGGAAA
>DATCVI010000011.1:0-2340 GCA_036566925.1 Stenotrophomonas sp.
CGCGGGCGGCGCGGCTTGCCGTCGGCCCCCGTGGAACCGCCTTCGCGGCGTTCGCCGCGACCACGGCCACCGGCCCCGGCAGGCCCGGAACGGCCACCCCCCGAACGACCGCCACCGCGACGCTCTTCCTCGGCGGCGCGCGCTTCGCGGGCCTCGCGGAAGATCGAGCCGACGCTCTCATTCTCACCTTCCTCGTCGCCGGCCACCGGCGCGCGCTCGGCCCGCGGCAACGCGGTCAGCACTTCGGCGGTGACTGCCTCGACCGGGATCTTCTGCTCGATGTAGGCCTCGATGTCCGGCAGGCTCATCGCATAGCGCTCGCAGGCGAAGCTGATCGCGTCGCCCTCGGCGCCCAGGCGCGCGGTGCGGCCGATGCGGTGGACATAGTCCTCGGCATCGAACGGCAGGTCGTAGTTGTAGACGTAGTTGACGCCATCGATGTGCAGGCCGCGGGCGGCCACGTCGGTGGCCACCAGGATTTCGAGCTGGCCCTTCTGGAAGCGGTTGAGCAAGGTCTCGCGCTTCTTCTGCGGCACGTCGCCCGACAGCACGCCGACACGATAGCCGGCCCGCTCCAGCGAGCGCGCCACGCGCTCGACGAACGCCTTGGTGTTGACGAACACCATGGTCCGCGAGCCCTCGCTGCGCGACAGCAGGCCGAGCAGCAGGGGGATCTTCTCCTCGTCGGAGGGGAAGTAGATGCGCTGGCGCACGCGCGCGGCGGTGATGCTCTCGGTCTCGACCACGAGCTTTTCCGGCTCGTTCATGTACTCGTAGGCCAGCTCCAGCACGCGGTGGCTGAGGGTGGCGCTGAACAGCAGGGTCTGCCGGGTACCGCGCTCGGGCATGCGCCGCAGCAGGAAGCGGATGTCCTTGATGAAGCCGAGGTCGAACATGCGGTCGGCTTCGTCGAGCACGCAGACTTCGCAGGCATGCAGCGAGACCACCTTGTGCTGCTTGACGTAGTCGATCAGGCGACCGGGGGTGGCGATGATCACGTCCACGCCCTGCTGCAGCAGTTCGCGCTGCTTGTCGTAGTCGACGCCGCCGTAGACCAGCGCAAAGCGCAGGCCGAGGTCGGAGCCGAACTTCACCGCGTCCTTGTGGATCTGGATCGCCAGTTCACGGGTCGGGGCCAGGATCAGCGCGCGCGGGTCTTCCGGCTTGCGGTCGGCCAGCGCCGGGCGGGTCAGCAGGCGGTTGATCACCGCGACCAGGAAGGCCAGCGTCTTGCCGGTGCCGGTCTGGGCCTGGCCGGCGACATCGCCGCCGGGGAGGGCCACCGGCAGGGTCAGCGCCTGGATGGGAGTGCAACGTGTGAACCCTGCGCCTTCAAGGCCGGCGAGCAGCGCCGGATGCAGGTCAAACGTGGAAAAAGTCAAATCAGTCAGCGGTTTATCGCTCATCATTCCATCTTCTTGAGGCACCCGGAGGGGCCCGGACGCGGCTTGCATCGATACCGGCAGCGTCGCAAACTGCGGCCCTTGCACCGGACAGCGCGGCTTCAGAAAGTGGCTTGAATCGGCCGCGCAATACCCCAGTTTACCGCAATGTAGCGGCTGGCCCGGTTTCCGGGTCCGCCCGGGTTCCCAGGAGACCAAAGTGAGCGACAAGGTTCTACACGTCGGCGAAGCCGATTTCGAAAACGCGGTCCTGCAGTCGGGCGAGCCCGTGCTGGTGGATTTCTGGGCCGAATGGTGTGGCCCGTGCAAGATGATCGCCCCGGTGCTGGACGAGCTGGCCAGCACCTACGACGGCAAGCTGAAGGTGGCCAAGGTCAACGTGGACGAGAACCGCGCCCTGGCCGTGAAGTACCACGTGCGCTCGATCCCGATGCTGTTGCTGTTCAAGGACGGCCAGGTGCAGGCCTCGCAGATCGGCGCGGTCGGCAAGGGCCAGCTGACCCAGATGATCGACAAGACCCTGGGCGGCGCCGTCGCCTGAGGTCCCCCGGCTTCGCCCGCCCAGGCGGGCGAAGTCCGCCGGCACCCTGCCGGCACTTGAATCGCTTCAATCAGGTGGCACCGTGCCGCTTGCGCGCCTCGACAGGGCGGTGTTAACGTCAGTCCATCCGGCCGCCCCGAGCGCGCCGCACCCGCTGGAAACTCTTCTCCAGACTCCCCGACCACCCACAGTTCGCCCCCGCCGGGCGCTCGCATCCTTAGCGAGGAATCAAGCACTTGTCCGAGAATACTTCTTCCGAAACCGGGAGCGTCGACGCCCCCGTCGAAAAGCGCGTGCGCAAGACGCGCGTCAGCAAGGCCGCCGCCGAAGGCGCCAGCTACACTGCCGCGTCCACGCCCCAGTCCGATCTCCCGTTGCCGCCCAGCCCCCCCGCCG
>DATCVI010000012.1:0-10904 GCA_036566925.1 Stenotrophomonas sp.
CAGGTCCCACTCCACGGTCTGCATGTTGCCCCAGACGTGGCTGGAACCGCGCCCGCCGGCGGCGCTGTCGCCGGGTACATCGACGTTGTGGCCCAGCTTGCGCAGGCCGGCCACGACTTCCGGGGTGAACGCGCCGCTTTCCGCTTCGATCCGGTCCGGCAGCCACTGGTGGTGATAGCGCGGCAGCGCGGCAACCTGTTGCGCTTCCAACCCGGCGTCGTAGCCGAGGATGCCCAGCAGCACCATGGTGATGATGCGGCTACCGCCCGGCGTGCCAAGCACCACTACGCGCTGCGGCGACTCCATGAAGGTCGGTGTCATCGAGCTGAGCATGCGCTTGCCCGGCTTGGGCGCATTGGCCTCGTAGCCCATCACGCCGAAGGCGTTCGGGGTACCGGGCTTGAGCGCGAAGTCGTCCATCTCATCGTTGAGCAGCACGCCGGTGCCCGAGGGAATCAGGCCCGAGCCGTACAGCAGGTTCACCGTCTGGGTGGCGCCGACGCGATTGCCCTCGGCATCGATGATGGAGAAATGCGTGGTCTCGTCGTCTTCCAGCGGCGTCGGGTTGCCTGACAGCAGATCGCTGGGCGTGGCCTTGGCCGGGTTGATGGTGGCGCGCAAGCCCATTGCATAGTCCGCGCTGGTGAGCACGCGCTGCGGGATGCTGACGAAATCCGGGTCGCCGAGGAAGAAGGTGCGGTCGCGGAAGGCGCGGCGCATCGCCTCGACCACCAGGTGGGTGCGCTGGACCTGGTCGAGCTTGGCCAAGTCCCAGCCTTCGAGAATCTGCAGCATCTCGGCCAGCGCGATACCGCCGGAAGACGGCGGCGGCGCGGTGGTGATCTTCCAGTCGCGGTACTGGAAGGTGATCGGCGTGCGCTCCTTGACCCGGTACGCGGCCAGTTCCTGCGCGGTCCAGCGGCCGCCGGCCTGCTTCACGCCTGCCAGCAGCTTGTTGGCGGTCTCGCCGCGGTAGAAGCCATCGAAGCCGTGTTCTCCCAGCAGCGACAGGGTGTGCGCCAGCTCCGGTTGCTTGAATACATCGCCGGTGGCGATCGGCCGGCCACCGCGCAGGTAGACCTCGCGCGTCCCGGGATAGCGCTCCATCACTTCGCGCCGGGAGGCATAGCCGCGAGCCATGCGCTCATACACCGGGAAGCCTTCGCTGGCGATCTTGATCGCCGGCGCCAGCGACTGCTTCAACGGCAGGCGGCCGTGCTTGCCCGCCAGCTCCACCAACGCGGCCGGCAAACCCGGAATGCCGGCCGACCACGGGCCGTTCTCGGCACGATCGCTGTCCAGCTCGCCCTGCTTGTCGAGGTACTGCGCCGGGGTGGCCGACTCGGGCGCGTATTCGCGCGCGTCGAGCATTACGTCCTTGCCGGTGCGGGCATCGTGCAGCAGGAAGAAACCGCCACCGCCCAGGCCCGAACTGATCGGCTCGACCACCGCCAGGGTCGAGGACACCGCCACCGCGGCATCGAAGGCGTTGCCGCCCTCGCCCAGGATCTGCAGGCCGGCGTCGGTAGCCAGGCGATGGCCGCTGGCGACCGCTACCCCGGGCGGATGCGCGGGCGCGGCGCTGGGCGCCGGCTTGGATGTGGGCCTGGCCGGCTCGGCGGCGACCAGCGGCGTGGCGACGAACAGGGCCAGCAGGCCCAGCAGCACGGGGCGGGCGAAGGGCTTCATGGGCGCGGCGGCTCCTCTTCGTACAACTCGGGATGATCGTGTTGCAACTGGCGCAACTTGGCCAGCAGCTGATCATGCGTTTCGGGGATTTCGGGGTCCGGGTCGATGCACTCGACCGGGCAGACGACCACGCATTGGGGTTCGTCGAAATGACCGACGCACTCGGTGCAGCGCGCCGGATCGATCACGTAGATGGTCTCGCCCATGGAGATGGCGCGGTTCGGGCAGGCCGGCTCGCAGACATCGCAGTTGACGCACAGCGCGTTGATCTTCAGCGACATGGCGACATCGCGGCGGTATTGCGCGCGCGGCTCGGCTGGGCGGCGCTGGCGCGGGCCAGGCCGGAGAAACGGTGGCTGGTCGCGCGGAAGGCGATCGCCGATGGGGAAGGCGGATGCAGCAATGTGGTTCCGGCAAAGGGACCGGGCGCGGGCTGCGCCCGGTCCGGGGGCATTACTTGGCTTCGACGAAGATGTACTCGGCGCCGGTCGGCTGGATGACGGTCTGCACGCGGGCATTGTCGGCGGCATCGCCGATGTACACCACGCGCACGCCCTTCATCGAGTCGGCCTGCACGTCCTTGAACACCACGCCGATCATGTCGGCCATCTTGGCCGAGGCCGACGAACCGAAGGCAATCATGTTGCCCGGGCTGACGCCACGGCTGATGGTGGTGGTGGCGCTCTCAACCTGGCGGTCGTACTTGGCCTGGAACTCCGGGTCGGATTCCGGTGGCAGGTAGTACAGGAACGGATTGTTGGTCACGTTACCCATGTTCTGGATCGCGACCGCCTGCAGGTACTGCTTCCAGCCCGCGTCGTCGTCCTTGGCCGGGGCGGTCAGCGCCGGCGCAGCGTCGGCCACCGGCTTGGCCTCTTCCTTCTTGCAGGCGGTGAACGCCAGCGCGGCGACCGAGGCGATGAGCAAAGCACGCATGAAATTCTTCATCTGGGTGTTCCTCCCTGTTGTTGCTGTTTTGTTATGGGTGTGACGGGTGAAGGATTCAGGCCTGGGCGCGGGCTTCGCGCACCTGGCGCAACGCCTCGACGACCGAGGCCGGCACGAAGCCGGAGACATCGCCGCCCAGGCGGGCGATCTCGCGCACCAGCGAAGACGAAATGAAGCTGTACTGCTCGGCCGGGGTCAGGAACAGCGTCTCGACCTCCGGGATCAGGTGGCGGTTCATGCTCGCCATCTGGAACTCGTATTCGAAATCCGACACCGCGCGCAGGCCGCGCAGCAACACGCCGGCGCCGATGTCGCGGACGAAATGCGCCAGCAGCGTGTTGAAGCCGCGCACTTCGATGTTGTCGTGCCCGCCGAGCGCTTCGCGCGCCAGTTCTACGCGGCGTTCGAGCGAGAGGGCCGGGCCCTTGGTCGGACTGTAGGCGACGCCCACCACGACCTTGTCGAACAACGGCGCGGCGCGGGCAACGAGGTCGATATGGCCGTTGGTGATCGGGTCGAAAGTACCCGGGTAGACGGCGATTCGGCGATTGGCCACGGTCATGCTGGGTTACCGCGTGAAGGTGAGGTCAGTGTAACAGTGGCCCGCCGGTACAGCGCATAGCGCACCTCGCGGGTGGCGCCTTCGCGGTGGAGCAGCCATTCGGGCGGCAGCGCCGGCGCGGACTGCTGCGGTGCCTCGACGTATAGCCAGGCGTCCTCGGCCAGGTGCACCGGCAGCGCCGCAAGCACCTGATTCCAAAGGCCGGCGGCAAAGGGCGGATCGACAAAGGCGATATCGAAGCGGGCCGCCGGTACTTGCGCAAGCCAGCGCAGGGCGTCTTCCTGCTGCACTTGCACCTGCCCTTCGGCACCGAGCTTGGCGACCTGCTCGCGCAGCCGCGCGGCCATGCCGGGATCACGTTCCACCAGGCAGGCCGAGACAGCTCCGCGCGAGACCGCCTCCAGGCCAAGGGCGCCGCTGCCGGCGAACAGATCCAGCACCCGAGCGCCCGGCAGGCGCGGCATCAGCCAATTGAACAAGGTCTCGCGGACCCGGTCGCTGGTCGGCCGCAGGCCCTCCAGGTCGGGCACCGCCAGGCGTGTATTGCGCCAGCGCCCGCCGATGATCCGCACCTGGCCTTCGCCTCGCCCACGCGCGCTCATCGGCGCCACCCTGACGGTGGCAAAGGTGAGGCTGGAAAGATCGGCAAGGTCGGCGGCGGGCGGGTCATGTGGCGGCGAATGATAGACCAGCGCCTTGAAAAGCGCCGGGGCACCCCACACACGGGGGACAACGCCGCGTTCGCGGCAAGGCCACTCTGGAGAATTTCCCGCATGACCGTAGAAACCCAAACGCAGACCCTGGGCTTCCAGACCGAGGTCAAGCAGCTGCTGCAGCTGATGATCCATTCCTTGTATTCCAACAAGGAGATCTTCCTGCGCGAGCTGGTGTCCAACGCCGCCGACGCCGCCGACAAGCTGCGCTTCGAGTCGCTGGTGCGGCCCGATCTGCTGGAAGGCAGCAGCGAGTTGCGCATCCGCATCGACTACGACGCCGCCGCGCGCACCGTCAGCATCGAGGACAACGGCATCGGCATGAGTCGCGAGGAGGCCGTGGCCCACCTGGGCACCATCGCCAAGTCCGGCACCGCCGACTTCCTGTCCCACCTCAGCGGCGACCAGAAGAAGGATGCGCACCTGATCGGCCAGTTCGGCGTGGGTTTCTACAGCGCTTTCATCGTCGCCGACCAGGTCGACGTCTACAGCCGCCGCGCCGGCCTTGCGCCGAGCGAGGGCGTGCATTGGTCCTCGCGCGGCGAAGGCGAATTCAACGTCGCCACGATCGAGCGGCCCGAGCGCGGCACCCGCATCGTGCTGCACCTGAAGGATGGTGAGGAGGGCTTTGCCGATGGCTGGCGCCTGCGTTCGATCATCAAGAAGTACTCGGACCACATCGCCCTGCCGATCGAGCTGCGCAAGGAGGCTGGCGACGAGGCCGAAGCAGCCGAGCCACAGTGGGAAGCCGTGAACCGCGCCAGCGCGCTGTGGACGCGCCCGCGCAACGAGATCAAGGACGAGGAATACCAGGAGTTCTACAAGCACATCGCCCACGACCACGCCAATCCGCTGGCCTGGGGCCACAACAAGGTCGAAGGCAAGCTCGAGTACACCTCGCTGCTGTTCGTGCCCGGGCGCGCGCCGTACGACCTCTACCATCGCGATGCCGCCAAGGGCCTCAAGCTGTATGTGCAGCGCGTCTTCGTGATGGACCAGGCCGAGCAGTTCCTGCCGCTGTACCTGCGTTTCATCAAGGGCGTGGTCGATTCGGCCGACCTGTCGCTCAACGTCTCGCGCGAAATCCTGCAAGCCGGGCCGATGATCGACTCGATGAAGTCGGCACTGACCAAGCGCTCGCTGGACATGCTCGAGAAGCTGGCCAACGACAAGCCGGACGACTACGCCAGCTTCTGGAAGCAGTTTGGCCAGGTGCTGAAGGAAGGCCCGGCCGAGGACTACAACAACCGCGAGAAGATCGCCGGCCTGCTGCGCTTTGCCTCCACCGCCGGCAGCGACGGTGCCCAGGACGTGTCGCTGGCGAAGTACGTGGCACGGATGAAGGAAGGCCAGGACAAGCTGTACTACCTCACCGGCGAGACCTACGCGCAGATCAAGGACAGCCCGCACCTGGAGGTGTTCCGCAAGAAGGGCATCGAGGTGCTGCTACTGACCGACCGCATCGACGAATGGTTGATGGGCTACCTCACCGAGTTCGACGGCAAGTCGTTCGTCGACATCGCCCGCGGCGACCTCGACCTGGGCGCGCTGGACAGCGCCGAGGACAAGCAGGCGCAGGAACAGGTCGCGCAGGAAAAGCAGGCGCTGGTGGCGCGGCTGAAGACCGCGCTGGGCGATGAAGTGGCCGAGGTGCGGGTATCGCAGCGGTTGACCGATTCCCCGGCGATCCTGGCTATCGGCCGCGATGATCTCGGCCTGCAGATGCGGCAGATCCTGGAGGCCAGCGGACAGAAACTGCCTGAGGCCAAGCCGGTATTCGAGTTCAATCCAGCGCATCCGCTGATTGAACGGCTGGATGCCGAAGCCGACGAGGGCCGCTTTGGCGAACTGGCGCGGGTGCTTTTCGACCAGGCCGCGCTGGCGGCGGGCGACACCCTGAAGGATCCGGCGGGTTACGTGCGGCGGCTTAACAAGCTGTTGCTGGAGTTGGCGGGGAGTTGAGTCCGCGCGTCGGGGCTGAAGCCGCTTGTAGGAGCAGCTTCAGCCGCGACCGGAAACTGTCGGCTGCTGTGGGCCTGTCGCCAGCTGGCACTGTCGGGGCTTAAGCCCCTCCTACAAGTGCAGCCGGCCGCTCACCTCAGGCCGTCACATCCAACAAAAACCCGATCGCCTCATCGCTGGCTCGCAATATCCGCGCGTTGGCATCGAAACCGAGCGCGGCCGAGCGCGCCTCGACCAGATCGCCTACCGGCGCGGAAGCATCCGGCGCGGCCGCCACTACCGTGGCGCCGACGCCACCCCCGGCCAGGGCAGTGGCACTGACACCCAGCCGCTGCACACCGTCCACCGGCAAGCGCGCCACGTTCGACGCCGCCGCATCCAGCCGCAGCGACGCCACGCGCATGCCCGAGGCCGAGATTCCGAAGCTGTCCATCCTCAAATCCCCATGGCCGCCGATCGACAGCCCTGCCTGAGCGTTAGCGGCCGCCCATCGCCGCACTTGAGTGCACGCGGGCCTCGCAGGCCCGGGTGTTAGCATAGTCCCCTGCCCCAAAGCTGCCGCCAATGCTCAATATTTTCCGCCGCAAGAAGCCCCAGGACACCGCACCGGACGCGCCGCAAACCCACCATTACACGGCCGAGGAAATGGCCGCGGCGTTCCCGCAGGCCCCGTCCAAGGCGAGCGAATCGGTGACGTTCGAGGAGCTGGCAGAGGCGTTGCCGCAGGAAGTCCCGGCCGCCGAGCGCAGCGAGCAGGTTGCCGAGGAAGCGGCCGCCTATGTCGTGGCCGCCGAGCCCTCCGCAGCGGTCCTGACCTCGGTCGTCGCCCCGGCCGCGCCGCCGGCCCCTGTCGCCGCGCCCATCCCAGCCCCCGCCCCGGTCGCAGGCAATGCCGACGACATGACCGACCTCGGCGCGCATGCCGCGGTGCCGGCTGCGGCCGGCAAGTCCGGCTGGCGCGACCGCCTGCGCAACAGCACCTTTGCGCGCAGCTTCGGCGGCCTGTTCTCGCGCAACCCGCGCCTGGACGACGACCTGCTCGACGAGATCGAGACCGCACTGATCACCGCCGACGTCGGCGTGCCGGCCACCACTGCGCTGATCGAGGGCCTGCGCAAGCGCATGAAGGCGCGCGAATTTACCGATGCCTCTGCGCTGCTGGCCGCGCTGCGCGCCGACCTGATCGCGATCCTGCGGCCGGTCTCGCAGCCGTTGGTGATCGATCGCAACGCCAAGCCCTTCGTCGTCCTCACCGTCGGCGTCAACGGCGTCGGCAAGACCACCACGATCGGCAAACTCGCCAAGCGCTTCAAGGACGAAGGCCATGGCCTGATGCTGGCCGCCGGCGACACCTTCCGCGCCGCCGCCGTGGCCCAGCTGCAGGCCTGGGGCCAGCGCAACGGCGTGACCGTGATCGCCCAGGGCCAGAACGCCGATGCCGCGTCTGTCGCGTTCGATGCCCTGCAAGCCGGCAAGGCTCGCGGCACCGACGTGCTGATCGCCGACACCGCCGGCCGCCTGCACACCCAGACCGGCCTGATGAACGAGCTTGGCAAGATTCGCCGCGTGCTCGGCAAGATCGACCCCACCGCCCCGCACGAAGTGCTGATGGTGATCGACGGCACCACCGGTCAGAACGCCTTGTCGCAGCTGCGCCAGTTCCATGCCGCGGTCGGCGTCACCGGGCTGGTGGTGACCAAGCTCGACGGCACCGCCAAGGGCGGCGTGGTGTTCGCGCTGGCGCGCGAGTTCGGCATTCCGATCCGCTTTGCCGGCATCGGCGAGCGGCCGGAGGACTTGCGCGTGTTCGATCCCGAAGCGTTCGTCGATGCGCTGCTACCCGAGGCGCTGGGCGGCTGACGCTGCCCATGGCAACAAGCAGCTTCAGCGACCGCCTGCTGGCCTGGTTCGATAACCACGGCCGCCACGACCTGCCCTGGCAGCACCCGCGCACGCCGTACCGCGTATGGCTGTCGGAAATCATGCTGCAGCAGACCCAGGTCGCCACGGTCATCCCCTACTTCGAACGCTTCCTGCACGCGTTCCCGAGCCTGCCGGCGCTCGCCGCTGCCGACGAGGACGCGGTGATGGCGCAGTGGGCGGGCCTGGGCTACTACGCCCGCGCGCGCAACCTGCACGCCGCCGCCAAGCGCTGTGTCGAACTGCACGACGGCGAGCTGCCGCGCGACTTCGATGCGCTGCATGCCCTGCCCGGCATCGGCCGCAGCACCGCCGGGGCGATCTTGAGCCAGGCCTGGAACGACCGGTTCCCGATCCTCGACGGCAACGTCAAGCGCGTGCTCGCGCGCTTCCATGGCGTGCAGGGTTTCCCTGGCCTGCCGGCGGTGGAGAAGCAACTCTGGGCCCTGGCCCAGGCGCATGTGGACAGCGTCACGGCCGACCGCCTGGCCGACTACACCCAGGCACAGATGGATTTCGGCGCCACCCTGTGTACCCGCAGCAAGCCCGCCTGCGCGATCTGCCCGCAACAGGAAGACTGCGTGGCCCGGCGCGAGGGCCTGACCGAAGCCCTGCCCACAGCCAAGCCGGGCAAGACCCTGCCCGAGCGTTCGGCCGTGTTCCTGTTGTTGCGCAACGCACGCGGCGAGCTGCTGCTGCACAAGCGCCCGCCGACCGGCATCTGGGCGTCACTGTGGTCGTTGCCGCAGGCCGACGACCTGACGCAGGCGCGTGCCTGGTTCGAGCAGCACCTCCAGGGCGACTTCGACGCCGCCGAAGCCCTGCCCGACCTGCTGCACGTGTTCACCCATTACCGCCTGCACATGCAGCCCCTGGCGATCGCGCCGGTCGCGGCCGACGCGGCCCTGGGCGACAATGCCGGCCTGCGCTGGGTTGGCCCCGGCGAACTCGCCACGCTGGGCCTGCCAGCGCCGATCCGCAAACTATTGAGTCCGTGAGCGCCATGTCCCGCACCGTCCTGTGTACCTACCTCAAGCGCGAAGCCCCCGGCCTCGACTTCGTGCCCTACCCCGGCGCCATCGGCCAGCGCGTGTTCGCCGAGATCAGCAAAGAAGCCTGGGCCGCGTGGCTCGCGCACCAGACCATGTTGATCAATGAAAACCGGCTGTCGCCGCGCGACCCCGCGCATCGCGCCTTCCTGGAAGCCGAGCTGCAGAAGTTCCTGTTTGCCGGCGATGCGGAAAAGCCGGCGGGATACGTGGCGCCCGAAGCAAGCTGAGGCCAGGTGGCTAATCCGCCTTCCGCGCGCGCTCCTCGGTCTTCGCTTCGCGCAACTGCTGCTCTGAAACCTTCAACGCCTTGACGTCGAGCGGCCGGATCGACTCGATCCGGCACGGCATCCGGATCGTCCGCGGGCCGCCAAGCACGATCACATCGTCGAACTTCGACGACACCCGCCCCATCATGTTGGTGATCGAAATCGCCGGCGCGTAGTCGAGGTCGTTGCACGGGCCGGCCAGTTCCAGCAGATACGCCGTGCCCGGCTTGGTCCACACCGCCAGCGCGGTATTGCCCAGGTTGTTCCAGCCGTTGAGGTTGCCGAAATACTGGAAGTCGCGCACCGGCGCGCCGGCGTGCGCGCGGTACAGCGCCAATCGTTCATCGTCGCTGATGCGGTTGCTGGCGCAGCCGGCCAGACCGGCTGCCAACAGGGCAAGAACCAGGGCTCGCTTCATGTGCCGGACCTCGCGGGGATTGGTGCCCATCTTGCCGCGTCGGCGGGTCGATGGCGCGTCTGGCCAGCTCAGTGTTCAGCCGCCGATGGCGAGGCGGCCGCGGCCAGCGGACGCACATAGGTCAGCAGGCTCACCAGCAGCTTGCCCGGCTCCTCCCACGGCATCATGTGCGCAGAGTGTTCGAACCACACGCCCTGCTTCATCGGCGCCTGTACCTTCGCCAGCCACTGCTCGGTCGGCTGCGACGGTGTGGTGTAGTCGTGGCGGCCCATGAACATCACCACCGGGATCGGGAAGCGGCGCACGCCGGTGAAGTCCACCGCCAGGAACTCGGGCAACACCCGGCCCAGGGTGAAGACGTTGCTGGCATCGACCGCGCAGCGATCGGCATCTTCGTAGTCCGGCGACAGCTTCGGCCCGTTGAAGAAATAGTCCGAGCTCTCGCGATACGCGCTCATGCCGCCGTAGAACTGCGCCCACTTGCGTGCACTGACGATGCGGTCACGGGTGATGGGCGTGTTGCCCGGGTATGGTGCGATCGAGGCCAACTCCTCTTCCGCTTCGGCGTTGTGGTGTGCCTTGGCCTGCGCCACCGCATAGTCGAAACTGATGCGCTCGTTCTCGCGCACGTTGATCACCTGGCCCACGCCGACGTAGGCATAGAACAGGTCCGGCCGCTTCAACGCAGCGCGCATCGACACGATGGTGCCCCAGCTGTGGCCCATCAGGATCACCTTGGGCTTGTGGTAGCGCTTGCGCACCGCCTCGGCCATGGCGATGGCATCGTCGGCATAGCGCTCGATCTGCAGGGTATCGGCCACCGCCTCCTGCGGATTGATGCGGAAAGTCTTGCCGGCCGCACGCTGGTCATAGGTGACCATGGTGAAGTACTCCTCCAGCGGGCGCTGGAACTGCCACAGCGTCGGCGTCAGCGGCGAGGCCGGGCCGCCGTGCACGAACAGGATCACCGGGTTGTCGCGGTCTTGCCCCCGCGCCGTCACCCACTGCTCGATGCCACCGGCCTTTTCGGCCCAGGACTCCTGCACGCCGTTAGGCGCATTGATCTTGCCCAGGTCGGCGATGATTGCGCGCGACTTGGCGTAAGCCGCCGTATCCGGACACGACTCGGCTGCGTGCAGGGTGCCGCCGCACAGCAGCATCAGAACGCCGACCATCCATTGCTTGCGCATCGCCATCCCCTTTCTTGTGTGTGAGCAGAAAATAGCGGGCGCGAATCGGCAGCGAAATAGGCTGGAGGTCGTGTCCGCGCAGCGGACAGCGCGGACAACGCGGACAAGGCGCCCGCCGGACGGCCGGAAGCGCCGCGCCCAAACGCCGAGCGCCCGGCCCGCCGGCCAACTCTGTGCCGCATGC
>DATCVI010000013.1:0-2723 GCA_036566925.1 Stenotrophomonas sp.
TGCCTAAGTATTGGATTGATCGTATGAGTTGCGAATACAGGCGGAAATTCGCTTGCTTTTGGTGATATCGCGAGTTGACAGCTTCGGGACTGAAGCCCCTCCTACAGGGTCTATAGGAGCGACTTTCGCCGCGACCGAAAATCCGCGGCCACCAGTCGCCACTACAGCAACGCCTTCAACCGATACAACGCCTCCAGCGCCTGCTTCGGCGTCAGCTCATCCGGATCCAGTGCGGCCAACGCTTCCTGCGCCGCACTGTTGACCGGCGCGAACAGGCCAAACTGTTGCGGCGCATCCAGCGCTTGCGGCGCCATTTGCGCCGCATGGGTCTCGCCGCCGCGCTGTTCGAGCTCGGCCAGGCGCCGCCGCGCCTGCGCCACGGTTTCGCGCGGCAAGCCGGCGAGCGCGGCCACCTGCAGGCCGAAGCTGCGGTTGGCCGGGCCTTCCTTCACCGCATGCATGAATACCAGCGCTTCGCCGTGCTCCACCGCATCCAGGTGGACATTGGCGATGCCGCTCGGGCCACCTTCGACGGTCTCGTCGGCCAGGGCGGTCAGTTCGAAGTAATGCGTGGCGAACAGCGTGTAGCAGCGATTGCGGTGTGCGAGGTGGCGTGCCACCGCATCGGCCAGCGCCAGGCCATCGTAGGTCGAGGTGCCGCGGCCGATCTCGTCCATCAGCACCAGCGATTGCGCGCTGGCGTGGTGGAGGATGTAGCTGGTCTCGGCCATTTCGACCATGAAGGTCGATTGCCCGCGCGCCAGGTCGTCGCCCGCGCCAATGCGGGTGAGGATGCGGTCGATCGGCCCGATCACCGCGCGCCGCGCCGGTACGTAGCTGCCGATATGCGCCAGCAACACGATCAGCGCGTTCTGCCGCATGTAGGTCGACTTGCCGCCCATGTTCGGGCCAGTGATCACCAGCATGCGCCGATCCGGGTGCAGGTCGAGGTCGTTGGGCTCGAACGGTTGCTCGCGCACGGCTTCCACCACCGGATGGCGGCCACGCTCGATGCGCAGGCACGGCGCGGTTTCCAGTTCCGGTTGCGACCAGTCCAGCGCCTGTGCGCGCTCGGCGAAGCCGGCGAGCACGTCGAGCTCGCTGAGTGCGCCGGCGCAGCGCTTGAGCGGTTCGAGGTGTTCGCCGAGTGCGTCGAGCAGCCCTTCGTACAGCAGCTTTTCGCGCGACAGCGAGCGCTCGCGCGCCGACAGCACCTTGTCCTCGAACGACTTCAGTTCTTCGGTGATGTAGCGCTCGGCGTTGGCCAGGGTCTGGCGGCGGCTGTAGTGCAGCGGCGCCTTGTCCGCCTGGCCCTTGCTGATTTCGATGTAATAGCCGTGGACGCGGTTGTAGCCAACCTTGAGCGTGCCGATGCCGCTGCTTTCGCGCTCGCGCAACTCCAGGTCGATCAGGAACTGGTCGGCGTTGGTCGACAGCCGCCGCAGCTCGTCGAGTTCGGCATCGTAGTCGCTGGCGATCACGCCGCCATCGCTGAGCTTGAGCGGCGGCTGCGGTGCCACCGCGCTGGCCAGCAGGTGCGCGACCTGCGCGTGTTCGCCGAGCTCGGCCGCCAACGCCTGCAGCCGCGGCGAGTCCAGCGGCGACAACAGCGCGGCGATATCCGGCAGCATCGCCAGGCCATCGCGCAGGGTCGACAAGTCGCGCGGCCGCGCCGAACGCAGCGCCACGCGAGTGAGAATGCGTTCGAGATCACCGAGCGCGCGGAAGCGCTCGCGCAGGTCGGCCTCGGTGCCGCGGTCGATCAGCATGCCCACCGCATGGTGGCGCTGCACCAGCACCTCGCGCAGCCGCAGCGGCCGGTGCAGCCAGCGCCGCAACAGGCGTCCGCCCATCGGCGAGACCGTGCTGTCGAGCACGCCGAGCAGGGTGTGGCGGGTATCGCCATCCACGCGCGTGTCCAGCTCCAGGTGCCGGCGCGTGGCCGCATTCATGGCGATCGCCTCCGACGCGGTCTCCATCGCGATCGCGGTCAGGTGCGGCAGCCGCTGCTTCTGGGTTTCTTCGACATAGCCGAGCAGGGCGCCGGCGGCGGCGATTGCGCGCGGGCTCTGTTCGATACCGAAGCCGGACAGGTCGTGCAGCTTGAAGAACTGCAGCAACTGGCGGCGGCCACTGTCGCTATCGAACAGCCACGGCGCGCGCCGGCGCAGGCCGATGCGCTGGCGCAGGAATTCCGGCCAGCCTTCTTCGTCGGGCACCAGCAGTTCGGCCGGCTCCAGGCGCGCGAGCTCGGCCTCCAGCGCGTCCTCGCTGTCCACTTCGTTGACCAGGAAGCGGCCGCCGGCCAGGTCGGCCCAGGCCAGGCCGTAGCCCGCCTTGCCGCGCGACAGCGCCATCAGAAGGGTATCGCGGCGCTCGTCCAGCAACGCCTCGTCGGTCACCGTGCCGGGGGTAACGACCCGCACCACCTTGCGTTCGACCAGGCCCTTTGCCAGCGCCGGATCGCCGATCTGTTCGCAGATCGCCACCGACTCACCCAGCGCCACCAGCCGCGCCAGGTAGCCCTCGTAGGCATGCACCGGCACCCCGGCCATCGGGATCGGCGCACCGCCCGAACTGCCGCGCTGGGTCAGGGTGATGTCGAGCAGCCGCGCCGCCTTGCGTGCGTCGTCGTAGAACAGCTCGTAGAAATCGCCCATGCGGAAGAACAGCAGCAGGTCCGGGTAGTCGGCCTTGGCTGCGAAGAACTGCTTCATCAGCGG
>DATCVI010000014.1:0-56600 GCA_036566925.1 Stenotrophomonas sp.
CCGCCGCTACACCGGCCTGGGCGGCTTCGGTGGCAGGCACGCCGTGGCCGAGGCCATCGATCATCGTCACCGCCGCGCGCCTGCCATCGCTGGTCAGGTGCCAGGCATCGCCGCACGCCAGCTCGTGGCGCATCGGCAGGCGCAAGGCGCCGTAGCCAATATCGGCGTCCTCGGCGGCCTGCTCGGCATAGATACGCACCAGCACGATCGCGCCGCGGCCGTCGGCCCAGGTTTCCAACACGCGCGCCTGGCGCTGGATCGCGCCGAGCCCCAGGCCCTGGGTGCCGCCGGTGGAATAGCCGTCGGGCAGGCACTCGGACAGGATGAAGCCGGGGCCACGGTCGAGGGTGCACAGTTCCACGCCCAACGTGCCGCCACGCCCGACTACCAGCGAAAGGTGCATGACCCCGCCACGGCCGTGGTTGATGACGTTGGTGGCCAGCTCGGTCGCGGCCAGGGCAACGCGCCCGCCGTCGGTCCGGTCGAAGCCGCATTGCTCGGCCAGCGCCAATGCCTCGCGCCTGGCCTGGCCGACCTGGGTGACTTCCTCTATCGGCACGCGACGGGTCACGTGGCCGGAGAAACTCACGTCCATTTCGTAATTGAGACCCGGGTACCCCTGCCCGGCGCGCTCTCCAGCTCGAAATCGTCTACAAGCCGGCGCGAGCCGGACAATCCCAGGCCCATGCCGGTGCCGGAGGTCCAGCCGTCGGTGAGCGCCTGGTCGATATCGGGAATCCCGGGACCTTCATCCACGAATACCAGCCGCACACCGCGGCGCAGCCCCTGCTCCATCACTTCCCACTGCATCTCGCCGCCGCCGCCATAGATCACGGCGTTGCGCGCCAGCTCGCTGGCGGCGGTCACCAGCTTGGTCTGGTCGACCAGGCGCAACCCCGATGCCACGGCGAGTTGACGCACCTTCTGCCGCGCGAGCACCACATCCTGTTCAATGCGGATCGGCTGGGATCCACTACTTGTGGTCATGGCGCGTCGTCGGCCTGCTGCAGAAGGACCATGCCGCGTTCAACGTTCAACGCGGTGCGCACGCCGGTGAGGTTGAGGCCCAGCTCGACCAGGGTGATCGCCACCGCCGGCTGCATGCCCACCACCACGGTCTTGGCATCCATGATGCTGGCCAGCGCCGAGATCGTGGCGATCATGCGGCCGATGAAGGAATCGACGATATCCAGCGCGGAGATGTCGATCAGCACGCCGCGTGCCGAGGTGGCGCGGATCTTTTCGGTCAGGTCGTCCTGCAGGGCCAGCGCCAGCTGGTCATGCATGTCGACCTGGATCGTGACCAGCAGCAGGTCGCCCATCCTTAGGATCGGTATCCGTTCCATCTCAGTTCGCCTTCACCACGGACAGGCCGGTGCGCTTGAGCGCCAGGGCCAAGGCGTCGGCGAGGTTGGCCTTGGTCACGATGCCCTGCAGGTCCAGGCCGAGGTGGACGATGGTCTGCGCGATCTGCGGGCGCACGCCGCTGATGATGGCATCGGCGCCCATCAGTCGGATCGCCGTCACCGTCTTGAGCAGGTGCTGCGCGACCAGGGTGTCCACGGTCGGCACGCCGGTGATGTCGATGATGGCGATCTCAGAGCCAGTGTCGACGATCCGCTGCAACAGCGATTCCATCACCACCTGGGTGCGTTGCGAATCCAGGGTGCCGATCATCGGCAAAGCCAGCACGCCATCCCAGAGCTTCACCACCGGCGTGGACAGTTCCAGCATTTCTTCCTGCTGGCGCTGGATCACGTCTTCGCGGGTCTTCTGGAACGCGGTGACGGTGTGCAGGCCGAGCAGGTCGAGCAGTTCGGACAGCGCCCAGGTCTGCTCGCTCAGCTCGCGCGGCGAGTCGGCCAGGCCTTGCTGCACCAGTTCGAACAACGGCCGCTTGAGCGAGAAGATGAAGGTAGCCGTTTCCGATGACGTGAAGCCACGCAGCACGCGATCACGCGAGAGGTCTTCGAGGAAATGACGGATGTCCCGCCACTGCGCACCCTGCAGGTTGCCGATGTCGTGGCCCATCGCGGCGACGAACAGGCGCCAGAATTCCTGGACCTGGGTTTCGACCTCGCGCCGGGTCACGCGGTTGTCCTGCAACAGTCCAATCTGCGAGAGACCCTCGGTCCAAGTGGCCAGCACTTGTTGTTCGTGGGCACGGATAAGGTCGGTAGTGCGCTGCTGCAAAGCCGCCATGGGGAATCCTTGGGAGGGAGATAAAGAGTGCTGCGCCCATGCGGGAGCTTTGGACGCGCAAGGCCGCTGAGATTAATCCACTCCCAAGTGCACAGACCGTTACGACGCCGCGGACTTGAGCCTAGGCTCGGGAGCCGCTAGAATCGCCGGCCCGGGAAGCAGGCAGTGCCTGCGACTCGGTGGCAGTATCCACGTCTTCGCGTACGTGCGATAATTGCCAAGCTGTCCATTGCCCCGTCGCCAAGTGGTAAGGCATCTGACTCTGACTCAGACATTCGGTGGTTCGAATCCATCCGGGGCAGCCAAATCCAGAAAGGCCCGATCTTAGATCGGGCCTTTCTTTTTGCCTGCGATCCGGCGCGACGGGCTGGCGCTGGGGCCATAACGACGAAAGCCCGGCCAAGGCCGGGCTTTCGCGTTGGCGCTCCCGAAGGAGCGCCGCCTCCAGCGCGATGGATCAGCGCTTGGAGAACTGGGTGGCGCGGCGGGCCTTGTGCAGACCGACCTTCTTACGCTCGACCTCACGGGCGTCGCGGGTCATGAAGCCGGCCTTGCGCAGCTCGGACTTCAGCGACTCGTCGTACTCGACCAGCGCGCGGGCGATGCCCAGGCGGATGGCGCCGGCCTGGCCGGTGGTGCCGCCGCCAGCGGCGGTGACCATGATGTCGAAGCTTTCGGTGTTCTTGGTCAGCTCCAGCGGCTGGCGCACGATCATGCGCGCGGTCTCACGGCCGAAGAACTCGTCCAGCGGACGGTCGTTGACGGTGATCTTGCCGGTGCCCTTGCGCAGGAACACGCGGGCGGTGGAGGACTTGCGACGGCCAGTGCCGTAGTTCTGAGTGATAGCCATGATTAGATGTCCAGGACCTGCGGCTGCTGGGCGGCGTGCGGATGATTCGGGCCGGCGTAAACCTTGAGCTTGCGATACATGTCGCGGCCCAGCGGGCCCTTCGGCAGCATGCCCTTGACGGCGATTTCGATCACGCGCTCCGGGTGGCGCTCCAGCGCCTGGGCGAGATTCTCGGACTTCAGGTTGCCGATGTAGCCAGTGAAACGGTAGTACATCTTGTCCTGCAGCTTCTTGCCGGTCACCGCGATCTTGTCGGCGTTGATCACGACGAGGTAATCGCCGGTGTCGACGTGCGGGGTGTAGACGGGCTTGTGCTTGCCACGCAGACGGCGGGCCAGTTCGGAAGCGAGACGGCCAAGCGTCTTGCCGGAAGCGTCAACGAGATACCAGTCGCGCTGGACGGTCTCGGACTTTGCGGTGAACGTAGTCATGAGAGAACTCTAGGTTGGTGTAGTCGGGCTGATTCCGGCAGGCCGGAACTTTGCCGCGCGTTGTGGAGACTTTCGCCGTGACACCCTGGAACGGCATGGGGGACACGAAAGAGGCGGGATTGTACCGGTCATGGGCGCCTGGCGCAAGGCAACCTTTCCGCGGTTGGCACCGGGCCGGCCTGGCGCGAGAATCGCCGCATGGACCACACCTTTGCCACGCCGACCGGCGACTTGCGCCGCCACAGCCCCCTCGACCGCGTGTTGCTGGAGGCCCAGCGGGCGCTTGAAACCGTGTTCGGCGACCCGCCGGCGCTGCGCGCCAATCCGGCCGGCAAGACCCCCGAGGTGCCGCTGGACGAGGCCGAGCGCCGCCATTCGGCCGGCCTGATGCGGATCAACCATGTTGGCGAGGTCTGCGCCCAGGGCCTGTATTTCGGCCAGGCCGCGGTGGCCCGCGACGCGGCCACCCGCGCCCACCTGCTGGAGGCCGCACAGGAGGAGACCGACCACCTGTCCTGGTGCGGCGACCGCCTGCGCGAGCTCGACAGCCGGCCCAGCCTGTTCAACCCGCTCTGGTATGCCGGCAGCTATGCGCTCGGCGCGGTGGCGGCGCTGCGTGGCGACGACTGGAGCCTGGGCTTCGTGGTGGAGACCGAGCGCCAGGTCGAGGCCCACCTGGACGAGCACCTGGACATCCTGCCGCCGGCCGATCTGCGCAGCCGCGAGATCCTGTGGGTGATGAAGGCCGACGAAGCCCGCCATGCCGACCATGCCGAACAGGCCGGCGCGCGCATCCTGCCCCAGCCGATCCCGCTGGCGATGGCGTTCGCCTCGAAGGTGATGAAGACGGTGGCTTACCGGCTCTGACGCCTCAGCCCACCAGCTTCAACCCGACCACGCCGGCCACGATCAGCCCGATGCAGGCCAGCCGCGGCCAGGAAGCGCTGTCGCCAAACAAGAAGATGCCCAGGATCGCCACGCCCAGCGCGCCGATCCCGGTCCAGATGGCATAGGCAGTCCCGACCGGCAGGGTCCGCAGCGCCTGGGTCAGCAGCCACAGGCTGATGGCCGCGGCCGCAGCGGTACCCAGGCTCGGCCACAGGCGGGTGAATCCCTGGCTGTATTTGAGCCCCATCGCAAAGCCGATCTCGAACAGGCCGGCCAACAGTAGATAGACCCAGGACATGGGGAACCTCCTTGCGCAGAACAAAAAAAAGCGGCCCGGTGTCTGCACACCGGGCCGCCGTCGGCTGTGGTCCGCAGCTTGCGCCGCGTGGCGGGTCGTCCCGCCCTTGGATTCAGTGCCGCCATCCTAAAAGGTGGCGGCCGAACCGGATGTAACCCTTACTCGGCCAGGTTGCGGCCGTGGAACAGCTCTTCGATCTCGCGCTTGAGCAGCGCCTCGATCTTCATGCGTTCCTTGAACGACAGGTTCTTGGCCTTCTCTTCGAACAGGTACTGGTCCAGGTCGAAGTCCTTCAGGTGCATCTTCGTGTGGAAGATGTTTTCCTGGTAGACGTTTACGTCGAACATCTCGTAACGAGACTTGACGTTCTTGGCCAGGAAGTTCTGGATCGAGTTGATCTTGTGGTCGATGAAATGCTTCTTGCCGCGCACATCGCGGGTGAAGCCACGGACGCGGTAGTCCATGATCACGATGTCCGACTCGAGCGACTCGATCAGGTAGTTCAACGCCTTCAGCGGCGAAATCACGCCGCAGGTGGCGACGTCGATATCGGCGCGGAAGGTGGCGATACCTTCCTGCGGGTGGGTCTCGGGGTAGGTATGGACGGTGATGTGGCTCTTGTCCATGTGCGCGACCACGGCATCGGAGATCAGCTCCTTGCCGGCCTGCTTCTTGTCGATCACCGGCTCTTCGGAGATCAGGATCGTCACCGAAGCGCCCTGCGGGTCGTAGTCCTGACGGGCGATATTGAGGATGTTGGCGCCGATGATCTCGGCAACATCCGTCAGGATCTGGGTCAGGCGATCGGCGTCGTACTGCTCGTCGATGTACTCGATGTAACGCTGGCGCTCTTCTTCGGTGCGGGCGTAGCAGACGTCGTAGATGTTGAAGCTCAGCGCCTTGGTGAGGTTGTTGAAACCCTGCAGCCTCAGGCGAGGCAACGGCTTGACCACGGCGGTCGTTCCTATGGGGGACGGGAAAGGGGGAATTATGGGCCAAAGCGCCCGGCAGCGGAACGGCTGTTTGAAGACAACGGTTTACCTCGGAGGAGTCATCCCGTTAAGCTTCAGGAATTGAGCCGCGGAACCGCCATGAGCCCAGGTAACAGCACAGGTATGACAGCCGTCCGCCAAGCGACCACGCCGCTGACCCTGGATGCGGCTACGATCGAGCGCTTCCTCGCCCACAGCCACCGCCGCCGCTACCCGACGCGCACCGATGTCTTCCGCCCCGGCGATCCCGCCGGCACGCTCTATTACGTGGTCAGCGGCTCGATCAGCATCATTGCCGAGGAGGAGGACGACCGCGAGCTCGTCCTGGGCTACTTCGGTGCCGGCGAATTCGTCGGCGAGATGGGCTTGTTCATCGAATCGGACACACGCGAGGTGATCCTGCGCACCCGTAGCCAGTGCGAGCTGGCCGAGATCAGCTACGAGCGCCTGCACCAGCTGCTGCAGAGCAGTCTGGCCGCCGACGCCCCGCGGCTGCTCTACGCGATCGGCATTCAGCTTTCCAAACGACTGCTCGACACCACCCGCAAAGCCAGCCGCCTGGCCTTCCTCGATGTCACCGACCGCATCGTGCGCACCTTGCACGACCTGGCCCACGAGCCGGAGGCGATGAGCCACCCGCAGGGCACGCAGCTGCGCGTCTCGCGCCAGGAGCTGGCGCGGCTGGTGGGCTGCTCGCGGGAGATGGCCGGCCGAGTGCTGAAGAAGCTGCAAGCCGACGGCCTGCTGCATGCGCGCGGCAAGACCGTGGTCTTGTACGGAACGCGCTGAAAGACGCCTTACGCGTCCAGGGGCGTGCCGCCGCGATCCTCGCAGCCCCAGTTGAGGATCGGCGTACCCGGCGGCAGCACCTGCCGGAAGTACGCCACCCGCCGCGGCTTCGGGTTGACCACCACCGGCGCGCGCGCGGCCTGCAGTAGCGGCAGGTCGGCGGTGCTGTCGGAATAGGCAATGGCGATGTCGCCGAAGCCCAGCTCGCGCAACATCCGCATCTTTTCCTCGTTGTGGCAATGGCGCAACGCGCCCACGCCACCCAGGCGCGGGCCGATCAGGCTGCCCACCACCGGCACGTCTTCATGCGCGACGAATGCCAGGATCGCGCGCGCCAATTCGGGCGGTGCGCCCGTGGCCACCACCACGCGATCGCCGGCGCGGCGGTGGCCTGCGAACACGTCCAGCGCATGCGGCAACAGCCGTGCCCGTAGCGTCGCCCGGTGCGCCAGCACGTAGGCATCGATGACCCGGTTGAACGCGCGCGCGTCCTTGAGCCCGAACGTGGCGATCCAGACATAGCCGGAAATGCCATGGCGGCGGGTCGGAAGGAACGCCACCAGCGGTCCCAGCAGCGGCGTCAGCAGCAACGCCGCCAGCAGCCGCAACGGGTTGCGCCGGATCAGCCAGGCGAACAAGTGGCTGCCGGAGTCGCCGTCATACAAGGTGTGGTCGAAGTCGAACACGACCAGCGGCTTGAGCGTGGCCTGCGCTGCGCTCACGGGTAGAACAGCTCGCGCAGCGCATCGCCCGGTTCCTCGGCGCGCATGAAGGCCTCGCCCACCAGGAAAGCATTGACGCCCTGCCCGCGCATCAGCGCCACATCCTCCGGCGCCAGGATGCCGCTCTCGGTCACCAGCAGGCGATCGCGCGGCACCGCCGTGCGCATGGCCAACGTGGTGTCCAGCGTCACCTCGAACGTGCGCAGGTTGCGGTTGTTGATGCCGATCAGCGGCACCGGCACCTGGATCGCGCGCTCCAACTCGTCGATGTCGTGCACTTCCACCAGCACGTCCATCCCCAGTTGCAGGGCGAGCCCGGACAGGTCGGCCAGCTGGCCGTCGTCGAGCGCGGCGACAATCAGCAGGATGCAGTCGGCGCCCAATGCGCGTGCTTCGTAGACCTGGTAGGGATCGACGGTGAAGTCCTTGCGCAGCACCGGCAGCGTGCAGGCTTCGCGGGCCTGGCGCAGGTAATCGTCGGCGCCCTGGAAGAAATCGACGTCGGTCAGCACCGACAGGCAGCTGGCGCCGCCGAATTCATAGCTCACGGCGATGTCGGCCGGGCGGAAGTCCGGCCGGATCACGCCCTTGGAGGGGCTGGCCTTCTTCACTTCGGCGATCACCGCCGGCTCGCCGCGCGCCACCGCCGCCTGCAGGGCCTCGGCAAAGCCGCGCACGGGCGAAGCGTCGGCGGCACGCGCGATGACCTCGGCCAATGGCACGCGCGCGCTGCGCTCGGCGATTTCTTCACCCTTGCGGGCCAGGATGGTGTTGAGAATGTCGCTCATCGCAAGGAATCCGGAAGACCGCGCATTATCGGCCAAAGCCGGCAGCGCGGCCATCACGCAGCCGCCTCATGCTGAGGCCAGCTCGCGGGTCAGCGCCACGAATTCGCGCAGCTTGGCGCGCGCGCTGCCGTCGGCGATGGCCGCGCGCGCGCGCGCGATGCCATCGGCGATATCGCTGGCCACGCCGGCCACGTAGAGCGCCGCGCCGGCGTTGAAGGCGACGATATCCAGCGCCGGCCCCGGACGGTTTTCGAGCACGCCCAGCAGCATCGCCCGCGATTCGTCGGGATCGGCCACCTTGAGGTTGCGGCTGTGCGACATGGCGATGCCGAAGTCTTCCGGGTGTAGTTCGTATTCGCGCACCTGGCCATCGCGCAATTCGCCAACCAGGGTGCCGGCGCCGAGCGAGAGCTCGTCCATGCCATCGCGGCCCCACACCACCAGCGCGCGTTCGGCGCCGAGTTCATGCAGTACGCGCGCCTGGATGCCGACCAGGTCGGGATGGAACACGCCCATCAGGATGCTCGGCGCGCCGGCCGGGTTGGTCAGCGGCCCAAGGATGTTGAAGATCGTGCGCACGCCCATCTCGCGCCGTACCGGCGCCACCACCTTCATCGCCGGGTGGTGCACCGGCGCGAACATGAAGCCGATGCCGCTGCGCTCGATCGCCTGCGCCACCTGCTGCGGTTGCAACTCGATGACCGCGCCCAACGCCTCCAACGCATCGGCGCTGCCGGACTTGGACGACACGCTGCGGTTGCCGTGCTTGGCCACGCGCGCGCCGGCGGCGGCGGCGACGAACATCGTGCAGGTGGAGATATTGAAGGTATGCGAGCCATCGCCGCCGGTGCCGACGATGTCGACCAGGTGACTGCGGTCGGCCACTTCCACGGTGCGCGAGAACTCGCGCATCACCTGCGCGGCGCCGGCGATTTCGCCCACGGTCTCCTTCTTGACCCGCAGGCCGGTGAGGATGGCGGCGGTCATCGGCTCGGAGACCTCACCGCGCATGATCTGCCGCATCAGCATGACCATCTCGTCGAAGAAGATCTCGCGGTGTTCGATCGTGCGCTGCAGCGCTTCCTGGGGGGTGAAGGTCATGGCACTCACAGCGGGCGTTCGAGGAAGTTGCGCAACAAGGCGTGGCCGTGTTCGGTGAGGATCGATTCGGGGTGGAACTGCACGCCTTCCACCGGATACTGGCGATGACGCAGGCCCATGATCTCCTCCATCGAGCCATCCGGGTTCTCGGTCCAGGCGGTGACTTCGAGTACCTCCGGCAGCGTGTGCTTGTCCACCACCAGCGAGTGGTAGCGGGTGGCCTCGTAGCGATCCGGCAGGCCGGCGAACACGCCCTTGCCTTCATGGCGGATCGGCGAGGTCTTGCCATGCATGATGTTGCCGGCGCGAATCACATCGCCGCCGTAGACCTGGCCAATGCCCTGGTGGCCGAGGCAGACGCCCAGGATCGGCGTGGTCGGCCCCATTCTTTCGATCAGCTGCAGGGAGACACCAGCCTCGTTCGGTGTGCACGGGCCGGGCGAGACGACGATGCGCTCGGGCCGCAGCGCGGCGATCTGCTCGACGCTCATCGCATCGTTGCGCACCACCATGACCTCGGCGCCGAGCGCCTGCAGGTACTGCACGAGGTTGTAGGTGAAGCTGTCGTAGTTGTCGAGCATCAGCAGCATGGGGGCGATCTCAGGAGGCGATCAGGAAGATCGCGTAGACGTATTCGGTGAGGGTGATGCTGCCGGCTTCGAGGGATTCACCGCGGATCTTGTCGGCCGCGCGCGCTTCGCCGATGTCGCTCATGGGCGCTGGCGGCGACGGCGGCATCGGCCGACCCTGCCGGGTCATTTCCCCCCAGCTGCCGGCCTGGATGCCATAGGCGAAGTTCGGCGCGACCTCGGAGATGGTGTAAAGCCCGCCGAGTTGCACGCCATAGGCTTCGGCCAGGTTGCGTGCATTGGCGCGCGTCTGCGCGGCGGCATCGCGCTTGAGCTCGCCGCGCACGCGCACCTCCTCGCTGTAGAACGGAGAGATGCCGGTCACTTGCAGATGCTCGCTGGTCTGCAGTCCGCCCAGCACGGCGCGCACGTCTGCGAGCTGGCTGAAGGTCGCCGACAGCCTGCGACTCACCTGGGTGCCGTCGAAGATCTGGCGACCATCCACGTAGCGGCTGCTCGGTGAGATAGACAAAGACGAAGCCTCGACTGTCTCCGGCAGCGCCTTATGCGCCTTGAACAGCGCCAGCACGGTCGCCGCATCGGCCTGAACGCGCGTGCGCGCGATCTCCGGCGACGGGTCCTTCTGCTCCAGCTGCGCGCTGATGCTGAAGCGGTCGGGGATGACTTCACGCTCCGCCTTGCCCCGCACCAACAAATGCGGCTGCGAAGGCAGGCTGTTGACCTGCGCGCTGGCCAGCAGCGGTGCCAGCAGCAGGCAGGACGAGAGCAACACGATGGCAAGACGGCGCATGCTGACGATTCCTTCTGTCATGGGTTCAAGGGGCCGCGATCGCGGCGTAGTCCTGGCACAACGTATCCACCATCGCCGCCGTGGTCGCCCACGAGGTGACAAAGCGGATCACCCCCTCGCCATCGGCACGGGTCTCCCAGCGCTCGAAGTCATAGCGGCTGGCCAATGCCTGCAACTGCGCCGGGCTGACGAGGATGAACTGCTGGTTGGTCGGCGAGTCCACCACGAAGCGCGCGCCGGCCTTTTCCAGCCCCTCGCGCAAGCGCCGCGCCATGCGGTTGGCATGTTCGGCCAGGGCGAAGAACAGCCCATCTTCGAACAACGCGGCGAACTGCGTGCCCAACACCATGCCCTTGGCCAACAGGGCGCCGCGTTGCTTGAGCAGGTAGCGGAAGTCCGCTTGCAGCGCCGAGTTCACGATCACCAGCGCTTCGCCAAGCAAGGCGCCGTTCTTGGTCCCACCGATATAGAAGGCATCGGTCAGCGCGGCGATATCGGCCAGGGTCAGGTCGTTGCCCTCGGCGGTCAGCGCCGCGCCAAGGCGGGCGCCATCGAGGAACAGCAGCAATCCGCGCGCACGGCATAGCTGCGCGATCGCCTCCAGCTCGGCGCGCCGGTAGATCGTGCCGAGCTCGGTGGTATTGGAGACGTACACCAGGCGCGGCTGCACCAGGTGTTCGTTGTCGTGGGTATCCAGCAATGCCTGGATTGCCGCCGGGCTGAGCTTGCCGTCGGCCGCCGGCGCGGTCAGCACCTTGTGGCCGGTCAGTTCGATCGCGCCGGTCTCGTGCACGGCGATGTGGCCAGTTTCCGCCGAGATCACCGCCTGGTGCGGGCGCAGGAACGCGCCGATGGCGGTGAGGTTGGTCTGGGTGCCGCCGGCGAGCAGGTGTACCTGTGCGTCCGGCTGGGCGCAGGCGGTGCGGATCAGCGCCGCGGCGCGTTCGCTGTGGCGGTCCAGGCCGTAGCCGGCGTTCTGCTCGTTGCTGGCCGCGGCCAGCGCCTGCAGCAGGCGCGGATGGGCACCTTCGCTGTAGTCGTTGCGAAAACCGATCCGCGCCGGCGCAGAGCTGTCGATTGCGGTCACGCTCACAGCCCCTTCGCGGCCTGGGCCACGGCGCGGAACAGCGCGCGGCCCTTGTTCATGGTTTCCTGCCATTCGGCATCGGGGTCCGAGTCGTAGACCACGCCGCCGCCGGCCTGGACATACAGGTACCCGTCCTGGATCACCGCGGTGCGGATGGCGATGGCGGTGTCGGCATCGCCATGCCAGCCGATATAGCCGACCGCACCGGAATAGACGTTGCGGCGTACCGGCTCCAGCTCGCGAATGATTTCCAGCGCGCGGATCTTCGGCGCGCCGCTCACGGTGCCGGCCGGAAAGGTCGCGCGCAGCACGTCGCTGTAGCTCAGCCCCGGCTTCAGCTTGCCGGTGACCTCGCTGACGATATGCATGACGTGGCTATAGCGCTCGATCACGAACTGCTCGCCCACCTGCACCGTGCCGGCCTCGGCAACGCGGCCGACGTCGTTGCGGCCGAGGTCGATCAACATCACGTGTTCGGCGCGCTCTTTCGGATCGGCCAGCAATTCCGCTTCCAGCGCCAGGTCCTGCTCGGGAGTGGCGCCGCGCGGACGAGTGCCGGCGATCGGCCGCACCGTGACCACGCCGTCGCGCAGCCGCGCCAGGATTTCCGGCGAGGAGCCGACCACCTGGGTGCCGCCGACATCGACGTAGTACATGTACGGCGAGGGGTTGAGCGCCCGCAGCGCGCGATACACATCGATCGGCCGCGCCCGGAACGGCACGCGCAGGCGTTGCGAAGGCACGACCTGGAAAATGTCGCCGGCACGCACGTATTCCTGCGCCTTGCGCACTACTTCGTGGTACTGCTCGCGGGTGAAAGAGGAACGGAAATCCTGCTCGTCGATCGCGTCGGAGACCTGTGCCTGCGGGTAGCCGGCGCCGGCCTGGCGCAGCCGGTGCGACAACTCGTCCAGGCGGCGGTTGGCACGGGCGAATGCCTGCGGCTGGCGCGGGTCGGCGTGCACGATCAGGTACAAGCGGCCCTTGAGGTTGTCGAACACCGCCAGTTCTTCGGACAGCATCAGCAGGATGTCGGGCGTGCCGAGCTCGTCGGGCTTGTCGGCGGCGGCCAGGCGCGGCTCGATGTACTGGATGCACTCGAAGCCGAACCAGCCGACCAAGCCACCGGTAAACCCCGGCAGGCCATCGAAGCGCGGCACCGAATGCTCGGCGCGCAGCGCTTCGACTTCAGCCAGCGGGTCGGCGACTTCGCGCGTTTCCAGCACTTCGCCCAGCTCGCTCACTTCCAGCGTGTGGCCGCGGAAGCTGTAGACCCGCCGCGCCGGCAGGCCAATGATGGAATAGCGACCGAAGCGCTCGCCGCCTTCGACCGATTCGAACAGATAGGTATAGGGGCCGTCGGCGAGCTTCAGGTAGACCGAAAGCGGCGTGTCGAGATCCGACAGCACTTCGCGGACGACGGGGATTCGAGTGTGGCCTTCAGCGGCCTGCTGCTGGAACTGCTCGGCAGTGATCAAGACGACTTTCCTTCCGGGAGGACGTGGTGGCGGGACGGACGACGGCTACGGGCCACCATCGCCACCAGCGGCGAGCGGAAGAGAAGGAACGCGGGGTCGTCAGAGTGGACACGGCCACACTTTAACCCAAACCCCTGGCCGGTGTCGGCGCCGTTTCCAACGAAACGACCGCACCGAAAGCCTCAGTCCGACGGCGCGTTTTCGCGCAGCGGGCACTCGGCCGGCAGGTGCAGGCGCAGGCGGTGGCGCGCGCAGTCGATGCGGAAGCGCGTGGCCTGTAGCGGCTCGCCGTCGAGGTTCAAAGTGATGGCGGCGTCGCTTTCTATCTCCAGCCACGGCAGCCGCCGGCGCACCGCGACGTGTTCGAGCGCCGCGCGCTTGCCGCCGGTGACCAAGGCCCCGAGCGTGCCGGCGATCTCGCCATCGAGCTCGGGAATGATCGTGACATCCAGCAGGCCGTCGTCGATGCGGGCGTCTGGGCACAGGGCCTGGCCACCGCCAGCCTGGCGGCCATTGCCCACGCCCAGGGCGACGAAGCCGCCTTGCCAGGCGAAGCCCGGGCCTTGCAGGCGCGCTTGCACCGGATCGATGCGGCCCAGGCGCGACAACCCGGTGATGAGGTAGGCCAGGCCACCCAGCAGATCCTTCAAACCATCGTGGGTCTCGACCGTCACCTGGGTGCCGAAGCCGCCACTGGCGACGTTGGCGCACCACTGCACCTCGTCGCTGGTCTCGATGCGCAGCAGGTCGAAGGGTTCGGCCGGGCGCGCGGCGATCAGGCCGAGCGCCTCGTCCGGCGCCACAGGGATCCCGGCAGCGCTGGCGAAATCATTGGCAGTGCCCAGCGGCAGCAGGCCCAACGTGGGTAAAGCGGCGGCCGGCTCGTCGCGGTGGGCCAAGGTCGTGGCCACCTCGCTGAGGGTGCCGTCGCCACCCCCGGCGATCACCGTATCCACGCCGTCGGCGATGGCCTCGGCGACGTAACGCTCGGCGTCGCCACTTTCCCAAGTCACCCGCACGTCGAGATCGATGCCCTGTTCGCGCCAGGCGGCCACCGCGCTGCGCACGTCGTCGTTGCCTGCCGATTTGCCGTTGAGGATGAGTCGCCAGCGCCTGGGCTGCATGCAAGGTCCGGGTGTGCGGGGGTTGCCTGCACGCTAGCAAGCGCGCTGCCGGCCCTCCGTGAACGCGTTCAATGGCTGCCGCGCACTGCGCTGGCCGTGTCACGCCGATGTAACCGAAGCGGCCTAACGTAGAAGGCCATAGCAGGGACGACGGGCGGAGGCAGGATCAGCCTCCAATATTCGACGGGATCGGCAGCACGCCGGTTCCGCAGCAGCAGAGAGGGCGGCCAAGGGGCCGGCCTCGTTCAAGGCGCCGCGCACTCTCTCCCGCGGCGCACTTCGAAAGCGGCAAGCGTCCGCGTCGATCGGGGCCATCGGTCCCTCCCCCGGCAACTCCGATCGACGCGGCCAGCGCGGCTCAGCCGCCGGCGGCGAAGTCCCGCAGCGCCTGGCCTTCCATCCGATAGACCGTCCACTCGTCCATGGGCCTGGCACCGGCGGCGCGGTAGAAGTCGATCGCCGGCTGGTTCCAGTCCAGCACCGCCCACTCGAAGCGGCCACAACCGCGCGCCACCGCCACCCCGGCCAGATGCCGCAGCAACGCCAGGCCGGCGCCGTGGCCGCGGTGTTCCGGGCGCACGAACAGGTCTTCCAGGTACAGGCCATTGCGGCCCAGCCAGGTCGAGTAATTGAAGAAGTACACGGCAAAACCCACCGCCTCGCCGGCCTGCTCGCAGATCAGCGCATGCGCGGTGGCGTTGGCGCCGAACAAGCTGTTGCGCAAGTCCTCGACGCTCGCCTTCACCGCGTCCGGTTCGCGCTCGTAGACCGCCAGCGCGGTGACCAGCTCGTGCAGCAACGCCGCGTCTTCCGGCGTGGCCGGGCGGATCGCCAGCGCAGTAGTGCTCATCGTGCCGCCGCCACCGCCGCGCGCATCTTGGCGATGACGCTGGCGTAATCGGGCGCATTGAAGATCGCCGAACCGGCGACGAAGGTATCGGCACCGGCGGCGGCGATTTCGGCGATGTTGTCGGCCTTGACCCCGCCGTCGATCTCCAGCCGGATCGGCTTGCCGAGCGCATCGATCTTCTTGCGCACCGCGCGCAACTTGTCCAGCGCCGAGGGAATGAAGGCCTGGCCGCCGAACCCCGGGTTGACCGACATCAGCAGCACCAGGTCGAGGTCTTCGAGCACCCAGTCGAGGAAGTCCACCGGGGTCGCCGGGTTGAGCACCACGCCGGCCTTGCAGCCGTGCGACTTGATCAACTGGATGGTGCGGTGGACGTGGCGGCTGGCTTCCGGGTGGAAGCTGATGTACGTGGCGCCGGCCTCGGCGAAGTCCGGGACGATGCGATCCACCGGCTCGACCATCAAATGCACATCGATCGGCGCGCTTACGCCGTGCTTGCGCAGCGCCTGGCACACCATCGGGCCGATGGTCAGGTTGGGCACGTAGTGGTTGTCCATCACGTCGAAATGCACCCAGTCGGCGCCGGCGGCCAGCACGTTGTCGACCTCCTCGCCCAGGCGCGCGAAGTCGGCCGAAAGGATGGACGGGGCGATGATGCAGTCGGACATGGTGGTCTCCGGTGGAATCAGCGCTGGCGGCGGCGCTGGATGCGGTCGTAGGCGGCGTTGATCTGGCTGGCGCGGCGCTCGGCCTGGCGCTGCAGCTCCGGCGTCGCGCTGGCCACCTTGTCGGGGTGGTACTGCGACATCAGGCGGCGGTAGGCCAGGTCGATTTCGGCGGCGGTGGCGTCGGCGGGCACGCCGAGCTCCCGGTACGGGTCGTCACGCTCGGATTTGAACCAGCCCCGGTCCACGGCGTGGCCGAGCAGCAAGCCGATCAGCGCGCCCAATAGCGGGTTGGCCCGGACCAGCAGCGCGCCGGCGATGAAACCCAGCAATTTTCCGTACCAGCGCATGTCGGGCGAGGGGGCAGGACAGGGCCGGCAATTCTACGCCAGGGCGCGCCGCCGGCGGGCTGCGAGCCCCACCGGCTCGAGGTCGCGCCGGGTGCCTGGGGGCCGGCACGCATCCGGGCCGGAAGCGCCGTACACTACGCGGCCCGCTGCCGTCCGCGGGCCCGAAGGGTCCCCGGGGACAGCGCCATGCGAAGTCCTAGGAGTGCCTGTGTCGACCACGCTGTTGCAATCCGATCTCCCCGGCCTGCCCTTGCGTCACCGCGGCAAGGTCCGCGATGTGTTCGATATCCCGCGCGAACGCCTGCCGGCCGGCACGCCCGCCGGTGACTACTTGCTGATGGTCGCCACCGACCGTCTCTCGGCCTTCGACGTGGTGCTGCCCGACCCGATCCCCGGCAAGGGCGAAATGCTGTGCCAGGTCTCCAACTTCTGGTTCAAGAAGACCGAACACCTGATGCCCAACCACCTCACCGGCATCGACGTGGCCAGCGTGCTGCCCGAGGGCGTGGACGCGGCGCTGTACGCCAAGCGCGCGGTGGTGACGCGCAAGCTCAAGCCGGTGCCGGTGGAGGCGATCGCCCGCGGTTACCTGATCGGCAGTGGCTGGAAGGATTACCAGCGCACCGGCAAGGTCAGCGGCATCGAACTGCCCGACGGCCTGCGCCAGGCGCAGAAGCTGGAAGAGCCGATCTTCACCCCGTCGACCAAGGCGGCGGTGGGCGACCACGACGAGAACATCGACTTCGACGCCATGGTCAAGACCGTAGGCGCCGAACTGGCCGAGCGCGTGCGCGACGCAACCCTGCGCATCTACCGCTTCGCCGCCGACTTCGCCGCCGAGCGCGGCATCCTGCTGGCCGACACCAAGTTCGAGTTCGGCACCGATGCCGACGGCCGCCTCTACATCATGGACGAGATGCTGACGCCGGATTCCTCGCGCTACTGGCCGGCCGACGAATACGAAGTCGGCACCAGCCCGCCGAGCTACGACAAGCAGTTCGTGCGTGATTACCTGGAAACGCTGGACTGGGGCAAGACCGCACCGGGGCCGAAGTTGCCGGCCGAAGTCATCGACCGCACCCGCGCCAAGTACGCCGAAGCGCTGCAGCGCCTGGCGGGGATCTCGATCGATTGATCGACGCTGGACCAATACCTGGGAGGGAACATGGACACCAGCGCGACACGCCCGATCGACCGCTTCTTCGCCAGCTACTCCGATGACCACCGCAACGCGCTGAACCAGCAGATCCACGTCGTGGCGGTACCGGCGATCCTGTGGTCGGTGGTGGCGCTGTTGTGGTGCGTGCCGGTCGGCGGCACCCTGCTGCGCAGCGGCATCTGGGCGGCGCTGGCGATGTTCGGGGCATGGATGTTCTACAACCGCCTGTCGCGGCGGCTGGGCCTGGGCATGCTGGCACTGTTCTTCTTCTGCGCCTGCCTGTGCCGCCTGCTGGAAATGCGCATCGGCCTGCACAACCTGTTGTGGCTGGCCATCGGCGTGTTCGTCGTGGCCTGGATCGCGCAGTTCATCGGCCACAAGTTCGAAGGCCGCAAGCCGAGCTTTCTCACCGACCTGGTCTACCTGCTGATCGGCCCGGCCTGGGTACTGGCCAAG
Source organism: Stenotrophomonas sp. (assembly GCA_036566925.1). Taxonomy (GTDB): domain Bacteria; phylum Pseudomonadota; class Gammaproteobacteria; order Xanthomonadales; family Xanthomonadaceae; genus Stenotrophomonas_A. The sequence goes on from DATCVI010000014.1 coordinate 17,611, forward strand.
GTCTACCGGCGCATGGGCTGGCGCTACTGAGGCCTCAGGCCGGCGCCAGGCCCAGCTCGCGCGCATCGGGCGCGAACGCGCGCGGCGCATAGCCGAAATCACTTCGCGCAGGCGCCAGGTCGAACACCAGGTCCGCGCGCATCCGCTGCAAGGCTTCCCCGCTCATCCCGCGCAGGCGGCCGGCGGCGTGGGCCAACCGCAGGGCCGTGGCGAACACCGGCGTCGGCACGCGATGCAGGCGCACCGGGGGCGACAGCGCGCGCAGCACCCGCGCCACCATCTCTGCATAGCCCAGCACCTCGCCGCCGCCGACGGCGTAGGCGCGCTGGAAACTGGCAGGCGTCGCGTAGACCGCCAGCGCCGCTGCGGCGAGGTCATCGACATGCACCGGCTGGCGCAGACCGTTGGCACAGCGGGGCAATACGAAGAAGCCATGCTGCCGCGCCATCGCCGCGATGACGCTCAAGGTGGCATCGCGCCCGGCGCCATAAACCAGCGTGGGACGCAACACGGTGGCCGCGCTGCCGCGGGCGGAGGCGCTGGCGAACAGCGTTGCCTCCGCCGCGGCCAGTCGCCGGGCGACATCGCGCTCGCCGGCATCGGCCGAGTCTGCCTTGACCTCGACGCTGGTCGAACCGAACGCGACGATGCGCGCCGGCGCGCCGGGCTGGCCCTCGAACCAACGCGCGAAATGATCCAGCGGGCCGCAACTGAAAATTGCGTCGATCTCTTCCGGCACCGCGCCGGCACTGCCGAGATCGCCCTGCCGCCACGAGAGTCCCGCCTGCGCGGCGCGCGCCTGTCGCGACCACGCGGTCACCTGGCAACCCTGTGCGAGCAGGCGCTGCAACACGCGTTCGCCGATCTGCCCGCTGCCGCCGAATACCCAGGCGTGGCGAAGCGACGAGGAAACAGGAAAATCCGCAGGCGGCATAGACATGCAGCCATGATACCGGGGCCTCACATCGGCGCGCGTACACTGCCGCGGCGACCTCCCCGGAGAGATGCGATGTCCGACGCCATCGTTGCCCCCGCTGCGCTGTTGCTGGCCACCGATCTGAGCGCGCGTGGCGACCGCGCCTTCGAGCGCGCCGTGCAACTGGCGCGGCAATGGCAGGCCCGCCTGGTGGTGGCGACGGTGCTGCCTTCGATGCAGGAACTCGACTTCCACGATCCGATCTTCGGCACGCCGCCCTGGGAACGGCCGGCGCTGCTGTCGCAGGTCGTCGAAAAGCGCTTGCGGCGAGAATTCGCGGTAGACGATATCGATATAGAGGTGCAGGTGGAAACCGGCGCGGTGGGCCCGGCGCTGCTGCGCGTGGCGCACGCGCACGGCTGTGGCCTGATCATCACCGGGATTGCCCGCAACGCCTTGTTCACCCAGCCGACGCTGGGCTCGTCGGTCACCTGGCTCTCGCGCCACACCACGTTGCCGCTGCTGGTGGTGCACCGCCGCGCGCAGGGCCCGTATCGCAGCATGGCGTGGGCCAGCGATCTGTCCGATACCGCCGCACGTGCCCTGCAGCTGGCGCTGGCGCTGTTCGGCACGCCGGTGTCGCTGGGTGCGCTGCATGCCTTCCACGTCGCGCGCTTGGGCCAGCGCGACGCGCATGCCGCCGCGGCGCTGGCGCAGGCACGCCAGCGTGCCCAGGCCGCGCTGGAACGCGCTATCGATGCCCTGGCCCTGCCCACCGACCTGCGCGGCCGCCTGCAAGCCACAGTGGCCGAAGCCGAGCCCTCGCGGCTGTTGCGCGACTACGTGCGCGACCACGACGTCGAACTGGCCGTCCTCGGCGGCCATGGCCGCAGCGCACTCTCCGGCCTGCTGCTGGGTGATGTGGCCGGGCGGATCCTGCACAGCGTGCAGACCGATACGTTGTTCGTACGCGATCGAGGAGACGCCGCCTAGACCGGCACCGCGGCGAAACCGAACCGCTCGTTCATTCCCGCGCAGTAACGCGGCGAGGCCCTGTTAGACTCGGGATACTGCTCGCGAATCGCCCGCTACAAGGCCCGATCCCTGCATGATCCCATTCCTCGAAATCCTGCTGGCGCTGCCGTTCCTGGCCGCCGCGGCGATCGCCTCGCTGCGCGCCCAACGACGTGGCTTGCTGGCGTGGCTGGCCGGCGGCGCGGCACTGACCGGGCTGTTGCTGTTGGCCTGGCTGGCGCCGGCGGTGTTTGCCGGGCACGTGGTGCGCGGTGAACACGCCTGGTTGCCGCAGGTCGGCCTGAGCTTCGCGCTGCGGCTCGATGGCCTGGCGTGGATGTTCGCCGCCCTGGTGCTGGGAATCGGCGCATTGGTGGTGATGTACGCGCACTACTACCTTGACCGCGCCGACAATGCGGCGCGCTTCTACGCCTTCCTGTTGTTGTTCATGGGCGCGATGCTCGGCCTGGTACTGGCCGGCAACCTGCTGTTGCTGATGGTGTTCTGGGAGCTCACCAGCCTCAGCTCGTTCCTGTTGATCGGCTTCTGGAGCCACCGCCCCGACGCGCGCGAAGGCGCGCGCATGGCCCTGGTGATCACCGGCGGCGGTGGCCTGGCCTTGCTCGGCGGCGTGCTGCTGATCGGGCGCATCGTCGGCAGCTACGACCTCGACGTGGTGCTCGCCTCCGGCCAGGCCCTGCGCGACAGCCCGCTGTACCCGGCTGCATTGTTCCTGGTACTCGGCGGCATCTTCACCAAGAGCGCGCAGTTCCCGTTCCAGTTCTGGTTGCCGCAGGCGATGGCCGCGCCAACGCCCGTCTCGGCCTACCTGCATTCGGCGACGATGGTGAAGGCCGGCGTGTTCCTGCTGGCGCGGCTGCACCCGGCGCTGGCCGGCAGCGACCTGTTCTTCTATACGGTCAGCGGCATTGGCGCGCTGACGCTGGTGCTCGGCGCCTGGAACGCGATCTTCCAGCACGACCTCAAGGGCTTGCTCGCCTATTCGACGATCTCGCACCTGGGCCTGATCACGATGCTGTTCGGGCTATCGACGCCACTGGCAGTCGTGGCCGGCGTCTTCCACATCCTCAACCACGCGGTGTTCAAGGCCTCGCTGTTCATGGCCGCGGGCATCATCGACCACGAAACCGGCACCCGCGACATGCGCCGGCTGGGCAACCTTCGGCGCTACCTGCCCTATACCAGCGCGCTGGCGATCGTCGCCTCGCTGGCGATGGCCGGCATCCCATTGCTCAATGGCTTCCTGTCCAAGGAAATGTTCTTCGCCGTCGCGCTTGAAACCGAAGCGCCGGCGCCGATGCGCATCGCCACCTCGATTGCCGCGCTGCTGGCAGGCGTGCTCGGCGTGGCCTACAGCCTGCGCTTCGTGCACGACACGTTCTTTGGCGACGGCCCACGCAACATACAACGCACGCCGCATGAGCCACCGCGCTGGATGCGCATTCCGGTGGCGGTGCTGGTGGCCGCCTGCGTGGCGGTGGGCGTGGCCCCCGCACTGACGGTGGCGCCGGTACTGCGCGTGGCCGCCGGGGCGATCCTCGGCCCCAACCTGCCCGCCTACAGCCTGGCGATCTGGCACGGCTGGAGTTGGCCGCTGGCGATGAGCATGGCCGGCACCGTGGGCGGCGTCGCGCTGTACTTCGGCCTGCGACGCTTGCTCGATCTATATGCCGTGGTCACGCGATCCCAGGGCCGGCGCCTGTTCCACTGGCAGCTCGATGCCTTGTCCGCCGTGGCCTCCCGTTTCACCGGCTGGATCGTCGATGGGCGCCTGCAGCGCATGTTGCTGCTGTTGGTGCTGGCGGCGCTCGCGGTGGGGCTGGCGCCTTTCCTCGGCGCTGCGGACCTGCCGCCGTGGCAGGCGGCGCAGCCGATCCCGCTGCTGGGCTGGGCGCTATGGCTCCTGCTGGTGGCCTGCGCACTGGGCGGATTGTTCCTGCATCGCCAGCGCCTGCTCGCCGTGCTGGTGCTGGGTGGCACCGGGCTGGCGGTGAGCCTGGTGTTCGTGTTCCTGTCGGCGCCGGACCTGGCGCTGACCCAGCTGATGGTGGAGATGGTCACCCTGGCCTTGATGCTGCTGGCATTGAATTACCTGCCCAGCACCTCGCCGCCGGAACGCGCGCGCCTGGTGCGCGTGCGCGATGCCGGCATCGCCATTGCCTGCGGGCTCGGCCTGGCAGCGCTGGCCTATGCGCTGATGACCCGCCCCAGCCGCACCATGGCCGGCGAGATGCTCGCGCGCTCACTGCCCGAGGCCTACGGCCACAACGTCGTCAACGTCATCCTGGTCGACTTCCGCGGCTTCGACACCTTTGGCGAAATCACCGTGTTCGCGATTGCCGGGCTGGTGGTGCATGCGCTGTTGCGGCGCGCGCGGATGGCGCCGGAAAAGGTCATGCCGGGCCCGCCGATCAAGCTGCCGGTGCCGGCGGACCTGACCCAGATCATGTTCCCGTTGATTCTCACCGTGTCGGTATTCCTGTTCCTGCGCGGCCACAACGCGCCGGGCGGCGGCTTCGTCGCCGGCCTGGTGCTGGCGGTGCCGCTGCTCATGCAGTACGTCATCCAGGGCCATGCCTCGGTCGAGTCGCGCTTCGGCTTCGATTACGTTCGCTGTATTGGCGTCGGCCTGGCTATTGCCCTGGCCAGCGGCGCGGCCTCGATGCTGTTCGGCGTGCCGTTCCTCACCAGCGGCCACGCCGAATGGAACCTGCCGCTGATCGGCACGCTGGAACTGGCCAGCGCCATGGGCTTCGACGCCGGCGTCTACCTGGTGGTCTTCGGCGCGGTGATGCTGATGCTTTCGATGATGGGCACGGTCAAGCCCTCGCTTACCCGCAACTCGCGCCACGGGGTCATCGATCCTGCGCAGCGCTCGCCACGCACGGGGGTGCGGCACTGATGGAACTCGCACTGGCCAGCGCCATCGGCGTGCTCGTCGCCTGCGGCATCTACCTGCTGCTGCGCGCGCGCAGCTTCGACGTGATCCTCGGCCTCACCTTCCTTTCATACGCCACCAACCTGCTGATCTTCGCCGGGGGGCGCCTGCGCGAAGGCCAGGCACCGGTGCTGCGCGAAGGCATCGCGCCCAGCCTGGCGCAGCACACCGATCCGTTGCCGCAGGCGTTGGTGTTGACTGCCATTGTCATCGCCTTCGCGATGACCGCCGTCAGCCTGGTGCTGGCGATCCGCAGCCGCGCCGACAACGGCAGCGACCATGTCGACGGCCACGAACAACCGCCGCCGACCGATGAAGCGCAGGCATCCAAGCAGGAGGACGGGCGTTGAACCACTTGCCCATCCTGCCGATCCTGATCCCGCTGCTCGGCGCCATCGCCTCGCTGTTTGTCGAACACCGCCGCTTCGGCGTGCGCGTCCAGCGCGGCGTGGCCTGGGCCAGCATCGGCCTGCTGGCGGTCGCGGTGGTGAGTTTGTTTGCCGCCACGGCGAGCGGGCAGATCCACGTCTACTTGCTGGGTGACTGGCCTTCGCGGCTGGGCATCGCGCTGGTCGCCGACCGGCTCGCCGCCTGGATGCTGCTGACCACGCTGTGCCTGGCAGTCGCCTGCCTGCTGCACGCCTGCGGCAGCTGGGATCGCCGCGCGCCGCACTTCCATGCGCTGTTCCAATTCCAGTTGATGGGCTTGAACGGCGCCTTCCTCACCGGCGATATCTTCAACCTGTTCGTGTTCTTCGAGGTGATGCTGATCGCCTCCTACGGCCTGCTGGTCAGCGGCGGTCGCGGCCTGCGCATGCGCGTGGGCCTGCACTACGTGGTGTTCAACGTCACCGCCTCGACTTTGTTCCTGATCGCGCTGGGCCTGCTGTACGCCTTGCTCGGCTCGCTCAACATGGCCGAACTATCGCAGCGCATCGCCGAGTTGCCCGCGGCCGAAGTGCCGTTGGCGCAGGCTGCGCTGGGTCTGCTGCTGCTGGTGTTCTGCAGCAAGGCCGCGCTGCTGCCGCTGTACCTGTGGCTGCCGGAGACCTACTCGCGCGCGCCGGCCGCGGTGGCCGCGTTGTTCGCGGTGATGACCAAGGTCGGCCTCTACGCGCTCCTGCGGGTCAGCCTGCTGTGGTTCGGCCCGGATGCCGGCGCGTTGCAGGGGTTCGGCCGCCAGGCGCTCCTATGGACGGGCTTGGCAACCCTGGTGCTGGCCGGTTTCGGGGTGATGGCGGCCAATCGCCTGCGGGTGCTGGTGGCGTACCTGGTGGTGTTCTCGGCGGCCACGCTGTTCGTCGCCTTCGCCCTCGACGACCAGGGCGCGATCGCCGCCGGTCTCTACTACCTGCCGCACAGCACCTTCGCCGCGGCCGCATTGTTCCTGATTGCCGATCTGGTACGCCGTCGCCGCGGCGATGCCAGCGACCGCAAGGCCATCATCGCGCCGCTGCCGGGGCGCGGCGTCCCGGGCACGCTGTACTTCATCGCCGCGATCGCGATTGCCGGCCTGCCGCCGTTGTCCGGGTTCCTGGCCAAGGTCGCGCTGCTGGCCCACGTGCCGGATGCGCAAGTCGCGCCGGTGTGGAGCGCGGTGCTGGGCGGCAGCCTGCTGGTGATCATCGGCCTGAGCCGCGCCGGCGTGCGCCTGTTCTGGCGCGTTCCCGAGACCGCGCCCACGCCGCCGACACGGCGCGCACGCCTGCGCCCGGCCGAAACCGCTGCGACCCTGTTGTTGCTCGCCTACCTGCTGGGCATGACCATCGCGGCCGGACCGTTGATGCAGCACACCGATGCCATGGCCCGGCAGCTGCGGCAGGCCGACGAGTACCGCCAACTGCTGCGCCAGACTCACCCCGCGATGAGGCAGCCATGACCGCTCCGCGCACCCGCCCACGCTGGCGCCGGCTGTTCCCGTCCTGGCCGATCAGCGTCACCATTTTCGTGTTCTGGCTACTGCTCACCGACAGCCTCGGCTTCGGCGCCGTTCTGATGGGCCTGCTGATGGCGACCGTGGTGCCGCCCTTTGCCGCCCGCCTGGACCGCGAGTTTGCGCGCATCGGCTCGCTGCGCGTGGTGCCGAAGATGCTCGCCATTGCGCTGTGGGACATCGTGCGTTCGAACGTGCGCGTCGCGATCCAGGTGCTGGGACCGGAATCGCGCATCCACCCTGGTTTCATCTGGGTGCCGCTGGACATGGCCAACATCCACGGCATCGCCGCCCTCACCAGCATGATCACCCTGACCCCGGGCACCGTCTCGGCCGAACTCTCCGACGACCGCCGCTACCTGCTGGTGCACGTACTGCACCTCGACGACCCGGACACCCTGATCGCCGAGATCAAGCAGCGCTACGAAAAACCGCTGATGGAGATATTCCCGTGACCGGCCACATGTTCATCGAGACGACCATTGTGGTGTGCATGCACGTCGTCGGCCTGGCGATGATGATGTCGCTGTGGCGGCTGCTGCGCGGCCCGACTTTGCCCGACCGCATCCTGGCCCTGGACACGCTATCGGTCACCGCCATCGCCGAACTGATGCTGTTCGGCATGCACCTGGACTCACCGATCTACTTCGAAGCCGCACTGGTGATCGCCATGCTCGGCTTCGGCAGCACCGTGGTGTTGAGCAAATACGTATTGCGGCGGGACATCGTCGAATGATCGCCCTGACCGAATACCTGCTGAGCGCCCTGCTGATCGTCGGGACCTTCTTCATCCTGATCGGCGCCTTCGGCCTGGTGAAACTCTCCGACTTCTTCAAGCGCCTGCACGCCCCGACCAAGGCCAGCACCCTGGGCGTAGGCTGCGTCCTGCTGGGCTCGGTCGGCTACCACCTGCTCCTCGGCGAAGACCCGCAGCCCCGCGAACTGCTGATCACTGCCTTCCTCTTCATCACCGCGCCGATCAGCGCCTACATGATGGCCAAGACCGCGTTGTCGTTGATGCTGGCCGAACGACCAACGCTGCCGGCAGACCCGAGCGAAGCGGCCGAGCCCACGCCGACCCCGGACGACCTGCTGCCGCCGGATGCGGCAAACAAGCCGAAGAGCGACTAACGTCCGGGCCTGGAGGCATTGCGCTCTACCGCAGCAGCGCCAACTCCAACACCACCCATCCCAGGAATGCCGCAAACAAAATCCCGCCCTCGACCCGACTGACCCGCAGATCCCCGCGCAGCATCGGATACAGGACCAAGGCGAACGCAATCGCCGCCGGCAACTCCAGGCGCACGAACGACGCCGGCAACACCAGCGGCCGCCACAACGCCATCCCGCCGACGATCACCAACAAATTGAACAGGCTCGACCCGAGCACATGGCCCACCACCATGTCGCCCTGCCCGCGCCGCGCCGCCGCAACCGCCGCCACCATCTCCGGCAGCGCCGTCACGATCGCCACCGGCAGCAAGCCGACCAACAGCGGCGACAAACCCATCGCCTCGCCCAATATCGGCGCCGGCCGCACCACCAGGCCCGCACCGAAATAAAGCAGCAACAGCGCCACCACCAATCGCAAAAGATTGAGCGGCAGCTCCGTGCGCGTCGCCGCAAACTGCTCCACGCTCTCGCGCACCGCCGCCGGCTCATGCCGCACCCGCGACGGCAACAACGCCAAAAGCACCAAGAACACCAGCAGCAACACCGCGCCCTCGACCCGGCCGATCACCCCGTCCAACCCGAACCCGATCAACGCCAGCGTCGCCACCAGCAGCACCACCAGCAAAGGTCCCAGCAAGCGCATGCGCACCGCCAACGGCGCCGCCAGCGCTGCCACGCCCAGCGTCAAGCCGATATTGGCGATATTGCTGCCGACCGCGTTGCCCAATGCCAGCTCTGCCATCCCGCCCGCAAACGCACGCGCATTGACCGCCAACTCCGGCAACGAAGTGCCGAAAGCGACCAGCAGCAAGCCGGCCAGGAATGGCGAGGCACCGAAGCGCTGTGCCAGCCCGGAGGCCGCCTTGACGATCGAATCGCCGCCCAGTGCCAGCAGCAGCACTCCCAGCAAGAAGCTTCCTGTCGCCGCTAGCATGGCGCTTTGCATGTGCCGGTCTCCCTCAATGGACGCGGCGATTGTGGCGCCGCCGCGCCCGCCGCACCAGCGGCCGCGGGCTCACGAGCAGCCTTCGACGTAGTCCACCTGCGGCGGCAGGCCTACCCGCCACTTCGTGACCTTGCCGCTGGTGTCGGTTTCGAACACCAGCACCGCCGGCTGCCCGGCTTGGGTGACGCGCAGATACTGCGCACCTTCTTCGTATTTGTGCGGCAGCGCTTCGACGTGGCCCGCATAGAGCGTGGTGATATCCGCCGCGGGCATGCCGACACGGCCGCCCCCCGGCGCCAGCTCCTTGGGGTTGTCGCTCTCGTAGCGCACCAGCTTGCCGCCCTCGAACATGAAGCCGAAGCTGAGGTCTTCCAGCGCCCACTTCGGCCGCAAGTAGTAGCAACCGTCCGCTTCGGCCGGCGGCGCGCCTTCCAGCTGTCCGCCCCAGCCCTGGCGCACTTGCTCGGCGTCCATGCCAAAGCGCACATCGCCGTAGCCCTCCCAACGCGCCAGCGCCTGGCCGCCCTGTTGCAGCCGCGGCGGCAACGTGCCGGGCGGCGCGGTAGCCGGTGGCACATCGGTAGCAGGCTGGTCGTTGTTCGGCGGCAGGGTGGCGTCGGCCTGGGCGGCAGCTGCATCCTGCGCCGGCTCCACCGGTGCGGGCGTGCGCTGGCACGCCGCCAGCACAAGGCACGCGAACAGGCACGCAAACAGAGAGTGGATTCGGACGTTCATCGGCTTCCCCGGCACGATCTACCGCGACAGGCTACCGGTGGGCACTGTGAACAAGGCGTGGCGGGCCAACCGCCACGCGCCGACCGAGGCCTCAGGGTGCGACGAAGTGCTTCTTCAAGCCCGCCCAGCACTGCTGGTAGTCGCGCTGCCGATGTTCGGCCTCGATGGCCTGGGCCGTGGGCCGCAGCACGCCGCGCGTTTCGAACATGAAGGCCATGGTGTCGGCGATCACGTCCGGCTTGGAGAGATCGGCGGCCGAGGCCTTCTCGAAGGTGGCCGCATCCGGGCCGTGCCCGCTCATGCAGTTGTGCAACGAGGCGCCCCCCGGGGCAAAGCCTTCGGCCTTGGCGTCGTAGACGCCGTGCACCAGGCCCATGAACTCGCTGGCCACGTTGCGGTGGAACCACGGCGGCCGGAAGGTGTGCTGCGCGACCAGCCAGCGCGGCGGGAAGATCGCGAAATCCATGTTCGCCGTGCCGTGGATTTCGCTTGGCGCGGTGAGCACGGTGAAGATGCTCGGGTCCGGGTGGTCGAAGCTGATCGAGCCGATGGCGTTGAAGCGCCGCAGGTCGTAGCGATACGGCGCGTAGTTGCCATGCCAGGCCACCACGTCCAGCGGCGAATGGCCGATGTCGGCGCGCCACAGCAGGCCCTGGAACTTGGCGATCAGCTCGAACTGACCCTCCACGTCTTCGTAGGCCGCATGCGGGGTTTCGAAGTCGCGCGGGTTGGCCAGGCCATTGGCGCCGATCGGCCCCAGGTCCGGCAGGCGCATCAGGCCACCGAAGTTCTCGCAGACATAGCCACGGGCCTGGCCATCGGGCAGCTCGACGCGAAAGCGCACGCCGCGCGGGATCACCGCGATCTGCTGCGGCTCGACCTCGATCACGCCGAGCTCGGTGAGCAGGCGCAAGCGACCGAGCTGCGGCACGATCAGCAGCTCGCCGTCGGCGTCGTAGAAATAGCGGCCCTGCATGTCGGCGGTGGCTGCATACAGATGGATGCCGACGCCGGTATGGGTGGCGGCGCTGCCGTTGCCGCACATCGTGTACAGGCCATCGACGAAATCCGTCGGAACCTGCGGAAGCGGCAGCGGGCTCCAGCGCAACTGGTCGGGCGAAACCGCACCCTGGTCGAAGTCGTTGTGCAGGCGCGGCTGCGCGTATTCGGCAAAGCGCCCATGCATGGCCGCCGGGCGCAGGCGATAAAGCCAGCTGCGCCGGTTATGCCCGCGCGGGGCGGTGAAGGCGGTGCCGGACAACTGCTCGGCGTAGAGCCCATGCGCCACGCGCTGCGGCGAGTTCTGCCCCAGCGGCAGCGCGCCGGTAACGGCCTCGCTGGCAAAGTCGTTGCCGAAGCCGGTCTGGTAGCCGCGGCGGGTATCGAGCGTGGTCATGGCAGCCCTCCTCGGCGTGGACGCTTGCGGGCGATTACAGCACGCCGCGCTTCATCTGGTCGCGTTCGATCGATTCGAACAGCGCCTGGAAATTGCCCTCGCCGAAGCCCTCATTGCCCTTGCGCTGGATGATCTCGAAGAAGATCGGGCCGATGCAGTTCTCGGTGAAGATCTGCAGCAGCTTGCGCTGCTTGGTCTCGACGTCGGCATCGATGAGGATCTTGTTGCGGCGCAGGCGCGGCACGTCTTCGCCGTGGTTGGGGATGCGCAGGTCGACCACGTCGAAATAGGTGTCCGGCGTATCCAGGAAGCGCACGCCCTGCTCGCGCATCGCCTCGACCGTGTCGTAGATGTTGTCGGTGAAGCAGGCGATGTGCTGGATGCCCTCGCCCTTGTAGGCGTCGAGGTATTCGTTGATCTGGCTCTTCGGGTCGGACGACTCGTTGAGCGGGATGCGCACGATGCCATCCGGCGCGGTCATGGCCTTGGACACCAGGCCGGTCTTGGCACCCTTGATGTCGAAGTAGCGGATCTCGCGGAAGTTGAACAACCGCTCGTAGTAGTCCGACCACTGCTGCATGTTGCCGAAGTACAGGTTGTGGGTGAGGTGGTCGATGAAGGTCAGCCCGAAGCCCTTCGGGTTCTGGTCCACGCCCGGGATCGGCGCGAAGTCGTCGGCATAGATGCTGCCGGCGTCGCCATAGCGGTCCACCAGATAGAGCATGCAGTCGCCGATCCCCTTCACCACGGGCGCTGCGACCGCGCGGCTGTCGGCCTTGTGGTCGATCGCCTCGCCGCCATTGCCGAGCACGCCTTCGAACACTTCGTCGGCCGGCTTGCGGAAGCGGATCGCGAAGCCACAGGCGCATGGGCCGTGGGCGGCGGCGAAATCGGCGGCGAACGAATCCGGGTCTTCGTTGACCAGGAAGTTGACCCCGCCCTGCCGATATAGCGTGATAGCGCGGGTCTTGTGCTTCATCACCGCGGTGAAGCCCATCTTGCGAAAGTAGTCGTGCAGGTCGACGCCGCTGCCGGCCAGGGCGGCGAATTCGACGAACTCGAAGCCGTCGATTCCCATGGGGTTTTCGAACGTAGTGACCTGCATGCCCAGGTTGGGCGCGGTCGAAGATTGGGCTTGGGCGTTCATGGCGTACCTCCGGCAAGACAGCCGCCCCCGCCTGGAACAGGTGCGGGCGGACGGAAGACCCGCGAGAATGGGCAGGTCTGGAAGACTCCCTTATAGTTTCACCTGAAACAACCATCAAGGTGCACTGCAACATGAGCCCACCCGAAATAGATCTGGACAGGCACGCCGGCGCGGGCCAGCGTTCCTCGCGCGCGTTGCTGGACCTGGAGCAGTTCCTGCCCTACCGCATCAGCGTGCTTTCCAACCGTGTCAGCGCCAACATCGCCAAGGTCTATGGCGACCGTTACGGCCTGGTCATCCCGGAATGGCGGGTGATGACCGTGCTGGCGCTATACCCGGGCTCTTCCGCGAGCGAGGTCTCCGACCGCACCGCGATGGACAAGGTCGCGGTGAGTCGCGCCGTGGCGCGGCTGCTGGAGCGCGGCTTCATCAAGCGCGAGATGCATGGCGACGACCGCCGCCGCTCGGTGCTGGCGCTCTCGGAGAGCGGCTTCGAGGCCTACGAGATCATCGCGCCGATGGTCATCGACTGCGAACGCCGGCTGCTGGCGCCGTTGACCGAGGAAGAGCGACACACCCTGGACCGGCTGATCGACAAGCTGGCCGATGTCGGCCTGGAGAGCATGCAGGGCGGTTGATCGCCCAAGGTTCCCAAAAAAAACAAAGGCCCGCTCGCGCGGGCCTTTGTCGTGACGCCGAGACCGCTCAGGTCTTGGGCGGCGCCCATTCCTTCAAGAAGTCGAAGAACTTCTTGCGATCATAGCTCTTGCCCTTCTCCAGTTCGCCGGTGAACTGCGAATGCAGCAGCTTGCCGTCGTTGTCGAGCACGAACAGGTGCGGGTAGCCCTTGATCTCCGGGAACTGCGAGAGGAAGGCCTGGTTCTCGTTCTCGGGGCTGAAGTTGATCTTCACCCACACGTAGTTGGCATCGCGGAAGCTGCGGATCTCGCCGTCGCCACCGATGAAGTCATCGAGGATGTGGCACCAGGAGCACCACTCCCCACCCACATCCAGCAGGATGCGCTTGCCACCGCGCTTGGCCTCGACCTTGGCGGTTTCCAGGTCGGCCACCGGGTCGCGTGCCGGATCGAAACCCGCGCTCAGCGCCGCTGCGGCCGCGATGTCGGCTGCTGCCGGCGTATTGCCCGACGCCACCGGCTGGCTGGGATCTGCCACCGGTGGCTTCTGCACTGAAGTGTCCAGCGGCTTGGGCGGCGGTTGCGCTTCCTCTGCCTGCTGGCCACAGCCAGCAAGCGTGAGGGCGAACAGGGCGATGGGCAGCAGTTTCTTCATCAAGGTTTCCTTTACTTCACGCCGTGCATGAGCTTGCTGATCAGCGGGGCGATGAGGAACAACAGCGCGCCGGCACCCAGCAGCAGCCAGAACCCGAAGGTATACCCGGTCAAGGCCGACTGCACGGTCATGCCGCCTGCGCCGCTGACGTGGCCGGCGAAGATGCCGGAGAGATTGTTGCCGATGCCGGTGGACAGGAACCAGCCACCCATCCCGAAACCGACCAGGCGCGTCGGCGCCAGCTTGGTCACCATCGACAGGCCGATCGGCGACAGGCACAGCTCGCCCACCGACTGGATGACGTAGACCATGAACAAGGTCCAGAACGGGATCTTGCCGGCGTCGTTGACCAGCGAGGACAGCGCGAACATCAGCAGCAGGAAGGCCAGGCCGTTGAAGATCAGGCCCAGGCCGAACTTGCGCGGGATCGAGGGATTGGCGCGGCCCATCTTGACCCACAGCCACGCCAGGATCGGCGCGATGGTGATGATGGCCAGCGAGTTGACCGACTGGAACCAGGCGACCGGGAAGGTCCACCCGCCGAAGTCGCGATTGACGATCTTCTCGGCCAGGAAGTTGAACGAGCTGCCCGCCTGTTCGAAGAACATCCAGAACAGGATGTTGAACACGAAGATCAGCAGCATGGCCAAAGAACGGTCACGGTAGGTTTTGCCCTCGCGCACGCCCTCGGCCACGATCAAGCCGCACAGCAGCAGGAACATCGGCGCCAGCACCCACCAGTTCAGGGTTTCGGCATCGATGGTGAGCAGGAAGTAGATGGCCGGGATCGCCACCAGCGCGCCGATCAGGGTGTAGAGCACACGGGCGCGGCTTTCGCCACCGACCGGCGGCACGCCAATGCCCGACAGCTGGCGGCGGCCAAACCAGAACCACACCAGGCTGAAGATCATGCCCACGCCCGAGGCGATGAACACCACCTTGTAGTCGGGCATCGCTTCGGAGCCGAAGAACTTGCTGGCCAGCGCACCGGTCAGCACCGGCGAGATCATCGCGCCGAGGTTGATGCCCATGTAGAAGATGGTGAAGCCCGAGTCGCGGCGCTCATCGCCCATCTTGTAGAGCTTGCCGACCATGGTGGAGATGTTCGGCTTGAACAGGCCGTTGCCGGCGATGACCGTGGCCAGGCCGAGCTTGAAGAGCTCCTGGCTGGAGGTGGCGATCATGAACAAGCCGGCCGACATGATGACCGCGCCAAGCAGGATCGAGCGCTGGTAGCCAATCACCCGATCGGCGACATAGCCGCCGAAGATCGCCGCCGCGTACACCAGCGCCAGGTAGGCGCCGTAGAGCTGGTTGGCGGGCTGCTCGCCGGTGCCGCTGCCCTGGTAGAACTGCTGCACGATGTACAGCACCAGCGCCCAGCGGATTCCGTAGAACGCGAAGCGCTCCCAGAATTCAGTCATGAACAGCATCCACAGCGGCCGGGGGTGGCCCAGCAGCGTCTGGAACTCGGGAACGGGCGCGGGGGGCGGCAGGTCGGAGGCGGAGTTGGGCGCGGTCGCGTCAACGCTCATGAAGACTTCCCTTGGTAATTCAACAAGACGATAGGCCCCTGGCGGTGCCAGGGCGACGGGCGAGGATCACCGACGGCGTCCGGTTACGTCAACGCGAAGCGTTGCCGGAACCGGATCCGTCGGCCCGGCGTGCCTCCACAACCCCGCGCCGTTGGCGCGCCCCCCTTGACTCAAGGGGGGCTCCTGGTCGGTTGGATGGCGGGCGGTAGCCCCTAGGGCACTACGTTTGGCAGGCCGATGGAGGTGCGGACGTCGAATAGTTCGGGGAAGAAGGTCAGGGCCAGGGCTTGTTGCAGGAAGCCGACGCCGCTGGAGCCGCCGGTGCCGCGCTTGAAGCCGATCACCCGCATGACGGTGCGCATGTGGCGGAATCGCCAGAGCTGGAACTGGGTCTCGAGGTCGACCAGGTCTTCGCACAGGGCGTATTCGCGCCAGTAGACGTCGGTGTTCTCGTAGATGCGCTCGAACACGGGGCGCAGCGCGGGGTCGGCGACGTGCGGGGCGGTCCAGTCGCGCTGCAGGTACTGCGGCGGGATGGCGTGGCCGAAGCGGGCCAGGTAACGCAGGAATTCTTCGTACAGGCTCGGGGCTTCCAGCGCTTCGCGCAGGCTATCCTGGCCTTCGGGGTCATGGCCAAACACCTGCAGCATCTGCGCGTTCTTGTTGCCGAGCAGGAATTCGATATAGCGGTACTGCAGCGACTGGAAACCCGAGGCCGGGCCAAGCACGTCGCGAAAACCCATGTATTCGGAAGGCGTCAGGGTCTCCAGTACCGACCATTGCTCGGTCAGCAGGCGCAACACCTGCTTGCTGCGCGCCAGGACTTTGCGGCATTGCCAGACTTCGTCGCGCTGCAGGTGAACGATGGCCGCGCGCAGCTCGTGCGCCAGCAGCTTGAGCCACAGCTCGGAGGTCTGGTGCTGGATGATGAAGAGCATTTCATCGTGGTGCGGCGGATTGGAAAGCGGCTGCTGCGCAGACAGCAGTTGGTCCAGCCGCAGGTAGCCGCCGTAGGTGAGGCGGCCTTCCAGGTCGGTGTGGATGCCGGCTTCCAGGTCGCGCTGGTTTTTGTCGACGGGCATGGGCGGTAAGCTGCAATGGGGCGGCAAGCGTAACCCAGGCCACAGACGGCGGCGCTAGCGGGGGGCGACCATCGCTGAAGCGGAACCCAATAGATCCCATCGCGACATCGGCGTATTCATCGCGCCACGCTTCCCCGCACCGCAGCAACACTGCAACCCACGCAGCGCAAGCGCGCCGCCAGCCTGAACAGGCACAATTGCTGCGTACGCAGCATATTTCGTGCTGCGGCGCAGGAAGGGGGGTGCTGCCACCTTCCCTTACCATTGCGCTCAGTATCATTTGAAACTTCTGTCGAGGGTGCAGTTCGCATGACCGTTGCCGCGCAGTTCGAGATCGAGTTCCTGCAGTACCTGGACGTGGACGGCCGGCCCGTGCGCGATCTGCCGCCCAGTTGCGACCCGCAGACCCTGCTGAGCCTGTTCAAGCAGATGCTCTACGTGCGCACCTTCGACACCAAGGCCGTTGCCCTGCAACGCACCGGCAAGCTCGGCACCTACGCCTCCTGCCTGGGGCACGAGGCCACGCATGTCGGCATTGGCGCGTCGATGCGCACCGGCGACGTGTTCGCGCCGAGCTACCGCGAGTACGGCGCGATGTTCATGCGCGGCGTGCGCCCGCGCGACGTGCTGCTGTATTGGGGCGGCGACGAGCGTGGCAATGACTACGCGCGCGATGTCGATGCTGCGATCGACTTTCCGTTCTGCGTGCCGATCTCCACCCAGTGCCTGCATGCGGCCGGTGCGGCGCTGGCGTTCAAGCTGCGCGGCGAGCAGCACGTGGCGGTGTCCAGCTGCGGCGACGGCGGCAGTTCGAAGACCGACTTCTATGCCGCGCTCAATTCGGCCGGCGCCTACAAGCTGCCGCTGATCCTGTGCGTGGTGAACAACGGCTGGGCGATCTCGGTGCCGCGCTCGGCCCAGACCGGCGCGCAGACGCTGGCGCAGAAGGGCCTGGCCGGCGGCCTGTTCTGCCTGCAGGTGGATGGCAACGACCTGGTCGCCGTGCTCGAAGCCATGCGCCAGGCGCGCGAACGCGCGCTGTCCGGCGAAGGCGGCACGGTGATCGAATTCCTCACCTACCGCCTTTCCGACCACACCACCGCCGACGATGCTCGCCGCTACCGGGGCGAGGACGAGGTCAAGGACGCCTGGGTGCGCGAGCCGATGCTGCGCCTGCGCAAGTATCTGGTCGGCCTCGGCCTGTGGAGCGAAGCGCACGAGAACGCCTGGAAGGAAGAATGCGGCGCGCGCGTGGACGAGGAAGTCAACGCCTACCTCAACACGCCGGTGCAGCCGGTCGAGGCGATGTTCGATTACCTGTATGCCGACCCGCCGCCGGACCTGCTGGCCCAGCGCGCGGCTGCCCTGGCCCTGGAGCAGCGCCATGGATGAGATCAAGCAGAACCTGCACGCCGGCACCGCCGCCCACGACGCCGCCGCCCAACACGCCGCCGCGCGAGGAGAGACCGCGATGACCGCAACGCCCATCACCTTGATCGAAGCGGTCACCCAGGCCTTGGCCTGGGAGCTGGCGCACGATCCCTCGGTGCTGGTCCTGGGCGAGGACGTGGGCGTCAACGGCGGCGTGTTCCGCGCCACCGCCGGCCTGCAACAGCGCTTCGGCAGCGAGCGCGTGCTCGACACCCCGCTGGACGAGACCACCATCGCCGGCCTCACCGTCGGCCTGGCCGCGCAGGGCATGAAGCCGGTGGCCGAAGCCCAGTTCGATGGCTTCGTCTATCCGATGGTCGACCACCTCATCTGCCACGCCGCGCGCCTGCGCACCCGCACCCGCGGCCGCCTGCACTGCCCGATGGTGCTGCGGGTGCCGTGGGGCGGCGGCATTCGCGCACCCGAGCACCACAGCGAAGCGAACGAGGCGATCTTCACCAACGTGCCGGGCCTGCGCGTGGTCCTGCCGTCTTCGCCGCAGCGCGCCTACGGCCTGTTGCTGGCGGCGATCCGCGATCCCGATCCGGTGATCTACATGGAGCCCAAGCGCATCTACCGCCAGTACAAGGAACTGGTGGTGGACGATGGCGAGGCGCTGCCGCTGGACGTGTGCTTCGTGCTGCGCGACGGCACCGACGTCACCCTGGTGGCCTGGGGCGCGCAGGTAAAGGAAGCACTCGAAGCGGCCGACAAACTCGCCGGCGAAGGCATCAGCGCCGAAGTCATCGACGTGGCGACTTTGCGTCCGCTGGACTTCGACACCATTGCCGAATCGGTGGCCAAGACCGGCCGCTGCGTGATCGTGCAGGAGGCGCCGAAGACCGCGGGCTTCGGTGCGGAGATCGCCGCACGCCTGGCCGAGGAGTCGATGTACGACCTGGTCGCGCCGGTCCAGCGCGTCACCGGCTACGACACCCACATTCCGCTGTTCCGCCTGGAAATGAAGTACCTGCCCAGCGTGGAGCGCATTGTCACGGCGGCAAAGAAGGCCGTGGCCGCGGGCTGACATGCGCGCGCGGCTGCTTTGCGATTACCGCACGCCGTACGCCAATCCCATCCGCTTCCGCGCCGGCCAGGTGGTCGCGCTCGGGGTGCGTGACGAGGAATGGCCGGCGTTTGCCTGGGTCAGCCTCGACGGCGGGCTCGCCGGCTGGGCGCCGATCGAGTGGCTGCGGCCACTCGGCGACGGCCGCGCCGAGGCGCTGCGGGACTACGATGCACGTGAGCTGGAGGCCGACCGCGGCGACGCGGTGACCCTGCACCATGAACATGGCGGCTGGTGGTGGTCCGAACGCGCCGACGGCGCGCAGGGCTGGCTGCCGGAAGCCGACCTCGAACTGATGGAAGAGACTTGCCGATGAGCGATACCAAGAATTTCCACCTGCCCGACCTCGGCGAAGGCCTGCCGGACGCGACCATCGTCGAGTGGTTCGTCAAGGAAGGCGACGTGATCCGCCTGGACGAACCGCTGGTATCGATGGAGACCGCCAAGGCCGTGGTCGAAGTGCCCTCGCCCGTCTCCGGCAAGGTACTGAAGCTGGCCGGCGGCCCGGGCGATGTCATCGTCACCGGCAGCGTGCTCGCCCAGTTCGCCCCGGACCCAAACCTGCCGCAGCGCGCCGAGGCCCAGGACACCGGGCATACGCACGGCCACGCGCCGAGCACCGGCGAACCGGCACCGGCCAAGGCCGATAAAGTCGTCGCCTCCGACGACGGCGGCGAATTGCCGGCCAAGGCCGAGCGTGCCGATGCCGGCACCGTGGTCGGTGCGATGCAGAGTTCGGACACCGTGCACAGCGAACAGGCCGTGGCCGTAGGCGGCGTGCGCGCCATGCCGGCGGTACGCGCGCTGGCCAAGAAACTGGGCGTGGACCTGGGCCGCGTCCACGCCAGCGGCGCCGACGGCACCGTGAGCCTGGCCGACGTGAAGCAGGCAGCGGCGGGCGGCAATGTGGGCGGGGCGCCCGCTCCCACTGCCCGCGCCCCGCAGGTCGCAGCCGAAGCCGCGCCCGTCGCTGCACCGCAACGCACCCCGCTCTCCGCCGCCGGCAAACCGATGCGCACGCAGCCGCCGGGCGCCAGCGCCAGTGGCCAGCCCGAACAGCTCAAGGGCGTGCGCCGCAACATGGCGCGAGTGATGGCCGACGCCCACAGCAAGGTGGTGCCGACCACGCTCAACGACGACGCCGACATCCACGCCTGGGCCCCGGGCAACGACATGACCGCCCGCCTGGTGCGCGCCATTGTCGTCGCCTGCAAGACGGTACCGGCGCTCAACGCCTGGTTCGACGGCGACGCCCTGACCCGCACCCTGCATCCGCACGTGGACATCGGCATCGCCGTGGACACCGAAGAAGGCCTGTTCGTACCGGCCCTGCGCAACGCCGACATGCTCGACGCCCGCGGCGTGCGCGAAGCAGTCAACCGCCTGCGCCAGCAAGTCGAAGCACGCAGCCTGCCCGCTTCCGAGCTGAGCGGCTACACCATCTCGCTATCCAACTTCGGCATGTTCGCCGGCCGCTACGCGACGCCGGTCGTGGTACCGCCGTGCGTGGCGATCGTCGCTGCCGGCCGCGCCCGCCACCAAGTGGTGCCGGTGATGGGTGGGATCGAGACGCACAAGATCGTGCCGTTGTCGGTGACGTTCGATCATCGCGCTGCTACGGGGGGCGAGGCTGCGCGGTTCTTGCGGGCTTTGATTGATGATTTGGGGTTGGCGCAGTAAAAGCGGCGCGCAGAGATGGCGAGCGGCGTCCGGGGGCTGGAGCCTTTCGGGACACGCCGTGAATACGTCCTTGTAGGCTAATCGGCGGCATCCATGTCGCCGATTGTCCCGAAAGGCTCCAGCCCCCGAACGCCCGATAGTTCAGCGCGGTTTGTGGGAAGAGAAAAGCACCCACATCCGCCGCTGTCGCGGCACCTTCTCCCGCAACGGGAGAAGGACAGCAGATGCTGTGGGCGATTTATTGCAGCTGCAAAAATCCATGCCGTCCTTCTCCCTCTGGGAGAAGGTGCCGCGACAGCGGCGGATGAGGGCTTCTCCCCCCACAAACGCGACCTTCTATCGGGCGTTCGGGGCCGGTCCCTTGCCCTGGGGGCGTTGGGCGACATGGACGTCGCCCAACGAGACACGCAGGATGCAGTTTTTGGCGTCCCCGGGGGCAAGGGACCGGCCTCGAACGCCGCACGTAAAAATCAGAGTCCGCCTGCAACCTCGCTCAACGGCGCACCCAACTCCAACCGCATCCGATCAAAATCCAAAGTCCAACTCTCGAAAGCATTCAACACATCGCCACCAAGCACGCCCTGCGTACGCATCCGCACATCATCTGAATCCCCCAGCGCCACCGGCAAACTCGCCAGCACCGTACCGCGCCCGCCCACCTCGACCCTCACCTGTGGCCAATTCGCGATCGCCCGCTCAGTCGCACCCCCGGCACCTGCCAATCGCTGCCGCCCGCGCGGTAGATCCTTCAACAACGCCGCGTGATCCTCGGCAAATCGCGCCGACAACGCCGACGCCGAGCCGCCACTGTCCAGGTGCAACGGCACCGCGACGCCGCCGACGCGGGTTTCGACGAACAAGTCGCTGCCCGCCAGCGCCAGGTTTGAAGGTGCCTTGGCATCGCCCTGGCCGGGTTCGGGCACCAGCGTGCCGTCGTGGTTGAAGCGCACGCGCTGCATGGCACGGAACACCGGGAAGCCGACGATGGCGTCGATGCGGTAGCCGCCGGGCAACGGCATCTCCAACTGGGCGTCATCCAGGACCAGGAAGGCGACGTTCTCCAGCACCAGGCCGGCCAGTTCCAGGCGGTCGGCCACGGCCACGCCGGTGGCGATCGTCTGCCGGCTCGAGGTACCGACACCGGCCTGGCCCAACGGCTTGAGGCCGAGCTTGTTGGCAGTGCTGGCCGAAACCACCGAGACGTTGGCGCCGGTATCGAGCACCGCCTCCTGCACATGGCCGTTGACGGTTACCGGGGTGCGCGCCAGGCCGGCTTTGTCGCGGGTAAAGCCGACCGATACTGGTGCGAATGAAATCACGCGCGGGGCTGGTGCGGCGGAAAGCTGTTGCGCGAGGCCGGCCATCGTGGTCGCGCCTTCGATCTCATCGGCGCTGCCGTGGCAGCGACCCAGCAGCGCCGCCCGGGCCTGCGCAGCGTCGGCAGCGCGCGCGTAGCGGGCCGAAGCGAAGGCGGCGTCGGCAATGATGGCCTGGGCCAGGGCGTCGTCGCAGGGCGCATGCGCCGGGCCGTGGAGGAAGCGGTCGGCCAGGGCAATGGCGGCGGCTTCGTCCAGCCGCCCCGCCGCCAGTCGCGCCTGCGCCAACGTCTGCCAGGGCGCAGCGATGCGCGGCAAGGCCACCGCCAGCCCGGCGAGGTCGCCATCGGCGGCGGCTTGCAGGCGCTCGCGGGCGAAGTCGGCTTGCGGCGTAGCCCAGGCGGGCGCCGCCACGATCCACAGCAACGCCACCGCCCAGCGGCCCGGGCGCTTGGAGAGCATGTTCATTCCTAGTATCCTGATTGAGAGAAATGTTTTTCTGTAAAACAGAAATTACTATGCCTATTACAGACAAATCAAGCCGGCTCGCGCGGTCCGCCCGGCGGCTGCGCTGGGTCGTGTGGCTGGGCGTGCTGGCGGCGCCGTTGCTGACCGCCGCCGGGCTGCTCGGCGCGTGGCAGGGCGGCCTGGGTCCGGGCGGTGCGCGGCTGGAGGCCGGCGGCCTGCCGTTGGGATGGGCCAGCGCGTTGGCGGTTGCGCAGGGGCTGCTGGTGGCCGCTGCCCTCTACCAATTGGCTGTGCTGCTGGGCCAGGTGCGTGCCGAGCAGTTGTTCCCGCCGCAGGCCAGCCGCCGCTTCGGCCGCTTCGCGCTGCTGCTGTTGTGCGCGGTGCTGCTGCATGGCGTGGTCGCCGCGGTGCTTACCGCCTGGCTGGTGCCGCGGGGCGATCGCCACGTGCTTGATCTGGACGGCGCCGACCTGCTGTCGCTGCTGGTGGCCGCGGTGCTGTGGTTGGTCGCCCGTTTCTTCGATGCCGCCGCGCGGCTCGAAGAAGATCAGCACGCGATCATCTGAGGCTTACCATGCCGATTGTCGTCCGCCTCGACGTCATGCTCGCCCTGCGCAAGGTGCGCTCGCGCGAACTTGCCCAGCACGTGGGTATCACCGAATCCAATCTCTCGCTGCTCAAGTCCGGCCATGTGCGCGGCATCCGCTTCGAGACCTTGTCGAAGATCTGCCAGTACCTGCAATGCCAGCCGGGGGACTTGCTTGCCTACGAGCCGGGCGAGGAATCCACGCCCGGCGATGCCGAGGACTGAAGCGGGCGCTCAACCCACGACGCGCAACAACGCACGCGGTGCGGCGGTTACGCGCGCCGGTTCCAGCAGATGCCGCGCCAGGCGGCGTGCAGCCACGCGCAGTTCCGGCACTGCGGTGATTTCCCACAAGGTCCCGCGCAGCAACGGGCCGATGCAGTACAAGCCGGGCTGCGCGCGACCGGCGGCGTCGTGGGCGCGGAAATCGTCGTCCACGACCACGCCGAGGCCGAGCGGATCGGCCTGCAGCAGGCCGGCCTCGCGCATGCCGGCGACCAGCGGATCGCTAGTGCGGTCGATATCGGTGTCCAGGCCGGTGGCGCGAATCAGCACGTCGTAGCGCTCGGTCCGCGACTCGGCTTCGCCGCGCCGGCGCAGCACCGCTTCGAGGCCTTCGGGCGTCCAACGCGCGCGCAGCAGGCGCGCGGCTTCGAGCTGGAGCTGGCCGCGCTCGCGCAAGGTCTCCAACGTCTGCGCCGCGAGCGGGGCGACGCGATGGCGGGCGGCTTCCCAATAGGGCCGCAGGTGTCGCAGGAAGCGTGCGCGCGTACGCGCATCGAGCCGCCGCCACAACGGTTGCAGGTGCGGCCGCAGCGCATCCACGGCGCTGCGCCACGGCACGCCGGCGCGAATGGCATCACGCAAGCCGCGCAGCACGCCGCCCAGGTTGCCCTCGCGCAATGCCTGCTGCACCGACGGTGGCAACTCGGCGGCCGGACCGGCCTCGATGGCATGCGCCTGCGGTGCCAGTCCGCGGCGCGAGATCGCGTGCAGGCCACCGCGATGCCCGCGCGCCTGTAGCGACAAGGCCACATCGACCATGGTCAAGCCAGTGCCGACGATGAGCACCCGCGCCTGCGGCGCGATGCCGTCCAGGGCGCCGGGCTGCCACGGCCAGCCGACGTAGCGCGGATGTACGCTCAGGCGCGGGCCGATGCCGGGCAGCGCCTGCGGTGCCAGCGCGCCGACCGCCAGCACCAACTGGTCGCTGTCGAAGGCCTCGCCGTCGGCCAGGAAAATGCGATAGCCGCGCTGGGTGCGCTCGGCGGCGATCGCCTCCTGCGGCTTGCACACGATATGCGCCGCAGCCGATGCCATGGCGGCGCTGAGTTCACCGCGCAGGTAGTCGGCGTAGGCCAGCCGCGGCAGGAAGGCCTGGCGGCCGGATTCGCCCAGGTGCAACGCATCGGCGAAGCCACCCGGCTCGTCCGGGTCGATGCCGAGGTCGCGAGCGCGCACGTTGAGCAGATGCTCCGGGCGCGCCGCACCGTAGGCCACGCCGCTGCCGAAGGTCTCGGACACGCCGACCAGGGTGATGCGCGTTGACGCGTCGGCGCGGTACGCCAGCTCGCGGACGAGGGCGGCACCGCAAAAGCCGGCGCCGATCAGGGTGATGTGCTTGCCCATCGTCTTGCCTCGTCCAGTACAGGTACCGCGTTGTTTTGCCTGCACCCGCCCAACCGGGTGTAAAGGAACGGTTAGATGGCCGACGACCATCGGGCATGAGCTGATTGCGCATGGCGATAAGCCAATCGCAGTGCGCCCCGACGAGGCGGACGTGGCCGATAATGACGCGACCTCACCACGGCGCCGCCATGACCGACCTCCCGCTTCGCGAGCAACGCATCCTCATCGCCGGCGGCAGCCGCGGGATTGGTTTGGCCATGGCCGACGCGCTCGCGCGCGCCGGTGCCGCGGTGTCGATCTGCGGCCGCGACCGGCAGGCGCTCGCCGAGGCCGCCGAAACCCTGTTGCGCCACGGCGGCCGCGTCCACTGCCAGCCGTGCGACCTGGCCGACCCGGCGCAGATCGAGGGCTGGATCGCTTCCGCGGCCGAGGCCATGGGCGGGATCGACGCAGTGGTCAACAACGCGTCGGGCTATGGCAATGGCAACGACGATGCCAGCTGGCAGGCGGGCTTCGACATCGACCTGATGGCGGCGGTGCGCTGCAACCGCGCCGCCCTGCCCTGGCTGCGCCGCAGCAGCGCCGCCGCGATCCTCAACATCAGCTCGATCAACGCGCTACGACCCACCCCACGCGCGACCGCCTACTCCACCGCCAAGGCCGCACTGAACTACTACACCGTAAGCCTGGCCAAGGAGCTGGCGCCGGAGCGGATCCGCGTCAATGCCATCGCCCCGGGCTCGATCGAATTCCCTGGCGGTCTATGGGACCGGCGCCGCGACGAAGCGCCGGCGCTGTACGCGCAGATTCGCGACAACATCCCCTTCGGCGGTTTCGGCCGGGTCGAAGATATCGCCGCTGCCGCGTTGTTCCTGCTGTCGCCACAGGCGCGTTGGATCACCGGCCAGATTCTCGCCGTCGATGGCGGCCAATCCCTCTCCCCCTGACTTCGCGAGCACCCCATGGCCAACGTCCAGATCGTCTCCACCCTGACCCATTACGCGCACCACATCAGCAGTGGCCGGCATGAACTGACCACCGACGAACCGGCCACGCTGGGCGGCCAGGATGCCGGCATGGCACCGTTCGACCTCTACCTCGCCTCGCTCGCCGCCTGTACGGCAATTACCTTGCGCATGTATGCCGAAAAGAAGGGCTGGGATCTGGGCGAATTCCGCGCCGAGCTCAGCTCGCAGCGCAATGCGGCCGGCAAACTGCAGGTGCACCGCGTCCTGCATGCCAGCGGCGCGCTCGATGACGCGCAATGGGAGAAGTTGCTGGATGTCGTCAGCCGCACGCCGGTGACCTTGGTCATGCGCGAAGGCGCGGACATCACCAGCGCGCGCGGCTGAAGGCTTAGCCGATCAACTCCGCCGAGCTGATCACCCGTTCGCCCGGTACCGGCTGCAGCGCCCGCTCCACCATCGCGCGGGCGATCACCGGCGCCGGATTGATCCGCCACGCCCGCGGCAACACCGGCGCCAAGGTGCCCAGCAACGCCGAGGCGAAACGCTCGCCCTTGCGCGGTGCCACACGCTCGCCGCCGATCAAGCCCGGCCGCACCAGCACCAGGCTGTCGAAGCGCAGCGCGCGCAGATCCCGCTCCAGCTCGCCCTTGACCCGGCTGTAGAAGAACCACGAGCGCACATCGGCGCCCATCGCCGAATTCAATACGAACACCCGCGTACCTTGTGTTCGCAGCGCCGTGGCCAACGCCAGCGGATAGTCGTGATCGACCCGGCGGAAGACTTCGCGTGAACCGGCAATGGCGATAGTCGTACCGAGGGCGCAGATCGCCGCCGCTACCGGCCACGCCTTGGCCGCCTCCTCCACGTCGTCGAAGTCCAGTACCGGATTGTCGAGCTTCGGGTGATGCCGGCCCAGCGGCCGCCGCGTCGGCGCGATCAACGCGGTACAGCGGGAATCGTCGAGCAACAGCGACAACGCGTGCGAACCGACCAGGCCGGTCGCACCGGCCAGCAGAATGCGCATGCAACCTCCGTGCCCGGCAAGGGCGGATGGGTGGGTCTCAAGTCAAAGCGGTCATCACACCCTTGCGATACGCCGGCCGCTCGCGCAACCGCTCGTACCAGGCCCGCAGATGCGGCAGGTCCGGCCTTTCGATCTCCATCTCGAACCAGGCGTAGACGAACGCCCCCAGCGGAATATCACCCATCGCAAAGCGATCGCCAGACAACCAGGGCGTCTTGGCCAACGCCGCGTCGGCCATACCCAGCAGCTCCCCGCAACGTTTCAGCCCGGCCTCGATCCGCGCCCTATCGCGTGCCTCGGGCGCAGTGCGCAGCATGCCCCAGAACACATCGCGAAATGGCCCGGCAAAACTCGACGTGGTCCAGTCCATCCACTTCTCGCCCACGGCGCGCTCGACCGGATCGGACGGATACAGCACGTCCAACGCGTAACGGGCGCTCAGGTACCGCACGATGGTGTTCGACTCCCACAGCGGCAGGCCGTGGTCTTCGATCATCGGCACCAGTCCGTTGGGATTGAGCGCGCGGTACTCGGGCGTGTCGACCTGGCCGAAGGCACCGCCGGCCTCGATCGACGCATACGGCAGGCCGATCTCCTCCGCGCACCACAGCACCTTGCGCACGTTGCTCGAGTTGTGGCGTCCCCAGATTTTCAGCATCGCTCGTTACTCTCGTTCGGATGCCGCAAATTCTATGCCTTCGCCACCGCGTCGGCAGGCGGCGCCACCCGCAACAGCAGCGATGGCAGCAAGGTATCGATCCCCGCGTAGATCAGCAACCCGCCGAACCATGGGTCTGGCAGGGCGAAGCGCTCGCGCAGGATCTGCGCCAGTACCAGGGTGAAGATCAGCGTCGGCGAGAGCGCCGCGCAGATCCGCCAGGCCCGTGCCGGCGTGTCGCCCCGGCGCCGGCGTTGCCGATACACGCTCAGTGCGCGCAGCGGCAACAGCAAACTCAGGCCGAGCCCGATTGCCAGCGCCTCCCAGCCGAATGCGCCCTGCGGCACCATCGCACCCTGGCGGAAAAAGTAGAACGGCAGGAAGAAGTTGGAGAACAGCTTCACCGCATGCATGTTGTGCTCGGACGCCAGGCGCGGCAGGCGCCGCGACAGCAAGTGCGCCACCAGTCCGCACAGGAAGGCACCGAGCAGCAACTCCACGCCCAGTCGTTCGGTGACGAAGGCCGCTGCGATCGCCACGGTCACCAGCAACGCAAATTCCGACCCGGGCGCATGCGGCAGGATCCAGCGGCCCAGGGCGAGGAAGACGAGCGGCATCGCCAGCAACAGCAGCAAGAGGATGCCGCTCGACTCGGCCAGGGTCCAGGGACTGTCGGCCTGCAGCACGATGAACATCGTTGCCAGCGCCAGCAACTCGCCGGAAATCGCCTGGTTGGTGATCCAGAAGCGCTCCTCTGCATCCAGGTCGAGGCGATCGAGCGAATCGATGATGAAACCGGTGGACGAAGTGAGCACCGCCAGCGCCAATAGCACCGCCGCCTGCCAGGGCATGGCCAGCGCGTAGACCGCCACGGCGGCGGCGCCGACGATGGCGATTGCCCGCACGCACAGATAGCGCAGCAGCGGACCCCGCTGGGCGGCCAGCGCACGCAGGTCCACTTCCATCCCGGCATAGAGGAACAGCGCGGTGATGCCGAGCACGGCCGAAAGGTGGACCGCGCTGCTGTGGCGCCCAGGCAGCAGCAGGATCAGCAGCATGCCGATCAAGAAGCAGGTCAGTGGTGCCGGCAGTCGGAAGCGCTGCAGTCCGCGCGGCACGATCATCAAGCCGCAGATCAGCAACAGGTAGATGACGCTGTCGTCCATGAAGCTCCCCGACCGATGCCGATAGCCGGGCATCAACGGCAGCCAGCGTCGCTGGCGCCGTCAGCTTGGGCGACGAGCGTCAAGGTCGGGTGAGGAAGCCTTCAGGACGGCTGCGGCTCGCCCCCGTCCGGGGCCACCTTCGCGTTGCTCGCCACGCGGTCGCGCTCGACCGCCAGCAACGCCAGCGAGCGCGGCGGCGCGGTCCAGGCGGTACCGCCGGCGACCGCGCGCCCGCCATGTCGCGCGGTGTCGATGAGCACGCGCCAATGCTCGTCGTGCATCGCCGGCAGCTGGAAGTCCACCGGGTTTTGCGGGTCGGCGTTCAGGAGCATCAGCAGGGTGACGTTGGCGGCCGCCTGGCGCAGGCCACTGGCCGGCGCGCGGCCGTCCAGCCGCATCATCAAGGCGCGCGCCTCCGGGTCCTGCCATTGCTCGGGGGTCATTTCTTCGCCGTCCGGAGCCAGCCAGCTCAGGTCCTTGAAGCCGAGGTTCTCGTCGAATTCGCCGTCGAAGAAGCGACTGCGATGCAGCAGCGGGTAGCGTCGGCGCAAGGCCAGCAGTCGGCGCACGAAGCGTGCCTGGTCGGCGGCCGGTGCGGTGGCCGCAGTCTCCCAGTCGATCCAGGTAGTCTCGTTGTCCTGGCAATACGCGTTGTTGTTGCCGCCCTGGCTGTGCGCAAACTCGTCGCCGGCCAGCAGCATTGGCGTGCCTTGCGATAGCAGCAGGGTCGCCAGCAAGTTGCGCATTTGCTGGCGGCGCGTGCCGATGACGCCTACCTCTTCGCTCGGACCCTCGGCACCGTAGTTGGCCGAAAGGTTGTTGTCGCTGCCGTCGTGGTTGTCCTCGCCATTGGCCTCGTTGTGCTTGTGCTCGTAGCTGACCAGGTCGTTGAGGGTGAAGCCGTCGTGGGCGGTGATGAAGTTGATCGAAGCGTGCGGGCGCCGGCCGTGGTGGCGGAACAGGTCGGCCGAGCCGGTCAGGCGGGTCGCCAGTTCGGCCAGCTGGCCGCCGTCGCCGCGCCAGAACGCGCGCACGTTGTCGCGGAAGCGGTCGTTCCATTCGGCCCAGCCGGGCGGGAAGCCGCCGACCTGGTAGCCGCCGGGGCCGATGTCCCACGGCTCGGCGATCAGCTTGGCCTGGCTCAGCACCGGGTCCTGGCGCACGGCATCGAGGAAGCTGCCGCTGGGGTCGAAGCCATAGCGCTCGCGACCGAGGATCGTCGCCAGGTCGAAGCGGAAGCCATCGACGTGCATCTCCAGCGCCCAGTAGCGCAGCGAGTCCAGGACCATGCGCAAGGCGCCGGCGTTGGTCAGGTCGAAGGTATTGCCGGTGCCGGTGTCGTTGATATAGAAACGGCGGTCTTCGGCCAGGCGGTAGTAGCTGGCATTGTCGATACCCTTGAACGACAGCGTCGGCCCGAGCTCGTTGCCCTCGGCGGTGTGGTTGTAGACCACGTCGAGGATCAGTTCGAGCCCGGCCGCGTGCAGCCGCGTCACCATCTGCTTGAATTCGGCCACGGTGCGGGTGGCCATGTAGCGCGGTTGCGGGGCGAAGAAGCCGAGGGTGTTGTAGCCCCAGTAGTTGCGCAGGCCACGGTCGAGCAATTGCGAATCGTCGACATAGGCATGCACCGGCAGCAGTTCCACCGCGGTCACGCCAAGGCCGCGGATGTGCTCGACCAGTTCGTCGTTGCGCAGCGCCGAGAAGGTGCCGCGCTCGCTTTCCGGCACGCTGGGGTGGCGCATGCTCAGGCCACGCACGTGTGCCTCGTAGATCACCGTGTGCTCCCACGGCACCTGCGGGCGGCGATCCTGGCCCCAGGTAAAGGCGGGGTCGATCACCGCGCAGCGAGGCATGAAGGCGGCGCTGTCGCGGCGATCGAAGCTGAGGTCCTTGTCCTTGTGCCCCAGGGTGTAGCCGAACAACTGCGGCGCCCACTTGAGCTGGCCGACGATCTGCTTGGCGTAAGGGTCAAGCAACAGCTTGTTGGGATTGAAGCGGTGGCCGGCATCCGGCGCGTAGGGGCCGTACACGCGATA
This sequence comes from Stenotrophomonas sp., assembly GCA_036566925.1. Classification (GTDB taxonomy): domain Bacteria; phylum Pseudomonadota; class Gammaproteobacteria; order Xanthomonadales; family Xanthomonadaceae; genus Stenotrophomonas_A. Next base: position 47,771 of record DATCVI010000014.1, read on the forward strand.
GCCGTAACGCTGGCCGGGCCGGGCGTCGGGCAGATAGCCGTGCCAGACCTCGTCGGTGTATTCGGGCAAGACGATGCGCTCGGTTTCGCGGTTGCGCTCGTCGAACAGGCACAGCTCGACCTTGGTGGCATTGACCGAGTACAGCGAGAAGTTGACGCCCAAGCCGTCCCAGGTTGCGCCGAGCGGAAACGGGCGGCCTTCGCGGATGCGCGAGCGTTGCGTCAGTTTGCGCGGCGGCATGCGCGCTCCATGCGGAAAATATTATTCATTCAGTGGTGTTCGGGGGTTCGTGGTCTTCGGCGGCGGCGCGGATTTCCGCGTCCACCAGGCGCTCGGCCATGCCCCAGTGGCGTAGTTCCTGGCCGTCCGGGCGGCCTTCGGCCTCCCAGATTTCCTCTGCCAGTTGGCGGATGCGCGCTGCGCGTTGGTCGGGATTCATTCGTTCAATCTCTGCACGACAACCACACTGCCACCGGACTACGTGCAAGCAGCGTCGAGAGCGCCACGCGGCGACCGCGATGCTCGACGTCGCGTTGTTCGAGCACGTCGCGCCAACGCCCCGGCGGGCAGGGCAACGCGGCCTGACCCCAGGTCCTGGCAGGCAAGGCCAGCGTGGACGCAGCGGCGTCGGCACCGAGGCGAGTGACCGCCACCAGCAGTTGGTGTTGGCCATCGCTGCGCGAGAACGCCAGCACGCGCTCGCCGGCGCCGGCCAGCGGCTGGTAGCTGCCGCCAACGAACAAGCCGGGATGTTCGGCGCGCACGCGCAGCAGGCGCGCGATCAACTGCGCCTTGACCGCGCCGTCGGTCCAGTCGTGCAACAACGTCGGCCAGTCGCGACGGTCTTCGAGCCAGCGCTGGCGCAGGCCGTAGTCCACTTCGCGGCGGTTGTCCGGGTCCACCAGCGACAGGTCCCAACCTTCGGTGCCTTGGTACAGATCGGGCACACCGGGCACGCACAGGCGCAGGCAGGCCTGGGCCAGGCTATTGCGGGCGCCGGGCACGGCGAGATGACGCATCGCTCGCTGCAGTGCGCGGCGCAGCGGCAGGCCGTGGCGGGTGGTCAGCACGGCCTCTATGAAGGTATGCACGCGAGCCTCGTAGGCCGCTTGCGGGTCGAGCCAGCTGCTGCGCAGCTTGGCTTCGCGCAGGGCCTTCTGCTGCCATTGGCCCAGGCGTTCGGCGTAGACATGCAAGGCGTCGGCCGCATCCACGGCCAGGTCGCACGGCCAGGCGGCGACCATCATCTGCCACAGCATCGCCGCATCGCCGGGATCGGGGGCGGCCACCGGCAAGCCGCTGGCCAGCGCGTCGAAGGCGCGCACCTGGTCGCGCCACCAGGCCGGCAGCTCCGAAAGCACGGCCAGGCGCGCGCGTACATCCTCACCGCGCTTGTGGTCGTGGGTGGCGGTGGCGAGCAGCGCGCGCGGGTATTGGCGCGCGCGTTTGCGGCAGGCTTCGTGGAATTCGGCGGCCGTCAACGCAAAATGATCCGGGTCGCTGCCGACTTCGTTGCGCGACAACAGAACGCCATGCCGGTAGAACGCGGTGTCTTCGACCGCCTTGGCATTGAGCGGCGCGGAGAGTTGCTCGAAGCGCCTGCGCAGCACGCGGCGCAAAGCGACCTGGACGCGGTCGGCACCGCTGTCGTCGCGCAGCCAGCGCGCCATTGCCTCCAGCGCCGCCACACTCCCCGCCGGTTGCCCGACGCTGGCGCGCGCCAACGCGCCTTCCAGGTTCGCCAGGCCTGCTTCGTCGAGTCCACCGGCGCCGGCGTAGCTGCGGTAGACCGGGTACTCGCGCAACAGGCAGGCCAGCGCGCGCGCCAGCATCTGCGGGCTGAATTCGCGCGTGGCCGGGTCCAGCCTGGCCAGCGCCATTTGTGCGCGCACCGTGCGGATGAACTCGGCCTGCAACGGCCCGCGCAGGATTTCCTCGCGCGCCTGCCGCTGCTCCTGGCCGAAATCGCCGCTGCGGCCGCTCTGCGCGCGCCACAACTGACGCAGCGGCACGCGCCCGCCCCGCGCGTGCAGCAGGCCGCCGACCTGATCCATGAAGTCATAGCCGGTGGTGCCCTCGCATTGCCAGTCGTCCGGCAGGGTTTCGTCCGGGGCGAGGATCTTCTCCACGTACAGCGCCAGGGTGCCCGGGGCAAGGCCGCGGCGGCGCCCGGCCTGGTCCAGCCGCGCGCGCAGGCGGCGCAGATAGCCGGCCGGGTCGGCCAGGCCGTCGATATGGTCGATACGCACGCCGTCCAGGTGGCCCTCGGCGGCCAGCCGCAGCGGCAAGGCATGAACTGCGTCGAACACCGCCGGCAATTCCACCCGCAGCGCCACCAGCGAAGTGATGTCGAAGAAGCGCCGGTAGTTGACCATGTCGTTGCCAACCCGCCACCAGGCCAGGCGATACGGCTGGCGCTCGATCAGCCGCAACAGCCGCGGGTCACCGACACTGGCCTGCGCATTGAGTTCCGCCACCCACTCGCGCAGGGCCGCCGGCGACAGCGAAGGCAGCGTCTGCGGCCGCAGCGGGAACGGCTGTTCGTGGTGGCGCAGCTGCACGTGCCCATGCGGATCGAACTCCAGCCGCAACACGCCGGCGGCCACCGCTTCGGCGCAGGGGCGGTCCAGCACCGGCAGCCAGAGCTGGCCATCGTGGCCGGGCGCGCGCCAATCGAGATCGAACCAGCCAGCGTGACGGCTGCGGCGGCCATGGCGCAGCACGTCCCACCACCAGCCATTGCCGGGATGGGTGGCCAGGTGGTTCGGTACCAGGTCCAGGATCAAACCCATGCCGAGTCCGCGCGCACGACGCGACAGGGCGACGAAGGCTTCTTCGCCACCGAGCTCGGGATTGACCTGGGTCGGATCGATGCCGTCGTAGCCGTGCGTCGAGCCAGGCACCGCGGTGGCGATCGGCGAGAGATACAGGTGGCTGATGCCGAGCGCGGCGAAATAAGGCAACCGCACAGCGGCCGCATGCAGGTCGAAGCCAGCGTGCAGCTGCAGGCGCGCGCTGGCGCGCAGTGCCGTCACGGCGTGCCTTCCGCGCCGGCCCCGCGGCGGGCATCGGCGAAGGCGCTCAACGCCTGCTGCAGTGGTTCGGCGGGCAGCGGCTGCGGCAACCGACGGCGCCAATTGGGATGGGTCGCCACGGTACCGGGCAAGTTGGGTTGTTCGGTCAGCGCCAAGGCGTCCTCGGCTGGCAACAACGCCAGCGCGGCGGGGGCACGGGCGCTATAGCGCAGGGCATCCAGCCACAGTTCGCCATCGCCCAGGCCTTGGCTTTCGCAGGCCGCGCCCAGTTCCACCACCGCCTGGCGACGTGCGATGCGCTCCTGGCGCAACTGTGCTGCGCTGCCCAGGCCCAGGCGCTCGCGCCAATCGAGGTCGCGCGCGGCGCGCCAGCCGCAGAGGGTGGGCAGGTCGTGGGTGGTGGTCGTGGCTACGGCTTGTTCGCGCCAGCGTGCCGGCGGCAGGAAGCGGCCGTCGGCGTCGCGGTTGAACAGCAGCACATCGGTGCCCAACACGCCCCGCGCCGCCAGGGTGTCGCGAAAGCCAGGCGGGACCACCCCCAGGTCTTCGCCAATGACGATGGCGCGGTGGCGCCAGGATTCGAGCACGAGCAGGTTCAACAAGTCCTGCAGCGGATAACGTACATAACCGCCCTCCCCGGGTCCGGCGCCGGCCGGCATCAGCCACAGCCGCAGCAATCCGAGGATGTGGTCGATGCGCAAACCGCCGCGGTCGTGCAGCACCGCGCGCAGCAGCGCGATAAACGGTGCGTAGCCGCTCTCGCGCAAGCCGCGCGGCGAATAGCTGCCGATACCCCAGACCTGGCCGGCGGGATTGAAGGCATCCGGCGGCGCGCCGAGCACCAGCCCGGACAACGTTGCCTGCGGCCAGGCCGCCGCTTCGGCGCCGGCCGGGTCGAAGCCCACCGCCAGGTCGGCGATCAGGCCGATGCCCATGCCGCGCTCGCGTGCTTCGCGTTGCAGTCCGCCCCAGCTGCGCTGGGCCAGCCACTGCGCGAACACGTGCAGGCCGGGATCGTCGTCGCCATGGTCGCGCGCGGCGAAGCTTGCGTAATCGGCCAGCGCGGTGCCGCCGGCTTGGCGGAAGCGCAGGAAGTCGGCGTGGGCGGCGCTATCGACGGCATCGAAGCGATCGTGCAGCGCGCGGATCCACTGCCATTTCGCCGCGCTGCTGGCCGGCCAGTCGATCCACGGCTGCGCCTGCAACGCGGCGAAGTGTTCGCGCAGCGCCGGCATTGCATCGAGCGCGGCATGGGCGGCGGCACCGAGCACGTGCGTGGGCGCGGCTTGCAGCGGGTCGAGGAAACGGCGGTCGCTCGGCGAGTACGGGCTGTAGACGCCAGCGCGGCCCCGCGGCGCATGCACCGGACTCAGGGCCAGGGCATCTGCACCGGCATGGGAGATATGCCGCAACCAGTCCGCGCAGCCGGCCACATCGCCGATGCCGGCATCGTCCTCGCTGCAGGCCGAGTACACCTGCAGCGCCAAGCCCCATGCACGCGGATGGCTGGAGCGGCAGGCATCGGCCACTTGCCAGCAGCGCAGTGGCGCCACCGCCACCGCCTGCGCCTGGCTGGCCCATTCGAGCCGCCAATAGCCAGGCGTTGCCGGTGCCAGCACCCGCCCATCGTCATCGAAGACACCGTCCTGCGCTTGCCCGTCTTCGCCATGCCAGCGACACGGCGTACCGGGCGTACCGCGCAGACCGAGCCACTCACCCACGCAGACCGTCAGCAGCGGCGCGGCGGAGGGGGCGGAAGCCAGCGCGCGCAGGCTCTCGCGGCAATGGCGCTCATCATCGGCACGCTGGCCCAGGCCGGCCAGGACCGCGCGCAAGGTGTCCGGCGCGACACGACGCGGCTGCTCGGCCACGTCCACCCAATCCACCAGCAGGCCCGCCGCTTCGGCCAGTGCATGCAAGGTCGCGGTCATGGCCGCGCCTCGCGCCAGGCGATGAAGCCATCGACCGGCAACATCCGCCGCGCGGTATCGACGTGTTCGGCGAGCAGTAGACATTGTTCGCCGACCGGCATCGGCACCGCGGCCGGGCCGAAGTTGAAGGCGACGTGCCAATCGCCCTCGGGCAATTGCCAGCCGGCCGCCAGCGCGCCTTCTCCCAGGCGCCGCACCGGCAAGGCGCGTGCGTGGGCCAGGCCGGGGACCAGCCAGCGGCGGCGCAAGGCCAGCAGATGCTTGAACCAGTTCGACCAGCGCGCGCCGTCGGCTTCGTCGGCTTCGTTGATCGGCGTGTGCGAGGCAAGGAAAGTCGCCTCGGCATTCGGGTCGGGAATATGCGCGCGCACCGCAGGATCGCTGAAGGCAGTGAACCTGGCGAATTCGCGGCGACGGCCCTCGCGCACGATTTCGTCCAGCGGCGGTTCGAAATCGGTGAAGAACAGGAACGGCTGGCGCGCGCCCCAAGGCTCGCCCATGAAGAACAACGGGATCATCGGCGTCAGCGCGGTGAGCGCCAGTGCCGCACGCAAGCGCGGTGCCGGCAGCAACGTGCGCAGGCGCTCGCCCAGGGCGCGGTTGCCGATCTGGTCGTGGTTCTGCGCGAATATCACGAAATGATCGGGCGAAATTCCGGCACTCGGCTCGCCACGCACGTGGCCGCGCGCGTCGCGCTCACCCTGGAAGGCAAAGCCTTCGGCCAGCACGCGCGCGAGGTGCGCGGTAGGGTCGTCGGCGAACTCCGAGTAGTAGCCCTCGGTCTCGCCGGTCAACAGCACATGCAGGGCGTTGTGGAAGTCGTCGTTCCACTGCGCGGTATAGCCACGTGCCAGCAGCGAAGCCTGGTTGCGCTCGTTCTCCAGCACCAGGTGGACGTGGCGCTGCGCCGGGATGGCGGCGGCGATGGCCTCGCGCAGCTGGTCGAGGAAGCTGTCCGGCACGATCGCATGCACCGCGTCCAGGCGCAGTCCATCGAAACGATATTCGCGCAGCCACATCAAGGCGTTGTCGATGAAGTAGCGCTGCACCGCCGGCTGGCGGAAATCGATCGCCTCGCCCCAGGGCGTGGGTGCATCGCCGCGAAAGAATGCCGGCGCGTACTGGTGCAGGTAATTGCCGTCCGGGCCGAAGTGGTTGTAGACCACATCAAGCAGCACGCTCAGTCCGTGCGCGTGGGCCGCATCGACCAGCGCCTTCAGCTCCTGCGGCGAGCCGTAGGCGGTGGCCGGCGCGTACGGCAGCACGCCGTCGTAGCCCCAGTTGCGTTGCCCGGCGAATTGCGACACCGGCATCAGCTCGAGCGTGGTGATGCCCATCGCCGCCAGCTTGGGCAGCTGTTCGCGCAAGCCGGCATAACCCCCGCAGGTGCCCAGGTGTACTTCGTAGATGACCGCCTCGTTCCAGGGCCGGCCTTGCCAGTCAGGCGTCTGCCAGGCGTAGGCTTCTTCCAGCACGGCGCTGGCGCCGTGCACGCCATCGGGCTGCCAGCGCGAGGCGGGATCGGGTACCGGTTCTGCGTCATCGAAACGGTAGCGATAGCGCATGCCGCTGTGGGCAGGCGCTTCGATGAAGAAGTAACCGCCCGGTTCCGGCAGCATCGGCAGCGCTTGCGTTTCCAGCACCAATTCAGCCCTGGCGGCAGCCGGCGCCCAGACGCGGAAGCCATAGTGGCCCGGCGCCGTCGCCCAGGCACCCAACGGTCCGGGAGGCGCGAGTGCCGCGGGCGGCACGCTCATGTCGCGGCCCGCAGGTAAATCGTGGCGAGAGGCGGCAGGGTCAAGGCCAGCGACTGCGGGTGCCCGTGCAGGGGGATGGCCTCGGCCCAGCAACCGCCGGCGTTGCCGAGGTCGCTGCCGCCGTAATGCCGGCTGTCGCTATTGAGACATTCCTGCCAGAGCCCGGCGCGCGGCACGCCGACGCGGTAGCCATGGTGCGGTTGCGGCGTGAAGTTGCTCACCGCCAGTAGCGGTGGGCCGCCTTCGGGATCGTGGCGGACGAAGGCGAACACGCTGTTGCGGTGGTCGTCGCCGATGCTCCATTCGAAGCCTTCCGGCGTATGGTCGCCGCGGTACAGCGCCGGCTGCGTGCGCAGCTGCGCGTTGAGATCGCCGAGCAAGCGCGCCACGCCGGCATGTTCCGGTTGCTGCGCGCGCGCCCAGTCCAGCGCGGCATCGTGGTCCCACTCGCCGGGTTGACCGAACTCGCCGCCCATGAACAACAACTTGGCGCCCGGATGCGCCCACATGAAAGCCAGGTAGGCGCGCAGATTGGCGCGGCGCTGCCAGTCGTCGCCGGGCATGCGCGCGAACAGCGAACCTTTGCCGTGCACCACTTCGTCGTGCGACAGCGGCAGCACGAAGCGCTCGGAGAAGGCGTACACCAGGCCGAAGGTCATCTCACTGTGGTGATGCGAGCGGTGCACCGGGTCACGCTGCAGGTAATGCAGGGTGTCGTGCATCCAGCCCATGTTCCATTTGTGGCTGAAGCCCAGGCCACCGTGTTCGACCGCGGCGGTCACGCCCGGCCAGGCCGTGGATTCCTCGGCGATCACCATCACCCCGGGGAAGCGGGCGGCGATCTCGGCGTTGAGCCGGCGCAGGAACGCGATCGCTTCAAGGTTCTCGCGGCCGCCGTGGGCATTGGGCACCCACTCGCCTTCCTCGCGGCTGTAGTCGCGATAGAGCATCGAGGCCACTGCGTCCACGCGCAGGCCATCGACATGGAACCGCTCGATCCATTCCAGCGCGCTGCCTACCAGGTAGGCCGATACTTCATGACGGCCGTAGTTGTAGATCAACGTGTTCCAGTCGCGATGGAAGCCTTCGCGTGGATCGGCGTGTTCGTACAGGGCGGTGCCGTCGAAGCGTTGCAGGCCGTGCTCGTCGTTGGGAAAGTGCGCGCTGACCCAGTCCAGGATCACGCCGATGCCGGCGCGGTGGCAGCTATCGACGAAGCGGGCGAAGGCATGCGGGTCGCCATGGCGCGCGGTCGGGGCGTACATGCCCAGTGGCTGATAACCCCAGGAACCACCGAACGGATACTCGGTGACCGGCAGCAGCTCGATATGGGTGAAGCCCAGCGACTGCACGTAGGGAATGAGCTCGGCGGCAAGCGCGTCCCAATCGAGCAATTCGCCCTGGGCATCGCGGCGCCAGGACGCGGCGTGCAGTTCGTAGATCGACAACGGCGCCGGGGCGCGCGCATCCGCACGCCGCGCCATCCAGGCGTCGTCCTGCCAGGGGAACGGCTCGGCCGACGGCACCCGCGAAGCGGTGGCGGGGGGCAGCTCGGCCCAACGCGCGACCGGATCAGCCTTGTGCGGCAAGCGGGTGCCGTCGGCGGCGGTGATCTCGAACTTGTAGCGCACCCCGGCCGGGAGCCGCGGTACGAAGATTTCCCAGACGCCGGCCTCATGGCGCAGCCGCATCGGGTGGCGGCGGCCATCCCAACCGTTGAAGTCGCCGACCACGGCGACGCGACGGGCATTGGGCGCCCACACCGCGAAGCGCACCCCCGGCACCCGTTCGTGGGTGGTGTGGTGCGCACCGAGCGCAGTGCGCGCGGCCTCGCCGTCGCCCTCGCGCAGGCGGCGCAGGAGGTCATCGTCCAGCACCGCGCCGAAGGCATAGGCGTCTTCGATGAGTTCAGGGCCAATCGGCCATTCGATGCTCAGGCGGTAGTCGAGCGGCAGCGGCAGGGTCGCTTCGTACAGTCCGTCGCCGAGCGCCTGCATTTGCGCCAGCCGATGCCCGCGCGCATCGACCACGGTGACCGCCAGGGCGCCGGGCAGCAGCGCGCGCACGCGCCGCCGCCCGTCCGGCAGGCGATGCGGGCCGAGCAGGG
>DATCVI010000015.1:0-3703 GCA_036566925.1 Stenotrophomonas sp.
GCTTGATCGGCGGCGCAGCCTGCGCGAGCGGCTGCACCGCCGGCACCGCGCAGGCGGGCGATGCCGCCAGCACCGACCGCATCAGCCAGATCGACCTCGGCGCGGGCGTGGACGGCAGTGGCTTCGATTTCGGCGAAGACGCAGTCGCCGCGATCCGCGGTCGCGTCTACCTGGACCGCAACGGCAATGGCGCTTTCGATGGCGCTGATGCCGGCAATGTGCACTCGCAGCCCAACGGTGGCTTGCAGGCGGTCACGCTCACTTTGACCGGTGCCGGCGCCGACGGCGTGTTCGGCAATGCCGACGACCCGGCGCCGCAGTCGGCGCAGACCGACGCCAGTGGCGAATATCACTTCGACGCGCTGGTGGTCGGCCAGGCCTATCGCATCACCGAAACCCAGCCCAGCGGCTATGGCAACGCGACCGAGAATGCCTCGGGCACGGTCCAGATCAACGCGCTGCCTGCCGCCGGTTCGCAGTACCACGACTTCGGCGAGAAGCTGGGCTCGTTGGCCGGTGTGGTGTTCGAAGACTTTTCCGTCAACGCGGCAAGCAACAACAACGGCGCCTTCGACAGCGGCGAACGTCCGATCGCCGGTGCCACCCTGACCCTGGCCGGCACCGACAGCCTCGGCAATGCGGTCAGCCTGAGCGTGCAGACCGACGCCGCCGGCCGCTATCGCTTCGGCGACCTGCTGCCGCCGCTGGCCGGCAACGCCTACGCCGTCACCCAGACCCAGCCGGCTGGCTACATCGACGGCAAGCACGTGGCCGGCAACGCCGCCAGCGCGGGCGATGCGAGCGTGGCCAACCAGGTGTCGGCGATCGCGATCAATGCCGGCCAGGACGCGACCGGCTACGACTTCGGCGAGCTCGCCAACGTCGTCATCAGCGGCAAGGTGTACCTGGACCGCAACGATGACGGCGACGACAACGGCGGCGACGCCGGCCTGCCGGGCGTGAGCCTCACCATCGTCGGTGCTGGCGTCGACGGCGTGTTCGGCACGCCCGACGACAGCAGCGCGCAAATCACCACCGACGCCAACGGCGACTACAGCTATGGCGGCGCGGTTTCGGGCCAGGATTACCGGATCGAGGAAACCCAACCCGTCGGTTTGGCCGAGGGTCGTGAGCACCCGACCAACCGCATCAGCGTCAGCAACCTGCCGCTGGCCGGCTCCACTGGCAATGATTTCGGCGAACTCGCCGGGCGCTTGTCGGGCACGGTGTTCCTGGATGCCAACAACAACGGCGTGCGCGATGCCGGCGAGCCCGCGATCGCCGGGGTGACGCTGCAACTGCCCGCCGGCAGCCGCGACGCGCTCGGCCAGCCGCTTGCCCCGGCCGTTACCGACGCCAACGGTGCCTACCGCTTCGCCGATCTGCCCGCCGGCAACTACAGCGTGAGCGAGCAGGCCGCACAGCCCGTGGTCGGCGGCGTGACCACGCTCAATGGCGTCACCCGCGCCGGCACTATCGATGGCGCCGGCAGTGGCACCGCCACCGCGGTCGCCAGCACGCCCAGCGTGATCAGCGCGATCGTGCTACTGGCCGGCAAGGCCTCCATCGATAACGACTTCGCCGAGATCCTGCCGGTGTCGGTCGCCGGCAGCGTGTTCTTCGATGTCGACAACGACGGCGCGCAATCCGGTGCGCAGGAAACCGGCATCGCCAAGGTGCTGATGGAACTGCACGGCACCGACGATACCGGCGCGAACGTGCAGCGGGACGTGCGCAGCGATGCCCAGGGCCACTTCACCTTCGAAGGACTGCGTCCGGGCAACTACCGGCTGGTCGAGCCGCAGCAACCGGCCGGCACCAGCAACGGCATCACCACGCCGGGGCAGGTCGCCGGCGCGCCGATGGGCACCGCCACGCCGGTAGCGACGGTCCCCAGCGCCATCACCGCTATTGCCCTGCCGCAACCGGGCAGTGCATCCACCGCCAACCTGTTCGGCGAGATCCCGCTCAACAGCGGCATCAGCGGCCGCGTGTGGCTGGACCGCAACGATGACGGCATCGTCGGCAGCGACGAGACCGGCATTGCCGGGGTCAGCGTGCAGCTGCAAGGTACCGACGTGCAGGGCAACCCGGTCACCCGCGACACCGTGACCGATGCCGATGGCCGCTATACCTTCGGCGAACTGCCGCCGGGCACCTACACGGTGACCGAGCCGCAGCAGCCGGCCAATACGCGTAACGGCCGCACCGTGGCCGGCACGCTGGGCGGCACCGCAACCGCGGTCGGGACCACGCCTTCGGCCATTGCCGCCATCGTGCTCGGCGTCAACCAGAACGCGGAGAACCACAACTTCGGCGAGCTGCCCGCCGGCAGCATTGCCGGCCGCGTGTACGGCGACAACAACGACAACGGCGTGGTGGAAAGCAGCGAGAACGGGATCGCTGGTGTGCGCGTCGTGCTCAGCGGCAGCGACGATCTCGGCCAGCCGGTGAGCGTGACGGTCATCACCGATGCGCAGGGCAACTATCGTTTCGACGGCCTGCGCCCGGGCACCTATGTCGTGACCGAACCGGACCAGCCGCCGAGCACGCTCAATGGCATCACCAGCGCCGGCAGCATCAACGGCGTCCACGTCGGCACGGCGAGCGCGCGCGATGTATTGCCCTCGGCGATCAGCGCGATCGTGCTGCCGATCGGCGGCCAGTCGCTGGACAACAACTTCGGCGAGATCGGCGATTCGCCGGACATGGTGGTCAGCAAGAGCGCCACGCCGGACAAGTTCACCGTCAACAACGACGCCGCATACGTCATCCGCGTGCGCAACGTCGGCCAGCAGCCGAGCCGTGGCCAGTACGTGGTCAACGAACGCTTGCCCAACGGCGTGGTGCTGGCCGGCGCGCCCGGCGGCAATGGCTGGACCTGCACCGGCGCGAGCGGCGAGTCGCGTTTCAGCTGCCGCAACGATACCGTCGTGGGCGCCGGCGCAACGCTGGCCGATGCGATCCAGGTGCCAGTACACGTCAGTGTGGCCGCGGCCACCGGTGAGGCGATCAACAACGCCGTGCTTATCGAAGGCGGCGGCGAGAACCCGAACCGCGCGCCGACCCCGGCCGAACGCAGCGCCTTCGAAGGCGACGTGACGCAGCTGCAAAGCTGCGATCCGACGATCACCCAGAACGCCTGCCGCCTGCCCACGCAGGTGCAGCTGGCCGCCTCGGTCTCCGGCACGGTGTGGCTGGAAAGCGGCGAACAGGTGCGCGTGCTGGACGGCGCCGACCAGCGCCTGCCGTCGTGGACGGTGGAATTGGTGGACCCGGGCAATGGCCAGGTGGTTCGCAGCGTCACCACCGCGGCCGATGGCAGCTACCGCATCGGCGACGTGGTGCCGGGCAAGAAGTGGCAGCTGCGTTTCCGCCATGCCGGCTCTGGCGTGGTTTGGGGCTGGCCGGTCGGTGGCGAGACCGCCGCCGGCGCGGTGACCGGTTGCGCCGCTGATGCGGCGATTGCCGGCGGCAACACCAGTTCGTGCGCCAGCAGCGACGGCGGCATCAGCCAGTTGGAGGTGGTGCTCAAGGCCGGCGAAAACCTGCCGCAGCAGAGCCTGCCGGTGGACCCCAGCGGCGTGGTCTACGACGCGGTCACGCGCGAGCCGGTGCCCGGCTCGATCGTGACCCTGGCACCGACGGGGGTGTGTGCTGGTTTCGATCCGGCCAGCAGCCTGCTCAACGCCAGCAGCGGCGG
>DATCVI010000016.1:0-14441 GCA_036566925.1 Stenotrophomonas sp.
GGGCCGCCGCACGCCCGCACCCGCAGGTGGCGCATCGGCAGACCCAGGGAAGCAACCAACAAGTGCGCCAGCAGGCGCACCAACGTGCCCAACCCACCAACGCAGCGCGGCACAACGCCTTCCAGGGCGCCAGCCATCCGAGTGCCGCACACGCGCAGATGCAGCGCGGCCACAGCAGCCAGGCCGCAGCCAGCCGGCCAGCGGCCGCGCGGCCGCAAGCGCGGCCGGTGCAGCGCCCCTCCCATCCGCCGCAGCGACAAGGCGGCGGCCGTCGCCACTGACACGGAGCCTCGCGTGAAGACCCATTCGTGTGCAATCGCGATCGCCCTGGCATTGGCCCTGGCCGTCACCGGCCCCAGCCTGGCCGCGCCAGTGCAGAGCTTCCCCACCGCCGAAGCAGCGGCCCAGGCCCTGGTCGACGCCCTCGGCAGCCAGCGCGCCGACCCGGCCAAACTCTCCGCGCTGTTCGGCGCCGACTGGCACGACTACGTGCCGCCGGAAGGCATCGACCGCAGCGACGTCGACGCCTTCCTGCAGCACTACCGCGAACGCCACGCCCTGGTCACCGGCGCAGACGGCAAGACCCAGCTAAGCGTAGGCAAGGAAGCCTGGATATTCCCGGTGCCGCTGACCAAGGACGCCGCGGGCTGGCACTTCGACAACAAAGCCGGCATCGCCGAAATCCGCGCCCGCCGCATCGGCCGCAACGAACTGGCGGCGTTGCAATCCGTGCGCGCCTATCACGACGCCCAAACCGAATACGCCGAACTCGATCGCGACGGCGACGGTGTACTTGAGTACGCGCAGAAAGTACTGAGCACCGACGGCAAGCACGACGGCTTGTACTGGGCTGACGACGACAGTGGTGAGATCAGCCCGCTGGGCCCGCTTTTCGGCGATGTGCAGCCGGGTGCGGACTGGCATGGCTATCACTTCCGGATCCTGGACGGGCAGGGGCCATCGGCGCCGGGCGGGGCCTACAGTTATCGCATCGGCGACAACATGAGCCGCGGGTTTGCGCTCGTGGCGTGGCCGGCGCAGTACGGGGAGAGTGGGGTGATGAGCTTCATGATCAGCCAGGAGGGGCAGGTGTTCGAGAAGGATCTTGGCAAGGGAGGGGATGCTGTTGCCAGGGGGATGAAGCGGTTTGATCCGGATGCTAGTTGGCAGGAGGTTGCTGCTGATGCTGGGGATAGCTCTGATTGATTAATTTTTACGTGCGGCGGCCGGGGGCAGACCCTGTTCGGGACACGCCGTGAACCTGTCCGCGCCCCCGCCACGTCTCCGCGACCTCCGGAAGAAGGCCGTCGCCACGGCCAGGAAAAAGCCCAGCCGACGCACCGCGCTCTGTCGCCTCGATGTCCCGAAGGCTCCTGGGCCGCCTTGGGGAAGCTGGGTCCCGTGCTGTGGATTCTTCCTGGCCGTTGCGACGGCGTCATTCTTCGGATTGCGGATGAGCAATCGGGGCGCGGCGTCCCCCGGGCAAGGGCACCGCCCCGAACGCCGCACGGAAAAACAAAAAGTCCAACAACCCAGCTTGCAACACCAAACCTAACGCTGTTAGATTCGCGCCAACTAACATCGTTAGGCAAACCGTGCGCAAGGCCATAGGCCAGGACCAGATCATCGCAGCCGCCTTCCGCCTGCTCGACGAAGCCGGCCTGGAAGGCGTGAGCCTGCGAAAGGTCGCCTGCATGCTCGGCATCCGCGCGCCCTCGCTGTACTGGCACTTCAAGAGCAAGCAAGCCCTGGTCGATGCCATGGCCGATGCCCTGATCCACCAGGTCGCGCGCGACATCCCGCCCGGCCAGCACTGGCGCGTCACCCTGCTGCAGATCGCGCACGAATTCCGCCACGCCTTCAAGGCGCGTCGCGATGGCGCACGTGTCTACGCCGGGACCTATCTCGCCACCGAGAACGTCATGCGCGTGGGCGAGGCGACGATTGCGGCACTGGCCGAGGCCGGGGCGTCGGTGGATTTCGCCGCCACCACGGCCATGGACCTTATCTACTACGTGCTCGGCTTCGTCATCGAGGAGCAGTCGTTGCCAATCAACGACCCGGCCTTCGAGCAGGTCAGCGCCAAGTTCATGGCGATGGCCGAGGCACGCTTTCCTTATTGCTGGCAGGCCCGCCATTACTTGACCGAACCGGACCTTGAACGTCGGTTCGAGCAAGGGGTAGGGCTGCTGCTCGATGGCGTCCAGCTGCGGCTGGCGCCCCCTGCAACGAGCCAGCCCGAGCCTTTCGCGCGCTAGCCATCATCATTGTCCGCTTGCCAACGCGCTTCGCGCCCAGCCCGGCGGTTTCCTTTCTCCCTTCGACCACAGAATCCTCCATGCGTGCCCAAACCTTGCGTTGGTCTTCCCCGCTATTGATCGGCCTGTTGTTGTCTGCCTGTGGTGCTTCGGACAAGAAGGCCGAGGAGGACCCGCAGGCTTCGGCCATGCCGGTCTCTCTGGCCGCTGCACAAACCCAGCCGATGGCGCGCACCGTACTGGTGTCCGGGCCGGTGTCGGCTTATGAGGAAATGCAGCTGGGCGTGGAGCTCAGCGGCCAGCGCGTGACGGCGTTGAACGTGGATGTCGGCGAGTGGGTCAAGCAGGGGCAGGTGCTGCTCACGCTCGATCACCGCACCCTGGACAGTGAGTTGGCCCAGGCCGAGGCGTCGCTACGCCAGGCGCAGACGGCGCAGGAACTGGCCGGGCTCAATTACGATCGCGGCGCCAGGCTGGCTGCCGAGAAGCTGATCAGCGCCAGCAGCCTGGACGAGTTGCGCGCCACCCGCAGCGATGCCGAAGCGCAGACGGCCACCGCGCGCGCGCGCCGCGATGCGGCCAAGCTGCAACGCGATTTCGCCGAACTGCGCGCGCCGGCCGATGGTGTGATCTCCAAGCGCCTGGTCCAACCCGGCCAGGTGGTGGCCGCCGGTAACGAGTTGTTGCGCTTGATTCGCGATGGCCGCCTGGAATGGCGCGCCGAGTTGTCCGAAGACCAGCTGGCCGATGTGGCGGTCGGCAATACGGTGGTGCTGCCTTACGGCGGCAAGGACATCACCGGTCGCATTCGCGCGGTCAGCCCCGGCGTGGATGCGCAGACCCGCACCGGCACGCTGTTCGCCGACCTGCCGGCGCCCGGTCCGCTCAAGCCGGGCGTGTATGTCGAAGGCCGCATCGTCACCGGTGATGGCCAGGCCCTGACCATCCCGAGTGCGGCGATCGTGCAGCGCGATGGCCACGCTTACGTCTTCAGCGTCAGCGACAAGCAGACCGCGCAGCGGTTGCGCGTGCGCACGGGTCAAGTGGCCGCGGGCCGCACCGAGATTGTCGAGGGTCTGAAGGCCGGCCAGCGCGTGGTGGTCGATGGCGCCGGCTTCCTCGGCGAGGGCGACCGCGTGCGCGTGGTGGCCGATGCCAAGGCGGGCGCGCGATGAATATTTCCGCCTGGGCGATCAAGCGCCCGCTACCGGCGTTGCTGGTGTTCTTCGTGTTGTGCGTGGCCGGCTTGTGGGGTTTCTACCAGCTGCCGGTGGCGCGCTTCCCCGACATCGCCTTCCCGATGACCACCGTCACCGTGACCCAGCCCGGCGCCTCGCCGAGCCAGCTGGAAGCGGAGGTCACGCGCAAGGTCGAGGACTCGGTGGCCACGGTCAACAACGTCAAGCGGGTGATGTCCACCGTCAGCGAAGGCGTGAGCGTGACCACCATCGAGTTCCAGCTCGAGGCCGACCTGGCCACGGCGCTGGACGACACCCGTGATGCGGTCACCCGCATCCGCACCGACCTGCCGCAGGACATCCAGGAACCGGTGATTTCCAAGGTCGACATCGGCGGCTCGCTGATGACCTACGCCCTGGTGGCACCGCACATGACCCCGGACGAGGCCAGCTGGTTCGTCGATCGCGACGTCTCGCGGGCGATGTACGGCGTGCCCGGTGTGGCCCGCGTCACCCGCGTCGGCGGCGTGCAGCGGCAGGTGCGGGTGGACCTGGACCCGAATGCGTTGCAGGCCTTCGGCATCACCGCCGGCAATGTCTCCCAGCAGCTGGCGCAAATCCAGGTCGAGCGTGCCGGCGGCAAGACCGAGCTGGAAGGCACGCAGCAGACCGTGCGTACCCTGGGTACGGTGGGTGATGCGCAGGCCCTGCGCGATTTCTCCATCAGCCTGCCCGACGGCCGCGCCGCGCGCCTGTCCACCCTGGCCACGGTTACCGATGCCGCCGCAGATCCCACCGAGGCGGCACTGCTCGACGGCAAGCAGGTGGTCGCGTTCTCGATGTCGCGCACCCGCGGTTCCAGCGAAGTCAAGGTCGAGGCAGGCGTGCACAAGGCGCTGGACGCCATCAAGGCCGCGCACCCCGGCATCGACTTCCGCCTGGTCACCACCGCCATCGACGAGACCCACCGCTCCTACGAATCGTCGATGACGATGCTCTACGAAGGCGCGCTGCTGGCGCTGCTGGTGGTTTGGCTGTTCCTGCGCGACTGGCGCGCGACCTGGGTGTCGGCGCTGGCCTTGCCGTTGTCGATAATCCCCACCTTCGCGGTGATGTATTTCTTCGGCTTCACCTTGAACATGATCACCTTGCTGGCGCTGTCGGTGGTGGTCGGCATCCTGGTGGACGATGCGATCGTGGAGATCGAGAACATCGTGCGCCACCTGCGCATGGGCAAGCCGCCGCTGGAGGCGGCGACCGAAGCGGCCGGCGAGATCGGCAACGCGGTCATCGCCACATCGCTGACCCTGGCGGCGGTGTTCGTGCCGGTCGCCTTCATGCCCGGCATCGCCGGCAAGTTCTTCCGCGAGTTCGGCTGGACCGCGGCCACCGCGGTGTTGTTCTCGCTGCTGGTCGCGCGCCTGCTGACGCCGATGATGGCCGCCTACCTGCTCAAGCCGCATGGCGAAGAGAAGGGCGATTCGCGGCTGATGCGCTGGTACCTGCGCTGGGTCGACGCGGCGCTGCGCCACCGCGGGCGCACGCTATGGATCGCCACCGGCCTGTTCGTGGCCTCGCTGGCGCTGGTGCCGTTGATCCCGGCCACCTTCATCCCGCAGTCCGACCTCGGCCGCAGCAACCTCAGCCTGGAGCTGCCGCCCGGCACCCGCCTGCAGGAAACCGTCGCCGTGGCCGAGCGCGCCCGCGCCTTGCTCAAGGACATGCCCGAGCTCAAGCAGGTCTACACCGCGGTCGGCAGCGTGCTCGACCTCGGCGACCCCTCGACCACCGGCGTGGCCGACGCGCGCAAGGCCACCCTGGTGCTGGACTGGGGCGTGGCCGACAAGCGCGATCGCGACCAGCGCGCGTTGGAGCGTGAAGCACGTTCGCGCCTGGCCAATCTGCCGGGCGTGCGCGTGAGCTACGTCAGTTCCGAGCCGGGCAACCTGCTGCAGCTGGTGCTGTCCGGCGATGACCCGCAGCGCCTGCAGGACGCCTCCACCGCCTTGGAGCGCGACCTGCGTGGCATGTCCGGCCTCGGCAGCGTGACTTCGACCGCCTCGTTGCTGCGCCCGGAAATCCAGATCGTGCCGAACCCCGCGCGCGCCGCCGACCTCGGCGTATCGACCGCCGACATCGCCGAAGCGGCCCGCATTGCTACCGCCGGCGACTACGAACAGCGCCTGGCCAAGCTCAACCTGCCGGACCGGCAGGTGCCGATCCGCGTCGGTTTCGCCGAATCGACCCTGGCCAACCCGGCCTTGATCGGCCAGCTGCGCGTGCCTGGGCGCTACGGGCCGGTGCCGTTGTCGGCCGTGGCCGACATTCGCGCCGGCAGCGGTCCCTCGCAGATCTCGCGCTACCAGCGCCAGCGCAACGTCACCCTGACCGCCGAGCTCAATGGCCGTCCGCTTGGCGAGGTGATGGAAGAAGTGCAGAAGCTACCGAGCGTCAAGCAATTGCCGCCGGGCGTGAGCTTCCTCAACACCGGCGATGCCGAGGTGTTCGTCGAGCTGTTCATCGGCTTCCTGCTGGCGATGGCCGCCGGCCTGGTCTGCATCTACATGGTGCTGTTGCTGCTGTTCAACCATGCGCTGATGCCGATCACCATTCTGGCCGCGGTACCGCTGTGCGCCGGTGGTGCATTCGGTGCGCTGTTGCTTACCCAGAACATGCTCTCGCTACCGGCGCTGATCGGCCTGCTGATGCTCATCGGCATCGCCACCAAGAACTCGATCCTGCTGGTGGACTACGCCGTCATCGCCGAGGACGAGCATGGCTTGAGCCAGCACGATGCGTTGGTGGATGCCTGCCGCAAGCGCGCGCAGCCGATCATCATGACCACCCTGGCGATGGGCGCGGGCATGATGCCGATCGCGCTGGGCTTCTCCGGCGATTCGAGCTTCCGCGCGCCGATGGCCATTGCGGTGATCGGCGGCCTGATCACCTCCACGCTGCTGAGCCTGATCGTGATCCCGGCCGCGTTCACCGTGGTCGATGACCTCGGCGAATGGCTGTCGCGCAAGTTCCGCCGGCGCTCGTCGCATCCAGCGGCCGCCGAAGGCTGAGCCTTTTCCCTTCTTCCGGGCCCGGGAGAAGGGACCTTCGCAGCAGGAGCAGGGCGGGGCCGGAACCCGCCCACAGCGCCCGCAACGCGCTGTCTTCTACAAGACATTCTTGTCCACTCATAGGTAGCGCTAACAGTTCTCCGAGGCTAATCGGACATGCGCTGTCATCCCCGTGTTCCATTGCGGCGCAGCATGGTTTTCAGGGGAAAAACGCGGTTTTTGTCGCCTTTATTGCCGCTTCGTCACAAAGTTTGACAACGCTGTCAGATGCGATTCCAATTCGCCCCGGACCTATCAGGTCGGGCTATAGCGGACATTCCGTTACGGCCGCACAACTCGACGCAGCACCACGTCACGCGACTCCGGGGAGGGAAGTTCCATGAAGGCAGTGCATTACGTACCCAAGCAACACGTCCTGGCTTCGGCCCTGCTGGTCGCCCTCGCGGGCCCGGCCTTGGCGCAGGAAGCCAGCCCGCCGCCGACCAGTGCGGTCAGCACCGGCGCCACCGCCACCGGCAGCCAGGACCCGGCGACCACGCTGGACACCGTCCAGGTCACCGGCATCCGCGGCAGTCTCACTTCGTCGATGAACCTCAAGCGCGACGCGCAGGGTGTCGTCGACGGCATCGTCGCCGAGGACATCGGCAAGTTCCCCGATTCCAACCTGGCCGAATCGCTGCAGCGCATTTCCGGCGTCTCGATCGACCGCAGCAACGGCGAAGGCTCGCGCGTGACCGTGCGCGGCATGGGCCCGGACTTCAACCTGGTGCTGCTCAACGGCCGGCAGATGCCGACCTCGACCGGCAGCCGCGCGTTCGAGTTCAGCGACCTGGCTTCGGAGTCGATCTCGCAGGTCGATGTCTACAAGACCAGCCGCGCCGACATCCCGACCGGCGGCATCGGCGCGACGATCAACATCCGCACCGCGCGTCCGCTCGACAACCCTGGCACCCATGCCAGCGCCGCCGCCAAGGGCGTGTGGGACACCTCCGACGACGACCTGCCGGGCCGCTTGAAGGGCAGCTCGGTGACGCCGGAACTGTCGGGCATCTTCAGCACCACCTCGGCCGATGGCCAGTTCGGCGTGGGCCTCAGCGCCAGCTACCAGGAGCGTGATTCCGGCTCGGCCTCGGCCTTCGTGGCACCGGGCAACGGCTGGCGTCCGTTTATCGACACGCCGCAGCCCAACGGCGCGGGCGGCGGCTCGGCGCTGCCGCTGCCGGGCCAGCCCGGTTCGGAGAACATCACCAATCGCCCCGGCCCGAACGATGTCTATTCGATGCCGCAAAGCCTGGGCTACAGCATCAATTCGGTCGAGCGCAAGCGCACCAACGGCCAGGCCGTGCTGCAGTGGCGCCCGATCGAAGCGCTGACCGCAACCCTGGATTACACCTACTCCGAGAACAAGATCCACACCCGGCGCAACGACATGTCGGTGTGGTTCAACATGACGCCCAACGTCAGCGCGTGGACGCCCGGTTCGGGCTCTTCGCCGCTGTACTACGAAGAGCTCTACAACGGTAATTCCGACTTCGCCAATGGTGCCGCCGACTTCGCGGTCAAGCGCCAGAACAAGTCGCTGGGCTTCAATGTGGAATGGAATGTCAGCGAGCAGCTGACCCTGTCGATGGACTACCACAACTCGTCGGCCACCTCCGAGCCGGACAGCCCGTATGGCTCCAGCAATACGCTCAGCAGCGCCGGCTTCTTCCGCGCCGGCAACATCGCCGACTTCAGCGGCAATTTCCCGATCCTGACGTTGATCCTGCCGCCGGGCCAGACCGCGATCGACCCGTCGCAGATGCTGGTCACCGGTTCGGTGTTCAGCAACAACTACAACCGCGCCGAGATCGAGCAGTGGCAGGGCAGCGGCGAGTTCGTATTCGAGAACTACTCGAAGTTGAACTTCGGCGTCGCCTCGACCACCTACAACAACCGCTCGGCCTTCACCAACGTCCAGCTCGACACCTGGGGCGGTGCCACCAGCGCAGCCGACTACCCCGACGAAGTGTGGCAGCTGGAGCACATGGGCGATTACTTCGACCAGTTCAACGGCGCCAGCAATCCCAACTTCACCGATGACTACTTCGGTTTCGACTTCGGCACCGTGCGCCAGCTCGCCGCCGACGCCTGGGTGCGCGCCGGCAAGGGCTCGGCCGCCGATTACCTGGCGTCCTACGACTACACCGGCGCGCCGGTGCCGGGCAGCACTGCCAACCGCACCGTCGGCGACAGCCGCGTGCTGGAGAAGTCGCGCAGCGCCTACATCAACTGGAGCAACACCTTCGACTGGGGCCTGCCGGTCAGCGTCAACGCCGGTGTGCGCTACGAAGAAACCAAGATCACCGCGCAGTCGCTGCAACCAGCGCCGGTGGGCATCAACTGGGCCGGCGCCAACGAGTTCAACATCGTCTACAGCGGCTCGGAATTCCGCCGCGAGGATGGTGAGTACAAGTACTGGCTGCCGAACTTCGACGTGGCCGTGGACGTGACCGACGAGGTCAAGCTGCGCGCCAGCTACAGCGAAAGCCTCGGCCGTCCCAACTGGGGCGACATGAACGCGGCGACCTCGCTGGGCGGCGTGGCCCGCTTCGACGGTGGCACCGGTTCGTCCGGCAACCCGGGCCTGAAGCCGCTGGAATCGCGCAACATCGATCTTTCGGCTGAGTGGTACTACGCCGATGCCAGCTATGTTTCGCTCGGCTACTTCCACAAGAAGATCGACAACTTCATCGCCAGCCAGTCCAGCGTGCAGACCCCGTACGACGACGTGCACACCCCCGCCGGTGGCGCGTACTGGAACGCGGCCATCGCCGGTGGCTGCGCCAGCACCGACCGTCCGTGCATCCGCGATTACATCTTCGACAACTTCGACGGCCAGCCCGGCGTCAATGCGGCAGCAGGTACGATCGTCGGCCAGCCGGGCGACCCGGTCATTCCGTTCACCATGTCGCAGCCGGTCAACAACCGCTCCGACACGCTCGACGGTTGGGAGTTCAACATCCAGCACATGTTCGGCAACTCGGGCTTCGGCCTGGCGGCCAACTACACCTGGGTGGACTCGGGCCTGACCTACAGCAACGGCACGCTCGGCACGCAGTTCGCGCTGACCGGCCTGAGCGACTCGGCCAACTTCGTGGCGTTCTACGAAAATTACGGCTGGTCGGTGCGTGCGGCCTACAACTGGCGCGACGAGTTCCTAAACGGCCTCAGCGACGGCAAGGGTTCCAACCCGCTGTATACCGAAGCCTACGGCCAGCTGGACATGAACATCAGCTACAACCTCACCGAGAACCTGACGTTGTCGCTGGAAGGCATCAACATCACCAACGAAACCACCCGCGTGCACGGTCGCAATTCGCACCAGCTGTACACGGTGGACCAGTTGGGGCCGCGCTACATGTTCGGCGTGCGCTACACGTTCTGACCGGCCGGCCTGCCGCGGCGGGCCCGCCCCTCCAGACCGCCGCAGCCAGGGCGGGGCCGGAGGTCCGCAAGGACCTCCGGCTTTCGCTTGTTTCACCCCAGCGCCAGAGGTTCGCTTGACACATTCCATCCGACACGTGGTCATCCTTGGCGGTGGTTCGGCCGGTTGGCTGACCGCCGGCGTCATCGCCGCAGAACACGGCGGCCCCGGCCCCGATGACCTCAAGGTCACGGTCATCGAGTCGCCCGACGTGCCGATCATCGGCGTCGGCGAGGGCACCTGGCCGACCATCCGCGACACCTTGCGCCGCATCGGCGTGAGCGAAGCCGACTTCATCCGCGAGTGCGACGGCGCCTTCAAGCAAGGCTCGCAGTTCGTCGCCTGGACCGACGGCGGTCCGCGCGACACCTATTACCATCCGTTCCATCTGCCCGGCGGCTACGACCAGGCCGACCTGGTCGGCGGCTGGCGCAAGTTTCATCCCGACGCGCAGTTCGATCACCTGGTCTGCCCGCAGCCGCACCTGTGCGACGCCAACAAGGGCCCCAAGCAGTTCGCCACGCCCGAATACGCCTCGGTCTCGAACTACGCCTATCACCTGGACGCGGCCAAGCTCGGCGGCTTCCTGCGTCGGCACTGCACCGTGCGCCTGGGCGTGCAATGGGTGGCTGACCATGTCACCGAAGTGGTACCGCACGAGAACGGCGACATCGCCGCGCTGCGCACCCGCGAGCATGGCGACGTCGCCGGTGATTTGTTCATCGACTGCACCGGCCTGCGCGCCTTGTTGATCGGGCAGCACTACGGCGAGCCGTTGCTGTCGCAGCAGCACATCCTGTTCAACGACCGTGCCATTGCGGTGCAGGTGCCGTATGTCGATGCCAACGCACCGATTGCCTGCCAGACCATCTCCACCGCGCAGAAGTTCGGCTGGATCTGGGACATCGGCCTGCAGACCCGGCGCGGCGTCGGCCACGTCTATTCCAGCGCCTACGGTAGCGAAGACGAGGCCGAGCTGGCGCTGATCGACTACATCGTGCGCAGCGGCGGCCGCGAGCAGGACATCGTGCGTATCCCGCGCATCCGTATCGACCCGGGCTACCGCGTGCAGCCGTGGCGCCGCAACTGCGTGGCGGTGGGGCTGTCGTGCGGCTTTCTCGAACCGCTGGAAGCGAGCTCGCTGGTGCTGGTGGAACTGGCCGCGGCCATGATTGCCGATCAATTGCCGGCCACGCGCGAGACCATGGACATCCTGGCCACGCGCTTCAACGACAGCATCCGCTACCGCTGGGAGCGGGTGGTGGATTTCCTCAAGCTGCATTACCTGCTCAGCCGGCGCGACGACTCGGACTACTGGCGCGACCATCGCCGCGAAGAGACCCAACCGCAGCGCCTGCGCGAGCTGCTGGCCCTGTGGCAGTACCAGCCGCCCTCGCGCTACGACCTGTATCGCATCGAAGAGGTCTTCCCCTGGGCCAGCTACCAGTACATCCTCTACGGCATGGGATTCGTGCCGCAGGGCAGGGTGGGGACGGCACAGGCAGCGGCGGTGCAACGCGCCGAAGGCTGCTTCCGGCAGACCGCGGAACTGACCGCGCGGATGCTCGCCGCCTTGCCGGGCCATCGCGAACTGATCGACCACATCCGGGCACGCGGCCTGCCGCGTGTCTGAGCACCCCGGGAAACTGATGACTCGCCACGTCCTGCTCAACAATGTCGACCACCACCACCTGCGCGTGGATACCCGCCGCGTGGCAGGGCTGGGCGATGAAGTGATGTCGGTGCTCACCTTTCCCGGTGAGTTCCGCTTCCTGCAAGCCTATTACCCGATCGTCTTCCACAAGGACGCGCAGGGCGCGTTCCATCCGCTGGCCTTGCTGGGCCTGCGCGAGAACGAAAACCTGTTTGCCGGCGAGGCCGGGTGGGAAGTGCCGTACCTGCCGCTGGCGATCGAGCGCAAGCCGTTCCTGATCGGCGTTGCCGATGGCGAACCCAGCGTGCACGTGGACCTGGACAGCCCGCGGATCGTCGGCGACGGCCAAGGCGAGGCGGTGTTCAAGGAGTTCGGCGGCAACACCCCGTACCTGGAACGGATCAGCTCGGTGCTGCGCGCCTTGCACGAAGGGCTGCAGCAGAACCCGAGCTTCAGCGCCCGCCTGCTGGCGCTGGACCTGCTGGAACCTTTCACCCTCGACGCGACCCTGCGCGATGGCACGCCGCTGCGCCTGGAAGGGCTGTACCAGATCAACGAGGAACGCCTGCGCGCCCTAGACGGCGCCGCCCTGGAGCAGCTCAACCGCAACGGCGCGCTGGAAGCGATCCACATGGTGATCGCCTCGGGCGCACATTTCCGCGACCTGATCGAACGCACCGAACGCCGCCATGCCGCTGCCGGTCGCCACTGAAATCCGCGAGCGCCACGGGCTGGACCCGCAGGCGCTGCCCGAGGACGTGCTGACTTCGACGGTGCCGCTGGTGCTGCGCGGCGTGGCAAAGGACTGGCCGTTGGTGCAGGCAGGGCTGGAATCACCCCGCGCCGCCATCGACTACCTGCGCCAGTTTGCCCGCCTCGATGCGCCGGTCGCGGTATTGGTCGCGCCGCCGCAGGTGCAGGGCCGCTACTTCTACAACGACACCCTGACCGGTTTCAATTTCCGCAGCGAGCGCCCGGTGCTCGGGGCGATGCTCGATGCGATGGAGCGGCAGCTGGACGACCCGTCGCCGCCATCGCTGTATATGGGTTCCACCACCGTGGACACCTACTTGCCGGGGCTGCGTGGGCACAACGATCTCGGGCTGGCGGCGCAGGATCCGTTGTTCAGCGTCTGGGTCGGCAACCGTACGCGCATTGCCGCGCACCAGGACGTGCCGGACAACATCGCCTGCGTGGCGGTTGGCCATCGTCGCTTTACCTTGTTTCCGCCAGAGCAGCTGCGCAATCTCTATATCGGGCCGCTGGAACTGACCCCGGCCGGGCAACCGGTCAGCCTGGTCGACTTCGCCGCGCCGGATTACGACCGCTTCCCGCGCTTTGCCGAAGCGCTGGAACATGCCCAGGTAGCCGAGCTTGGGCCGGGCGATGCGATCTTCATTCCGAGCCTGTGGTGGCATCACGTCGAAGGGCTGGACCCGTTCAACGTGCTGCTCAACTACTGGTGGCGGCGCACGCCCGGGCACATGGATTCGCCGATGAACGCGCTGATGCTGGCGTTGATGAGCGTGCGCGACCTGCCGCAAGAACAACGTGCCGCGTGGCAGGAAATCTTCCGCCACTACGTCTTCGAGCCGAGCGCGGAAACCGCCGAGCATATTCCCGAAGCCGCCCGGCGCAGCCTGGCGCCGCTCACCCCGGAAGTCGCGCGCGAGCTGCGCGCGCGCTTGCTGCAACGACTCAACCGTTAAGGACTGCCCACGCATGACCCGCGACACCGTCTCCGCGCTTCCCACTACGCCGGTTCGGCGCGTCGTCATCGCCGGCGGGGGTACCGCTGGCTGGATGGCGGCCGCGGCGATCGGCAAGATCCTCGGCCGCAACCTCGACATCACCCTGGTCGAATCCGAGGAGATCGGCACCGTCGGCGTGGGCGAGGCGACCATCCCGACGCTGGTCACCTTCCACCGCCTGCTGGAGATCGACGAGCAGGAGTTCATGGCCGCCACCCAGGCCTCGATCAAGCTCGGCATCTCGTTCGAGAACTGGCTGGACGTGGGCCACCGCTACATCCACTCCTTCGGCAGCACCGGCCGCGACCACTGGACCGCCGGCTTCCAGCACTTCTGGCTGAAGGGGCGCGAGCGCGGCGTGGTCAGCGACTACAGCGACTATTGCCTGGAATCGCGCGCGGCCTGGGAGCACAAGTTCGCGCACCTGCCGAACCAGGGGATGAACTACGCCTTCCATATGGATGCCGGGCTCTATGGCAAGTACCTGCGGCGCTTCGCCGAAGGCTTCGGCGTCAAGCGCGTGGAAGGCAAGATCGCCGACGTGCAGCTAGACGACGACAGCGGTTTTATTCGCTCGCTGCGGCTGGAATCGGGCGATGTGATCGAAGGCGATCTGTTTATCGACTGCACCGGCTTCCGCGCCTTGCTGATCCACAAGGCGCTCAATGTCGGTTTCGAAGATTGGTCGCACTGGTTGTTCAACGACAGCGCACTGGCCTGCCAGACCACCGCGGTGGCCGATGCCGTGCCTTACACCCGCGCCATTGCCGAGGAGGCCGGCTGGCAGTGGCGCATTCCGTTGCAGCACCGCGTCGGTAACGGCATGGTCTATTCCAGCCGCTACATGAGCGACGAGCGTGCGCGCGAGATCTTCGAAGGCAGCCTGGACGGCGAGATGATCGCCAAGCCCTGGCCGATCCGCTTCCGTCCCGGCCGGCGAATGAAGTCCTGGCACAAGAACTGTGTCGCGCTGGGGCTGGCGGGCAGCTTCATCGAGCCGCTGGAATCGACCACGATCCATTTGATCCAGCGCGGCATCACCCGCTTGATGCAGGGTTTTCCGGCG
>DATCVI010000017.1:0-4780 GCA_036566925.1 Stenotrophomonas sp.
GCCCTGCTCGTCCAGCAGGTGACGCGAGCTGGTGTCCAGGCGCCACTGGCCGAAGCCGATCAGCCGCGCCGCCTCGCTGACCTGCAAATTCGGCGGCAGCATGCGCGTGCGGCGGATGACTGCGTTGATCCGCGCCAACAGCTCGCGCGAGGAGAACGGCTTGGTGACGTAGTCGTCCGCACCCATCTCCAGGCCGATGATGCGGTCGGTCTCGTCGTCGCGCGCGGTCAGCAGCACCACCGGCACGGCGCGATGCTTGCCGGCGCGCAGGTTGCGGCACAGCGACAGGCCATCTTCGCCCGGCATCATCACATCGAGCACGACCAGGTCGACATCGCTGGTGTCCAGCGCCGCCTTCATCTCGCGCCCGTCGGCGGCCAGGCTGACACGCAGGCCGTTCTTGCGCAGGTAGTCGCCGACCATCTGGCGGATATCGCGGTCGTCGTCGACGACGAGAATGTGGTCGGTGTGGGACATCGGCTCTCTCCGCGGTGGGCGTGGGATTGCGCATGCAGGCGCGATCGCTGGTGGCAATGGTACGGCGCGATCGACATCGTGAGCGCGACAGCTTCGTAAGCGGGCTGCGCCTGCCCTGCGCTTGTACACAGTTCGATACAAATCGGCAGGGCGTTGTATCGGTCTGTATCCACGGCCGGCGCATGCCAGGTTCGCTGACAAAACCGGGGGCGGAGCGACACCGGGGCGATACGCGTGGGGGCTGAAATGGCCTCCACGCCGAGGCAACCGCCATCGCCCCCCTCGAAGGACATGCCATGAACGACCCCCTCTCCCCCACCCGTCCCGTCGCCCTGGTCTTCGGCGGCTCACGCGGCATTGGCGCGGCGATTGCCCGCCGCCTGGCCAAAGACGGCCACGCCGTTGCCCTGACCTACGTCTCGCGCCCCGACAGCGCCGAAGCGGTGGTTGCGCAGATCCAGGCCGAAGGCGGCGCCGCCCTCGCCTTGCAGGCCGACAGCGCCGACGCGACGGCCATTGCCGCCGCAGTCGAAACCACGGTCGCACGATTCGGTCCGCTCGATGTTGCCGTGGTCAATGCCGGCCTGTATCGCGGCAGCCCGCTGGCGGAACTGCCGCTGGAAATGCTCGACCAGATGCTGGCGGTCAACGTGCGCGGCGTGTTCCTGGCGATCCAGGCCGCGGCGGCACACCTGCGCGATGGCGGCCACATCATCACCATCGGCAGCAATGCCGCGGTGCGCGGCGGCATCGTCGGCAGCAGCATCTATGCGATGACCAAGTCGGCGGTGGCCACGCTGGTGCGGGAACTGGCCCTGGACCTGGCACCGCGCCGGATCACGATCAACAACATCCAGCCCGGGCCGATTGCCACCGACCTCACTGCCGGCTTCCTCGAGATGCTGGTGGCGCGCAATCCGCTCGGCCGCGTCGGCAGTCCGGAGGAAGTGGCCGCGCTGGCCGCCTATCTCGTCAGTGCCGAGGCCAGCTACATGACCGGCGCCAGCCTGACCCTCGATGGCGGCTGGTCGGTCTAGCACGCCGCAGCCACTCGCCTGCTCACTCCGCCTTTTTGACCCTACCCCCTGGATATCCCCATGAATCCCCTCGATAGCGTGCTCTACACCGCCAAGACCCACACCACCGGTGGCCGCGAAGGCCATGCCCGCAGCGACGATGGCCAACTCGACATCGCCCTCTCCACGCCGGGCAGCCAACGGCCGGGCAGCAACCCGGAGCAATTGTTCGCCGCCGGCTGGTCGGCCTGCTTCGAAGGCGCCATCAAGATCGCCGCACGCAAGTTGCAGATCAGCGTGCCGGCCGATGTCGCCATCGACGCCGAGATCGACCTCGGCAAGGTCGCGGACGGTTTCCAACTGCAGGCACGGCTGAGCGTCTCACTACCGGGATTGGAACCTGCGCAGGCGCAGGCGCTGGTGGACGAAGCGCATCGCACCTGTCCGTATTCCAAGGCCACGCGCGGGAACATCGACGTGCAGATCCGCGTGGCCTGAGTGACCCCACACCCACCGCACGGACACGACCATGATCGCCTACCTGCTTGCCCTCGCCGCCGGCGTGGCCACCGTCCTTTCACCGTGCATCCTGCCGGTCCTGCCGATCGTGCTGGCTACCAGCAGCGGGCACGGCCGCAGTAGGCCGCTGCTGATCATCGCCGGCTTCGTGGCGACCTTCGCCGCCAGCGGCTTGCTGATCGGAACGCTGGCGGCCAGTTCCGGTGCGTTACAAGGGGTGATTCGCGATGGCGCCATCGCGGTGCTGTTGCTGGCGGGGCTGGCCTGTTTTTGGCCGCGGCCGTTCGAATTGTTGGTGGCGAAGTTGCAGCAATGGCGCGCCGCCCTCTGGCCGCAACGCGCGTATGCCGCCAGCATCCCCGGCGGCACCTTCGCACCGCTGTTGATCGGCGCTTCGCTCGGCCTGGCATGGACCCCGTGCGCCGGACCGGTGCTGGCCTCGGTGCTGTCGCTGGCGGCGAGTTCGCAGGCCGCCGGCAAGGCGACCTCGCTGCTGGCCGTCTACGCCCTCGGCGCCGGACTGCCGATGCTGCTGATTGCCTACGGCGGGCGCTGGGTGTCGGCACGGCTGACGTTCCTGCAACACCGTACCGATCTGTTCCGCCGTTTGTTCGGTGCACTGGCCATCGGCGTGGCCCTGCTGCAACTGTTCCAGTACGACGTGCTGGTGTCGGCCTGGGCCACGCAATGGCTTCCCTCCCTCTCGCAAGGACTCTGACCATGAACAAGCTCAAGCCCCTCGTCATGCTGCTGGCCGCCTGCGCGTTTGCCAGTGCCTGCTCGCCGCAGGTGCAGGCCGACCCGGTCGAACCGACCCACAGCGCGCCCGCCCCGCTCGCCCCCGACTTCAAGGGCATCGGCCACTGGCTCAATAGCCCGCCGCAAACGCTGCAGCAGCTGCGCGGCAAGGTGGTGCTGGTGGAGTTCTGGACCTACTCGTGCATCAACTGCATCCACGTGCTGCCGCACGTCAAGCAGTGGCATGCCGACTACAAGGACCAGGGCCTGGTCGTCATCGGCGTGCACACGCCCGAATATGGCTATGAGAAGCAGCTGGACAACCTGCAAGCGGCGGTGAAGCGCTTCGGCATCACCTACCCCGTGGCCCAGGACAACGGCTATGAAACGTGGAACGCCTACGGCAACCAGTACTGGCCGGCGTTGTACCTGATCGACCAGGACGGGCGCGTGGTGTACCAGCACTTCGGCGAGGGCGACTATGCCCAGACCGAGGCGAAGATCCGCCAGCTGCTGGCGCAGCAGGCGGGCAAGCCTCGCACCGCTGCCACTCTCCCTGTCCAGGTTCGCTGAAGGAGCACTGACATGACCCTGAGATGGCTTATCACCGGCAGTTCCCGCGGCCTGGGCCGGGCGTTGTCCGAAGCGGTCCTGCAGGCCGGTCATCGCCTGGTGGCGACCGCGCGTGACCCGGCGCAATTGGCGGCGCTCGGCGCGCGTCATGGCGATGCGGTGCGCGCAGTCGCGCTGGACGTCACCGACCCGGCCGCCGCCGAACGCGCCGTGCAGACCGCGCATGAAGCCTTCGGCGGCCTCGACGTACTGGTGAACAACGCCGGCTACGGCAACGTCGATTCAGTCGAAGACACGCCGCTGTCCGATTTCCGTCAGCAGATCGAAACCAACCTGTTCGGCACGATCATCATGACCAAGGCGGCGATCCCGCTGCTGCGCGCGCAACGCGGCGGCCATATCATCCAGTTGTCCTCGGTCGGCGGGCGCGTCGGCGCGCCAGGCCGGGCGCCGTACTCGGCAGCCAAGTGGGGCGTGGAAGGTTTCTCCGAATCGCTGGCGCTGGAGATGGCCCTGGTGGGCGTGCGGGTGACGATCGTCGAGCCCGGCGGCTTTCGCACCGACTTTGCCGGCGCCTCCACTTCCCTGCGCGAAGGCCGCGCCGAGTACGACGCGGTGGTCGGCGCCGCCGCGCGCCGCCAGCGCGACTACGACGGCCGACAACCGGGAGATCCGGCGCGGGCGGCGCAGGCGATCCTGCAGCTGGCGGCTATGGCGCAGCCGCCGCTGCGGCTGGCCCTGGGCAGCGATGCGGTGGCGGCGATCGAAGCGGCCGACGGCCGGCGGCGGGAGGAGCTGGAGCGCTGGCGGGCGCTGAGTGTTTCGACCGATTTCGCCAGCTAGCCGCAAAATCGGTGGCACATCACTGGTTGCCGCGTCCGCCCGCAAGACAAATTAAACTGGGCGGCACGGCGAACCCGCGATGAGGACAGACTCCCTTGCAAAGCATTGATTCAGAAGGCAGCGCCAAGCCCGGCAAGGGAGCCCAGGAACACACCCCGCTGATGAAGCAGTTCTTCGCAGCCAAGGCCGACTACCCGGACCTGCTGCTGTTCTTCCGCATGGGCGATTTCTACGAGCTGTTCTACGACGACGCACGCAAGGCGGCGCGACTGCTCGACATCACCCTGACCCAGCGCGGCAGTTCGGGCGGTGCGCCGATCCCGATGGCCGGGGTGCCGGTGCACGCCTATGAGGGCTACCTGGCGCGGCTGGTGGCGTTGGGTGAGTCGGTGGCGATCTGCGAACAGATCGGCGATCCGGCCCTGGCCAAGGGCCTGGTCGAACGCAAGGTGGTGCGGGTCGTTACCCCCGGCACGGTGACCGACGAGGCCTTGCTGGACGAGCGCCGCGATACCCTTCTGATGGCGCTGTCGCGCGGCAGGGCGGGCTACGGCCTGGCCTGGGCCGACCTGGCCGGCGGCCGCTTCCTGGTCAACGAAGTGGACAGCGAGGAC
>DATCVI010000018.1:0-2971 GCA_036566925.1 Stenotrophomonas sp.
GCGGCCATCGGCAACCTGCTGCGCAATGCGATCGAGAACAGCGACCGCGGCACGATCCGTATCGTGTTGTCGGCACCGGCGACCGTGCGCATCGAAGATCCCGGCCATGGCATGTCGCCGGAAGAAATCAGCGCCATCTACGCGCGGATGGCGCGCGGCAACCATAGCGGGCGCGGCGCCGGCATCGGCCTGGACCTGATCGGCCGGCTCTGCGAGCACCTGGGCTGGCAGTTGCAGTTCGAATCGGTCGAGGGGCGCGGGACCATCGCCTCGCTCGACCTGTCTTCTTCGCTGGCGCGCTAGCGGCGGACGCAGCCGGCGAACAGGTCGCGCGAGGCGTCGTAGATGCGCGTGCGCACCTGCATCAGGCCGAGTATCGAGGCGAATAGGTTGTCGTGATCGGCAGGCTGTTGCGCGCGCTGCTGCAGGCACGTCAGGTTCAGGCCGCGGGCCACGGAGAACGCCGATGAAAACCACATCACCATCGGGACCCGGGTTTGTTCCCGTGGCGCAATCGCATACGGCACCCCATGCAAGTAAAGGCCCTTTTCGCCCAGCGACTCGCCATGGTCGGAGACGTAGAGCATGGCGCTGTCGTAGTCATCCATGGCCTGTAGCACGGAGACAGTGCGGTTGAGGAAGTGGTCGGTGTAGAGCAGGGCGTTGTCGTAGGCGTTGACGATCTGCTGGCGGCTGCACCGGCCAAGATCCGGATCTTCACAGGCCGGCACGAAACGTTTGAACGTGGAAGGATAGCGCTGGAAGTAACTGGGCCCGTGGTTGCCCAGTTGATGCAGCACCACGACGCGGTCGCCGGCGCGGCCGCGGACCTGTGCGGGCAAATCCTCCAGCAGCACTTCATCCAGGCAGCGGCCGTCGCGGCATAGTGCGGGAACTTCGGCATCCTGCAACGACTGCGTCGGGAGCTGTTCGCACACGCCCTTGCAGCCGCTCTGGTTGTCGCGCCACAAGGTGCCGATGCCGGCATGCTCCAGTACGTGCAGCAGTGACTGCTGCGAGCGGATCGTTTTTTGATCGTAATCGTGGCGACCTAGCGGCGAGAACATGCACGGCACCGAGACCTCGGTACTGGTCCCGCACGAACGCACGTCGCGAAAGTTGACCAGGTCCGCGAGCTTGGCCAGTTCCGGCGTGGTCTGGCGCGCGTAGCCATTGAGGCCCCAGTTCTGGGCGCGCGCCGCTTCACCCAGCACGATGACCAGTAGCCGCGGCCGCGTGCCCGCTGTGCGCAGGGTTGCGACGGCGTCGTGCTCGAGTGGACGCTTGGGTCCGCGGGGCGCGGAAGTGGCGGACTTCATGATCGAGCGTGCCGCTGCGAGCATGTTGATCGGCGTGGCCAGGTAGCGGATCTCGTGGTGATTGCGGATCAATGCCGACAGGTCCTGGAAGCACAGCAGCGTCGCGCCGAGACCGGATACGGACGCCGCGCAGAGAAAGCCCAGCCGGATCAGCAGGGCGCGGCCAATGCTGCGCTTGCGCAGGCGGATCCGACACAACGCCAGCGTGGGCGGTACCACGAACAACAGCAACGCCAGTGCCAGCGCCGGGGTGACCAGTTCGCGCGACTCGCGTGGGTCGGTTTGCAGCACATTGCGCAGCATTTCGGCATTGATGTAGACCTGGTAACGGCCCATGTAATGGGCCGCAAGGGCTGCGCAGAGGATCAGGGCGCCTAGCAACAGCTTGGCGTTCCAACGCCAGACGAGCAGGCCCAGCACGAAGGCGTGGATAGCAACCTGCAGCACTAGCAGGCTCGCCGCGAATCCGATGCCGCCGCCGCTCCAGGACAGCGCGCTGCGCCAGAACGAGGCATTGCACGCCAGCGCGAAGAACAGGCACGTCGCCAGCAGCAGCGATTCCACCGACACCTGCGGTCGCCATTGCCAACAGCGGCTGCCGTGTAGGCGTAGTGCCGCCAGTGCGGGTCCGAGTCGGCCGCTCATGCGGTCGCCTCCGGACTTGCGGCCCCTGGCATGCGGCGGAACAGCAACAGCGCCACTCCCCAGCACAGCGCCAGCGTCCACAGGTCGTGGGAGAGAAAATGCGCGCCCCGAAGCTGTTGGCAGAACCCGAACAGCATGCCAGCCGACAATCCGATCGCCAGGCCGGCCCAGCGCCTGCTGGGGTACGTGGCGCGGGCGAAGAAGTACAGGCCGACCCAGGCGTAGCCTGCGCTGGCGTGTCCGGCCGGAAAGCAGGCGGCGCCCTCGCTGGCGTGGCTGGCTTCGAACAAGCCGCGCAAAGGACGATCGCCGCCGTAGCGCAGCAGATCCCAGGGGCAATCCACCTGCGTCCACGCCTTGAGCCGGGAGACCAGCGCGGTGGACAGGACAATGCTCGTCGCCAGCGTGGTTAGCGGCCAGCGCCAGGCGCGCGCGCCGCCACGCCAGGCGCGAACCGCGGCGATGATCACCCCCAACCCGGCGATCACGCTGGCGATGCGGCCGCCGCGGTGCAGCAACTGCTCGGTCAGCCAGGCGTCCTGCCATCGCCACTGGCCGCCCTGGACGCGGTAGAGCGCGTCGGCCAGCCATTGATCGCCGGCACGGGCCATCAGCCAATAGCTAAGCACCCATAGCGCAAGTGAGGGCAGCCACAGATGGGTGAGCAGCGAGGGAGGACCGAGTGGAGTGGATCGACGCGGAAGATCGGACGGCGCTGCAGGAATCATTTTTTCCATCGCGACAACGGAGGACGCGGCGATGATCCACGCCGCGTTGCCGACAAGCATCCGCGCAACGGCACCGATTGCGTTAAATATCCGTGGTCATTCAGTCGTCGTTGGAGCGCCGCATCCGCGTGTCACCACGCCAGTGGAATCAGCGCGGCAGCAGCTCGCGCTTCAGCAGCCAATCGCGTGCGTCGTCGGCATCTTGCTCGAACCACGCCTGCGTCGAACCAAGCCGATAGGTGTATCCCCAGGCATCCATGTCCGCCATCAAACGCGGGC
>DATCVI010000019.1:0-4244 GCA_036566925.1 Stenotrophomonas sp.
CGCAGGATTGGGCCCGCGTACCGCGGCGGGCGACGATGTGCGCAATCTGATGCTCAGCCCGAGCGCCGGGATCGACCGGCAGATGTTGCTCGATACGCGCCCGTTGGCCGAACAGATCCTCACCAGCCTGCAAAGCCATGAGCGTTTTCACCAGTTGAGCGCCAAATTTGCCGTGCAACTCGATGGCGGCGAAAGCCTGGCGATGCTCGAACATCCTCATGACCTGTGGTTGAGCGCCGTTGAGCACGAGGGTGAGTGTGTGCTGGCCTTCGGTCTGGCGGGTTGCCCGACCCAGACTCCGTCGGGCGCGGTGCGACTGGAAAACGGCCATGCGCTGGTGATCGCGGTGCTTGAGTTGTTCCTCGATCTGGCGCGTCCCGACCAGACGCGCATGCGTCATCTGCTGGCCGAATACCCGGTGGCCGGGCTTGTCGCTCAAGTAGCCGAACGTGTGCCGCTACTGTCCATTGTGAGCGGGGCGCGCGTTACGAACTCGAATGTTCTGCATATCGGTGTTCATCCCCAGCGTGAAACCGGCCGTGTCTATGTCGGCGCGACGCCGCCTCTGGGCCGGCTCGATCCCGCCATGCTTCGGGGCGCGGCACGACTGGCCCGTGAAAGGGGCGATGGCAGTCTGCGCTTCACGCCTTGGCAAAGCCTGCTGCTGCCAGATATCCACGAAGACGACGCCGCTCAAGTTATCCACAGCCTGGAAAGTTTGCGCCTGCGCTGTTCGGCAGACGATGCCTTGGCGCATCTGATTGCCTGCACCGGTTCGGCGGGTTGCGGCAAAGGCCTGTCCGACACCAAAGGCGATGCGCTGCAACTGGCGACGTTGTTGCAACGTCAAGGCCAAGTCTTTGATGTGCATCTGTCTGGCTGCGCGCGTTCCTGCGCGGCGGCACACATCACGCCAGCGACGTTGCTGGCAGTCTCACCCGGTCACTACGACCTCTATTTTCGCGACGCAGCACAGCCGGGTTTCGGCGCGCTGCACGCACGCAATCTTACTATTGAAGCGGTCGCGACCTTGCTCGACGCCCGCTCACGGAGCTCCCTTGATGCTTGATTACATCCGCGACGGTCAGGAGATCTATCGCAACTCCTTCGCGATCATTCGCGCCGAGGCCAACCTTGCGCGTATTCCGGCCGATCTGGAGAAACTCGCGGTGCGGGTGATCCACGCCTGCGGCATGGTCGAGGCCATCGACGGGCTGCAATTTTCCGAAGGCGCCGGCAAGGCCGGGCGCGATGCGTTGGCGGCTGGTGCACCGATTCTGTGCGACGCGCGGATGGTCAGCGAAGGCGTGACCCGCGCGCGTTTGCCGGCCAATAACCAAGTGATCTGCACACTGCGCGATGACAGCGTCCCGGAGCTTGCCCGCGAGTTGGGCAACACCCGTTCCGCTGCCGCGCTGGAACTGTGGCGTCCGCACCTGGAGGGCAGCGTGGTGGTGATCGGCAATGCGCCGACCGCGCTGTTTTATCTGCTGGAGATGCTCGACGCCGGCGCGCCGAAACCGGCGCTGATCCTCGGCTTCCCGGTGGGTTTCGTCGGCGCCGCCGAATCCAAGGCGATGCTCGCGGCGGACAGCCGTGGCGTGCCTTTCGTCATCATGCAAGGCCGGTTGGGCGGTAGTGCCATGGCCGCCGCCGCCGTCAACGCCCTCGCCACGGAGATTGAATGATGCAGCAACCTGGACGTTTGATTGGCCTGGGCGTCGGCCCCGGTGATCCGGAACTGATTACCGTCAAAGCCTTGCGCCTGTTGCGCGAATCTCCGGTGGTGGCGTACTTCGTCGCCAAGGGCAAGAAGGGCAACGCCTTCGGCATCATCGAAGCGCATCTGCAGGACGCACAAACCCTGCTGCCGCTGGTTTACCCGGTGACCACCGAAGCGCTGCCGGCGCCGTTGTCGTACGAACAAGTGATCAGCGATTTCTACGATGCGGCTGGCGAACAACTCGCCGCGCATCTGGACGCTGGCCGTGACGTGGCGGTGATCTGCGAAGGCGATCCGTTCTTCTACGGCTCCTACATGTACCTGCACGATCGTCTGGCCGAACGCTATGAAGCCGAAGTCGTGCCGGGCGTCTGCTCGATGCTTGGCGGTGCGTCGGTACTCGGCGCGCCGCTGGTGTATCGCAATCAGAGCCTGTCGGTGTTGTCGGGTGTGCTGCCGCACGAAGACCTCAAGCGGCGACTGGCCGATGCCGATGCGGCGGTGATCATGAAACTGGGGCGCAATTTTCCCAAGGTCCGTCAGGTGCTCGAAGAACTCGGTCTGGCGGAGCGTGCGCTGTACGTCGAGCGCGCGACCATGGCCAATCAGAAAATCGTGCCGCTGGATCAGGTCGAGCCGATGTCCTCGCCGTACTTCTCGCTGATCATCGTTCCCGGTGAAAGGTGGCAAGGCTGATGGCCCATTCCGCTCCGGCGATTGTCATTCTCGGCAATGGCAGCCTCGCGACTGCGCGCAAGATTCAGCAGGTGTATCCGGGCGCGCTGATCCATGGATTGGCCGAACGGGTCGAAGGCGCGGACCGTGTTTATCACGAGTTCGGCGCGACCCTGCGCGAACTTTATCAACAGGACACGCCGATCATCGCGCTGTGCGCCGCCGGGATTGTGATCCGCACCCTGGCGCCGTTGCTGCTGGAAAAAGGTGCCGAGCCGCCGGTGCTGGCCGTGGCCGAAGACGGTAGCGCAGTGGTGCCGCTGCTCGGCGGTCTCGGCGGGGTGAATGTCATGGCGCGCGAGATTGCCGCTGGCCTCGACGTCGCGGCGGCGATCACCACCAGCGGTGAATTGCGT
Source organism: Stenotrophomonas sp. (assembly GCA_036566925.1). Classification (GTDB taxonomy): domain Bacteria; phylum Pseudomonadota; class Gammaproteobacteria; order Xanthomonadales; family Xanthomonadaceae; genus Stenotrophomonas_A. The sequence goes on from DATCVI010000019.1 coordinate 2,815, forward strand.
TTCGGCACCTGCCTGCTCAATCCACCCAGCGGCTATGCCTTGGGCGATCTGGAGTTGGGCAAGCGCTTCGTCTCGGACTTGCTGGCTGGCGAACACGTGCGCATCGAAGGCGCTGCACCTTGGTTGGCGCAAGCACAGTTGCCGCAAGATCCTCAGGCGCATTTGTCGATCCATGTCGGCAGCGCCGAACGGACGCCGGCCGCCAATGAATTGTTGATCTACCCGCGCAGTGTGTTGTTGGCTGTCAGCGCCACGATGGCGGATTTGCCCCAGGCGATTCGCGCGGCGCTGCGTCAGGCGCGAGTCGCCGTTCAATCGCTGGCGTGCCTACTGGCGCCGGTCTCGGAGATGGCCAGCCCGGCGTTGCGCGAAGCGGCGCTTGAACTGGGGGTGCCGCTGCGTTTTGCCTCCCCCGCCAACGATGCCGGCGAGTTGGCTCGCACGGCTGTTCCCGACGCGACAATTCTCCCGATCGACGCAAACCTGGCGCTGGCGATTGCCGAACAACCGCTGGATATCGCACAGATCGGCCGCCCTCGCGGTCGGCTGGCGGTGATCGGTTTGGGCCCGGGTGCCGCGGAACTGATGGTGCCTGCGGTGAAGGCCGAACTGGCCAAAGCCACGGATGTGCTCGGTTATGAAACTTATGTACGCATGGCCGGCCCGTTTCGACCGGATCAAGTGTTGCATTGCACCGACAACCGCGAGGAGATGCAGCGTGCCCGTCACGCCTTCGAACTGGCGGCCCAAGGGCGTTCGGTGATTGTGGTCTCGTCCGGTGACCCCGGCGTGTTCGCCATGGCCGCCGCGGTGCTCGAAGCCTTGCACGAGTCGAGTGAGCCGGCCTGGCACAGCGTCGATCTGGAGATTCTGCCGGGGGTTTCTGCTTCGCTGGCGACCGCCGCTCAGGCCGGTGCACCGCTGGGGCATGACTTCTGCGTGATGTCGCTGTCGGACAACCTCAAGCCGTGGTCGATCATCGAGAAGCGTCTGGACCTGGCCGCCGAAGCCGATCTGGCGCTGGCTTTCTATAACCCGATATCCCGTTCTCGACCGTGGCAGTTAGGCCGTGCTCTGGAAATCGTTGCACAGCACCGTACGCCGCAAACCCCGGTGGTTCTGGGCCGTGATATCGGCCGGCCCGGCCAGACGCTGCGGGTCACCACACTCGGTGAGCTCACGCCTGAGCAAGTGGACATGCGCACCATGGTGCTGATCGGCTCGTCCACCACCTGCGTGTTCCCCCGCGCCGAAGGTGGCGACTGGGTCTACACACCGCGCTGGTATGGCAACAAACCCCTCTGCTGAACCCTGGCGGCCCGTTCGGGCCGCCTTCATCACCTGAATCCCGCTATTTTCCCGATTGTTACGGCATTTGTGCATGTAAGCCTGTTCGGTCATTTGAGTGGGATTGGGTTGTCTGTCCAGGA
>DATCVI010000020.1:0-24783 GCA_036566925.1 Stenotrophomonas sp.
AGGGCGACCACGTTGTCGGTCCGGCGCGGCGTTGCCAGGTCATTGGCAGGCAAGTGCAGCGGCAGGTCGCGCAGGGCGGCCCCCAGTTCGGCGGCGAGCCGGCCCAGCGCGAGGTATTCGCGCAGGTGCTCGGGCGAACCCAGCAACCAGGCCATGAAGCGCGCCTGCTGCGCCGGACTGAGGTCGCCGGAGCGATGCAGCGCGTGCCATTCGGCGGCAGCCTGGGTTAGTTCGGCATCCGGACGCTGTGGACGCGGGCTCATGCTTCGGCCTCTTCGGCCATGGCCTGGCGGCAATGCGCCAAGCCGCGCACCACATGCTTCTTGACCATGTGCGGGGAGACCCCCATGCGCTCGCCGATCTGCTTGTAACTCAGGCCGTCGCGGTACTGCATCACCAGCACGGCGCGGGTGCGCTCGGGCAACGTTGCCAACAACGCCTGCAGTCGCTGGCCGCGTTGTGTCCGCGCCGCCGCATCCTCGACCGAATCCTCTGCGGCCAGCTGCTGCGCCACCGCCTCGTACTCATCCATGGACAAAGGCGCGCGCTGCCGGCGAACCGCCTGCTCGCGCGCCAGGTTCAATGCCACGGTAAACAGGTAGGCCTCGGGATTGGTGATGGCCTCGCCTTGTGCATGATGCGCGCGCAGCAAGCGCAGATAGGTTTCCTGCACCAGATCCTCGGCCTCGTCGTGCGCGCCGCGCCGGCTGAAAAAGCCCCGCAGCACCGGCGCCTTCTCCGCGAACATGCGTGCCAGGCCGCGTCGTGCGTGCTCGCCCAAGATGTCGCCGCCCCCGCCGCCAAAGTGCGCGGAAGATAAGGGCTGCAGATGACGAGCGAGTGACCGGCGTGCAGGGTGCCGCCGGTGTCACGGCAGCACGGGCGGTTCCTGGACGATCGAAGGCGCGCTGGCCGCGGAACGTCCCGGCAGCCGCGGCCAATCCACCACGAAGGTATTGCGCACGCGCCGCGAGCGCAGGAAATACGGCACCCAGACCAGCGTCACAAGCAGGCTGCGGGCAAGATCGCGGATGAACTGTGGATCGACCGGCTGCTCTGCCATGGCCGGGATCAGCTGCCACATAGCGTAGTCGCCGAGGACCAAGGCCAGCCCGTACACGTACCAGGCAATGGCCGCCGCCGGTGCATAGCGCGAGCGCTTGAACACCAGCACGATCAGGCCCACGGTGAACACCAGCGTCGCCAGGTTGGCCAGCACTTCGACGCCGAAAAACGGCAGCCACAGCGGGTGGTAGGCCGGATGCTGCGGATCGGACAACTTGGCCAGGGTTCCATCCAGCAACAGCGGCACGTGCAGCCGCCACATGTCCCAGGGGATTCGCACCAGGCTTGCGAACATGCCGAAGATCACCAGGGCCAACCAGCCGCCCAGGCCGCTGGGTTCATTTGCGTTCGAACTCATCCTTGCAGTTCCTCGATGTAAGTGCTGCCTGCGAAAGCGCCCGGCCGAAGCCGGGCGCGATATCGATCCCTCGGCTACGTCGGATTACTCGATCGGCTGGTCGAGCATCAGCTCGCGCGCGAAGCGAACCGGCGGCGCGCCGTAGGACAACATCTGGTCGTGGTAGGCCTTGAGGTTGAACTTGTCGCCCAACTTGTCCTGCACCGCCTTGCGCGTATCCAGGTGCTCCTGCACGCCGACGAAGTAGGTGGGCAGCTGGGCAGAGGACAGCTGCGCGCGCACCCACTTGCCCGAGGCTTCGCTTTCCTGCTGGAAGGCGTCGTGGGTCATCAGGTGCATCGCCTGTTCGCGGCTCCAGCCATCCACGTGCACGCCCTGGTCCAGGATCGCGTTGGCGATCGAGCGCAGGTAGAACTTCAGCTGCACCAGGTGGAACAACGGGTCGTTATCGAGGTAGCCCTGCTCCTGCATCATCCGCTCGGTGTAGACCGCCCAGCCCTCGGCATACATGCCCGAACGCAGCACCGCGCGCAGGGTGGAGGGGAACTTGGAGGAGTGCCAGCCTTCCAGGTAGTGGCCCGGAATGCCCTCGTGGATCGACAGCAGGTGGATCATCCGCGAGTTGTATTCGCGCAGGAACGATTCGGCCTGCTTGTCGTTCCAGTCATCGGGAATCGGCGAGATGGCGAAGAACGTAGCCAGGTTCTTGTCCAGCGGGCCGGGCGAGTCGCAGTAGGCCACGGCCACGCCGCGCTGGAACTCGGGCATCAGGATCACATCGACCGGGGCGTCCGGCAGGGTGACCAGGTCTTTTTCGCGGACGAAGTCAGTGGCCGACTTCAACGCGGCCTTGGCGTCGTCGACGACCTTGTCGCGCGCCGGGTGTTCGGCATAGGCCAATTCCAGCGCCGCCTCGATCGCCTGCTGCTGCTGTTCGTCGTTCGGCTGCTCGGGCAGGGCCGGCGCGCCGGGCTTGTCCTTCAACACTTCGCGGGCAATGCCGTACATATCGCCGCGCACGCGCTTGAGCTCAGCCTCGGCGCGCTGCTTGATGTCCTGCCGCGACAGCGAGGAGACCAGGGCGAACTTCAGTTTCTGGTCGTACTTCTCGGCGCCGACGCGGAAATCGCCCTTGGCGTTCGGCACCAGGGTCTTGTCGAGCCAGGTCTGCTGCTCGGCCACCGCCTTCTTCAGGCCGTCGATGGCGGCATTGGTGCGCGCGGCATCGGCCGGTGCCAGTTCGCCCAGGTGCGGGACGATGAAGGTCTCCACGATGGAGAGGATGCCCTGGTTCTGCTTGGCCACGGTCTGTGCGTGGATCAGCGGCACCCGTGCCGGGTCCAGGTTTTCGCGCGCCTGGGCGAAGATCTGCGGGATCTTCTCCATGCGCTCGGTGGCCGACTTGATGCGCTCGGGCAGCGGCGCGAATTCGCGCGCCATCAGGCCATAGATCGCGCTGCCGGCGAGGTTGTTGTAGACCTGCGGGTCCCAGGCCCAGCTCTGCAGCACTTCGGCGTTCCAGATATCCGATTGCAGCTGGTTGCGCAGGATCGCGGCGTCGACCTGGTTCTCGCGCGAGAGCTGCTTGACGTCGATCTTGTCCAGTTCGGCGAGCAGCGACTTGCTGGCGTCCAGGCCCTTCTGCCGGCCGGCGGCGGAGAGATCGTCGATCTGGCCGTCGAAGCGGTGGTCGCCGGTCTGGGTGGCACCGACCGGGGACAGTTGCATCCAGGTGTCCAGCGCCTGCTTGGACAGTTCGGCAAAGCGCGCGTCCTGCGCGGCGTCGGCCTGGGAGGCGGCCGGCTGGCCGGCGGCAGGGGCGGCGGGGTCGGCCGGTTTCTGGCAGCCGGCGAGGGCGGCCAGCAGGGCGGCGGTAAGCAGGGTCTTGCGCATCGGGGCTTCCGGATTGGACGAAAGTCCCGAGGATAGGCCGGGTGGGGGTGCCTGCGCACATGCCTTTGGATTACCTTGGCCCTTTCCATGCGGAGGGACCCCCATGCATTACCAGGGAAGCTGCCATTGCGGCCGCATCGCGTTCACCCTGACCACCGATGCGCCGATCACCGAGGCCATGGACTGCAACTGCTCGTTGTGCCGGCGGCGCGGCGGCTTGCTGTGGTTTGGCCCGCGCGAGGCGCTGGTGCTGGATGCGCCGGCCGAAGGCCTGCCTGCGCAAGGCGTGGCCGAGTACCGCTTCAACCACCACCACATTGCCCACCACTTCTGCCGCGATTGCGGCATCGCGCCCTACAGCGAGGCGGTGGACCCCCGCAGCGGCGCGCTGATGGCCGCGGTCAACCTGCGCTGCGTGCCCGGTTTGGACCTGGCTGCGTTGCAGATCAATACGTTCGACGGGGCGGCGCTGTGAGCGCCACACGCGCGGCGCTGGCCGCAGCGGTGCTGCTCGCGCTGACCGGGTGTGGCCGGCATGAGGCGGGCGAGGTTGCCGCGGATGCTTCGTCGCTGGACCGCATGCAGGTGGCGGCGGAGCGCTACGCAGCGCCCGCGCCGGCGAAGGCGCTGCAAGCACCCGAAGGGACGTTCCTGGCCTATGAGCACGACGTCAGCGTGCGCTTGCCGGGCGCCGATATCGCCAAGCATGTCGCCGCCGTGCGCGACGCCTGCCAACAGCAGCGCTTCGGCGACTGCGCGGTGCTGCACATCAGCGAGGAAGGCGATCCTTCGCCCGAGGGCGAGATCACCGTGCGCAGCGCGCCGGCAGCGGTCGAGCCGTTGATCAAGTTGGCCGGCGAAAGCGGGGAGATCGCCTCGCGCAGCAGCAGCGCCGAGGATCTCGCCCAGCAAGTCGCCGACACCGGCCGGACCCGGGCGCGGTTGGAGAACGAACATGCGCGGCTGCTGGAGTACCAGCGCCGCGGCGACCTGAAAATGGCGGACCTGCTCACGCTCTCGCAGCGCCTGGCGGAGATCGAAGGCGGCTTGCAGCAGGCCAGCCAGGAGGCGGCACAACAGAAGCGGCGAATCGATACGCAGCGGTTGACCATCAACTTCAGTGCGGTCGGCACCGAACAGCGGCGCAGCGAGCTGGGACAAGCACTATCGGAAACCGGCGAAATCTTCACTGGCAGCGTGGCCCTGGTGATCCGCTTTATCGCCGGGGTGTTGCCGCCGGCGATATTGCTGGCAGTGCTGGTGTGGCTGGCCAGGGTGTGGTGGCGGCGCAAGCGGCGCAAGCTTGCTTGACTCCTACAGTGAGGCGTCGAGATAGTCAGCTAGCGAACCCTAACCCTCGTCCTGCTCGAACTCGACGAACACGTCCAGTTCCAGCGCCAACTCCTGCACGGCATCGCGGACCTTCTGCGCGGTGGCGTCGTTGCCGGCTTCGACCTCGATCTCGTGCGTGCCCGGGCCTTCGTCATCGGATAGCCCGGCCGAGCTGGAATCGTCGTCGTCCAGGTGTGGCATCAGGTCGTCCACTTCCTCGACGTGTTCGATCCCGTCGATGCTCAGCAGCAAGTTGCTGATGGCGCGGGCATCGTCCTCGCTGCCGGTGATGCGCAGGCGCAGGGTGGGCATGGTTGGCTCTCCGTTACAGGGGGCTCCAGCCTAGGCAGGCGGGCGAAAAAAAGAAGTGAGGACGCCAGGCCGAACGCAGCCGGCGTTCATGGCATCCCCATCAGCTCTGCCGGCAATGGCGGCAGTGGCGTGCGCTCGTCCAATGCTTCGCGGCGCAGCCAGTCGATCATCAGTTCGGCGGCGGCGCTGGGCGCTTGATGTTCGGGGTGGACGATGTAGTAGGCATAGCGCGGGCGCAGCGCCGGTCCCGGCAGCCGCACCAGTTCGTAGCGCTGCAGGTAGGGTTGCGCGACCAGCTTGCGCGCCAGCACCGCGCCCATGCCGTAAACGGCCGCGCGCAATGCTTCGGTGCTGTCGCTGAAACTGTGCATCGGCGGCAGGCGCGCGCCGCGGACGCCGGCCGCGCGCAGCCAGTCGCGCCAGCTTTGCGGGGACATGTCCGAGAGCAGCGGCAGCCGCAGGATATCGGCCGGGCCTTGCAGGTCGGCCAGCTGCGGCAGCGCCGGCGAGGCCACCGGGAACAGCGCATCTTCCATCAGCGGCAGCGCGGTCAGCCCGGGCCAGCGCCCGGGCCCGTAGCGAATGCCCAGGTTGGGGCCGCCGTCCTCGAAGCGGGTCAGGGCACTGCCGGTGTGGATTTCCAGCCGCACATGCGGGTGCAGGGCGCAAAAGCGCGGCAGTCGGGGCAGCAGCCAGCAATAGGAGATCGAGTGCAGGGTGTTCAGTCGCAGCGGCACCGTTTCCGGCGGTGGGCGCAGGTCGCCGGCGACGGCGCCGATGTCGGCCAGTGCCGCGCTGGCCGCATCGGCGAGCTGGCGGCCTTCGGCGGTCAGGGTGACGCCGCGCGCATGACGCTGGAACAGGGTGGCGCCGAGGATCGCTTCGAGCTTGCGCACGTGGTGGCTGACCGCGCTGGCGGTCAGGTGCAGTTCCTCGCCGGCCAGGGCGAAGTTCTGGTGGCGCGCGGCGACGGCGAAGACACCCAGCGCGGGCAGCAAGGTAGGGCGAAGGTTCAAGGGCGAGCCACGAATCAGATTTGTCGCTGTGCGTGATACTACGCGCTTGTCGGCCCTGCCGGTCGGGAGGAAGCTGACAACCCTTCGGTCCTTCCCGGCGCCATGGCTACTCCCTCCGCTCCCGTCCAGCGTCGCGTGGTGTTCGATTTCGAAATCGACTTCAGCAATGGGGGCGGGCTGCAGGGCCAGGACTTCCGGCTCGATATCGACGGCGAGGACATCGACGACGCGGCCCTGGCCGACTACATCGTGCGGGACCTGCGCCTGCTGATGGTCGGCAGCGTGCGGATCCTGCGCCGCCGGATCATCGTCGAACCCCACAAGCGCAGCGCAAAGGACATGGCATGAACAACCTGGCACAAGCCGAGACCACGATCGCGCGCGGACGCGATTGGCGCACCCCGCTGGAACTGGGCGTGCTCGGCGCAATCTGGGGCTGCTCGTTCCTGTTCATGCGCATCGCCGCCGAACCGTTCGGGCCGCTGGCCCTGGTCGAGGTGCGGCTGATGTTGGGGGCGCTGGTGCTGTCGCCGTTCCTGTGGAAGTCGCGCGCGTTGTTCCCGCCCAAGCGCTGGCTGTGGCTGGCGCCGATCGGCCTGGTGAACTCGGCCATTCCCTTCCTGCTGTTCGCCTGGGGCGCCGAGCGCGCACCGGCGGCGATCGGCGCGATCTGCAATGCGATGACCGTGTTGTTCGCCGCGCTGGTCGCGTTCGTGTTCTTTGGCGAGAAGATCGGCGTGCGCCGGGCGCTCGCCCTGCTGATCGGCTTCGTCGGCGTGGTGGTGCTGGCCACCGGCAAGTCGGCCGGCCTGAGCATCGGCCCGGCGGTATTCGCCGGTGCGCTGGCTTCGCTGCTGTATGGCGTGGGCATCAACCTGGTCAAGCGCCACATGACCGGGTTGCCGCCAGCGGCCTCCGGCGCGGCCACCCTCGGGTGCGGGGCGATCCTGCTGCTGCCGCTGGCGGCCACGCACTGGCCGCAGGCGCCGGTGCCGGCCATTGCCTGGGCCAGCGCGGTTGCCCTGGGCGTGTTCTGCACCGGGTTCGCCTTCCTGCTGTACTACCGGCTGATCTATCGGGTGGGGCCGGCGCTGGCCTCGACCGTGACCTACCTGATCCCGGTCTTCGGCGCGCTGTTTGCCTGGTTGTTCCTGCATGAGCCGATCACCCTGCGCATGCTCGCCGCCGGTGCGTTGATCCTGGGCAGCGTGGCTTTCAGCCAGAAGCGCTGAGTCGCCCCGCGGCATCCGGTCACAGGCGCGCCTACCCCGGGAGGCGCATGCTTGGCGTGACCGCTGTTGTCCTGCGGCCGCCCAGAACCCCCGGAGGTTCCCATGCATGCCCTCGTCTACCGCGGCCCCGGCCGCAAGGAATGGACGCAGGTGCCGGCGCCGACGCTGCTCGCGCCGACCGACGCCATCGTCCGCATCACCCACACCACGATTTGCGGCACCGACCTGCACATCCTCAAGGGCGATGTAGCGACGGTGGAGGCCGGACGCATCCTCGGCCACGAAGGCGTGGGGGTGGTCGAGCAGGTCGGCGCGGCGGTGGCCAACTTCAAGGCCGGCGACCGCGTATTGATTTCCTGCATCACCTCCTGCGGCCGCTGCCCGAACTGCAAGAAGCAGTTGTACGCGCACTGCAGCGACGGTGGCTGGATCCTCGGCAATCGCATCGACGGCACCCAGGCCGAGCAGGTACGCATCCCGCATGCCGACAACAGCCTGTACCCGGCGCCGGACGGGGTCGACCCGGAGGCGTTGGTGATGCTCAGCGACATCCTGCCGACCGGCTTCGAGATCGGCGTGCTCAACGGCCAGGTGCAGCCGGGCGACGTGGTCGCGATCGTCGGCGCCGGCCCGATCGGCATGGCGGTGCTGCTGACCGCGCAGTTTTATTCGCCGGCGCGCATCGTGATGATCGATACCGACCCGGCGCGATTGGAGACGGCGCGGCGCTTCGGTGCCACCGACCTCATCGATGCCGGCAACGGCGATGCGGCGCAGCAAGTCCTCGCGCTCACCGACGGGCGCGGCGTTGACGTGGCGGTGGAGGCGGTGGGTATCCCGGCCACCTTCGATACCTGCCAGTCGATACTGGCCCCGGGTGGGCGTCTGGCCAATGTGGGCGTGCACGGCACGGCGGTGGAACTGAAGTTGCAGGACCTGTGGATCCGCAACGTCACCATTCGCACCGGCCTGGTATGTACCTACAGCACGCCGATGCTGCTGGAGACGCTGAAGACCGGCAAGGTCGATCCGGCCCAGTTGGTCACCCATCGCTTCGCGCTGGATGAGGTGATGCAGGCGTACGAAGTGTTCGGCAATGCCGCGCAGGCCAAGGCGATGAAGGTGATCCTGCGCGCGTCGTAACCGCGCGCGGGATACCTGCTGAAGAGCAACGCTTATTTCGGCGTGCGCACCGGCAACGCCACGTTGCACAGGTCGATGTGCCCGGCCGGGCGCTTGTAGAAGTCATCGACGCGGTTGCGTCGCGCTTCGGTGGCGTCGCGGAAGGTCTGGCTGTCGGTGCGCAGCAATTGCAGCGGGGTGCGCTCGGCTTGCGGCACTTCGCTGGCCAGGCGAATGGCCTTGATCGGCGTGCGCTGGGCCGGATCTTCATAGAAGCCCATCGGCTCGGGGCCGCGCGCGGTGGCGCTGAGCAATTCCATGCCCTTGACCACGCGGCCGACGACGGTGATGTTGTTGTCGAGCTGGCGTGGCGACTGCCCGATCACCACGTACAACTCCGCGCCAACGCTGCTGTCCGGTGCGTTGTTGCGGCCGGCACCGACGGCGCCATAGCAGTGGGCGATCCAGCTCTGACCGTTGGCGCCGTCGCGGCCGACCGGAAAGCCATCGACGAACCCGACCTCTTTCGCCCAACCGTCGCTATCGGGCAGGCGCGAAAAAGCCAGGCCCTTGGACGGGCGTGCGAACTCCGCCGGCAGGTGCGTTTTGGCCTTGCCCATTGGCCTGGCCTTGGCCGGGTCGTCGGCATCGGCATCGCCGAACTGGACCACGAAGTTGTCCTGCGCGCGGTAGATCGAGGTGCCGTCCCAGAAGTGTTCTTGCGCGAAAGTGCGGATGTTGTCCACGTGCGCCGGCGCGAACTGCGGCGCCAGCTCGATGATGACGCGGCCGTTGGGCAGTTCAAGGTACAGCGTGTTGGCCGGGTCGAGCGTGCGCCAATCGCTGGCCGGGGACGCGTCGATGATTTGTTGCGCGCTGCGGTAAGGCGCGGCGGTGGCGAGGGCGGGCAGGGCAACGAGCAGGGCGCAGGCGAGCAGGCGGACAGTCGGATGCATGGACGAAGCCGGTAGGGAGTCGGCCGATTCTGGCCTGCCGATGGCGCCGAGCGCTACTGCTTTCAACGCCCCGGCTTGCGCTTGACGTACAGCTGCTTGCGCACCTTGGCCACCACTTCACCTTGCGCGTCGATCACATCGGTGTCGAACCAGCGCAGGGTCTTCTCGCCACCGGCGGTGGCCGCGCGCAGTTCGTCGAGCACGCCGTCGTCGATGCGGAACTCGGCAAACACCGTGCCGCGGCCGGGTTTGACGAAGTCGATGGCGCCGGCCTTGTCCCACACGTAATAGTCGCGGCCGATGTTCTGCATCACCAGCAGCATCCAGAACGGGTCGGTCATGGCGAACAGGCTGCCGCCGAAATGGGTGCCGACGTAGTTGCGGTTCCAGGGCCGCATGCGCAGCTCGACGCGCGCATAGTGATAGTCCTCCGACACCTCGGTGACGCGGATGCCAGGGAACAGGAACGGCGGCCACAGGTTGAGGCCGAGGCGGAACAGCGAGGCTTTCATGAGACGGCGACGGGGTAGGCCTGGGAGGTCGCAAGCCTACCATACGCGCTGGTACGGATGGCCCGGGGGGCCGGGCCATCGCGAGGGTCAGAACATCAGCGCCGACATCTTGCGGCGGTAGCGCCCCACCAGGTCTTCGTCCTCGATGACCCGGAAGGCATCGATCAAGGTCTTCTTCGGCAGCCCGTCGCCGTAAGTGCGGTCGCGCTGCAGCAACTCGATGAAATGTGCCAGCGCCGCTTCGTCTGCGCCGTCGAGCAGCAAGCGCACACCGAGCAAATGACGCGCCCGCAGGTCGTTGGCATCGGCGGCCAGCGCCTGTTCGAGCTCGGCCTGCGACGGCGCATCCTTCAATGCATTGGCAAAGCCCAGGCGCGCGTGTGCGCGCACCGCGCGATCGTCGGTGGCGAGATTGGCCGGCAGCGCGTCGAGCAGGCGGCCGGCTTCGTCGGCTTCGCCGGTGCGCAGCAAGGCCAGGGCGAGGTCGAGCTTCAGTTCTTCTTTGTCCGGCTCGGCGGCGATGGCGGCGCGCAGCTGCGCGACCTGCTCGGCCGGGTCCAGCGGCGCGATTTCGGCCGGCGCCTCGGGCGCGGCAGCGGCAGCCGGCACGATGCCGTGCTGGGTAAGGAATTCGCGCAGCTGGCCCTCTGGCAAGGCGCCGGGGAAGCCGTCCACCAACTGCCCGTCCTTGACCAGGAATACCGTCGGCACCGAGCGGATCTGGAATGCAGCGGCAATCTGCTGCTCCTGGTCGACGTCGACCTTGGCCAGCTCGAAGGCGCCGTTGTACTCGGCGGCGAGCTTTTCCAGGATCGGCGTCAGGGTCTTGCAAGGGCCGCACCAGGTGGCCCAGAAGTCCACCAGCACCGGCACCTGCAGGGACTTCTGCAGGACTTCGGTCTCGAAGGTCGCGGTGACGGCGTCGAATACGTGCGGCTTGTCAGACATGGGCAGGGGGGCAAGAGAGGAGAACCCCACTATGGTGGCAAATGCGCCGGTCTCAAGCATGAAGGACGATGACTTTTGCGCCTCCTTCACGCATGCTCGCCGGGCAAAAGGGGAAGGGGGGATGCCATGGGAAGTGCCGACGGCGCCCGGCGCGGCGCGTCGGATCTGTCGAGCTTGGCGCGCCTGCTGCAGGACTGCGAAGTGGAGCTGGTCCTGCTTGAGGGCAGCTCGCCGGCAGCCACGGTCCACCGCCTGGTCCACGAAGACGCGCTGTTGTGCACGTTGCAGACCGGGTTCGCCTGCCGCGGGCGTTTCGTGCTGCCAGCCGATCGCTGGCTGTTTGCCAGCGTCCAGCAAACCGACGAATCGGTGAGTTGGTGCCACGGCGCGCCGTTGTCCAACGGTAGCCTATTGACGCTGGCGCCCGGCGCGCAAGGTGACTTCGTGCTCAGCGGCGGCAGCACGATCATCTGGGCGCTGCTGCCGCAGGCGCGCTGGCAACCCGCCGCGCACGCGCTGGCCCAGCCGGATGCCCTCGACGCCGGGTTCGGACACCTGCACCTACCCGCCGGCCACCCACTAGAGCGCATCTATGCCGAACTGGGCCAATGCATCGCCAGCGGCAATGCAACGACACCGGGCCTGTCACTGCCCCGGCTGGTGGAACATCACGGCGATGCCGTGGCCCACCCCGGCCTGAATGTCCGCGCGGTCAGTGGCCGCGGCCGCCGCACCCATTACCGGATGCTGCGTCGGGCCGAGGACTACCTGCGCGCGAACCTGCGCCACAACCTCTATATCAACGACATCTGCAACGCGACCGGGGTCAGCGAGCGCGCGTTGCGCTACGCCTTCGACGATCTGCTGGGCATGTCGCCGAATCGATACCTGTCGATGCTGCGCTTGTGCGCGGCGTACCGCGGGCTGGCGGCCGCCGATCCGCAGCGCAGTTCGGTCAAGGCGATCGCGCTCAGCTGCGGATTGTGGGATCTGTCGCGCTTTGCCGAGAACTATCGCCGCTTGTTCGGCGAGCTGCCGCGCGACACCTTGAACCGCCAAGCCGATTGACCGCTGCAATGCGACAATCTGCTGCCTGGCGCGCAGGTCGTGCGCGCCGCAGCAGGAGACAGGCGTGGACAAGCGGGTGCAGTGGGGACGTGGCGTGGCGATGGGGCTGTTGCCGTGGCTGGTGCTGGTGGTGGCCACGTTCGGGCTGATCGTGCCGGGCTACTCGCAGTGGCGCTACCCGGTGGCGTTGCTGGGCGCGACCGGTATCGAACATGCGACCGCGTTCTGCCTGCTCGGATTCGTGCTGCCCGGCGTGCTGGCTGCGTTTGCCGCGCTGGCGCTGTTCGCCGCCGATTCGGCCAAGCGCTCCTGGAATTATCGTGTCGGCGTGCAACTGCTGTTCCTGTCGGGCCTGGCGTTCGCCGGCATGGGCCTGCTGCCACTGGACCCCACCGACCTGGAAGGCCGCGCAACGCAGTGGCACTCGGCGGCCTGGTTGCTGTGGGAGGTGTCCTTCATCCCGGCAATGCTGGCGCTGGGCATGGCCACCCTGGCGCGCGACCGGGCCTTGGCCTGGCTGTGCTGGGGCGCGGCCGCGGTGGTCCTGGTCACCGGTTTCGTGCCGCTGTTGCCGGCGCCGCTGGCGCAGCGGCTGGGCTTTGCGGCCTGGGCCGGCTGGTTCGGCGTGGCGGCCGCGCGCTGGCCGGGGCGGGGCCTGAGCCAGTAGGGGAACGGGAGGCGAAGCGGTCAGGGTTTGGTCCCGCCTGCTGCACTGCGGTACCCTTTGACGCTTTGCGCCGTCGCGTTCCGACCGTCTCCATGTCCTCCGCCGATACCCACACCTACGACCCGCAGCAGGTCGAATCCGCCGCCCAGACGTTTTGGGACGCCACTCGCGCCTTCGAGGTCGACGAAACTTCCGACAAGCCGAAGTTCTATTGCTTGTCGATGCTGCCGTATCCGTCCGGTGCGCTGCACATGGGCCACGTGCGCAACTACACGATCGGCGATGTGATCAGCCGCTACCAGCGCATGATCGGCAAGAACGTGCTGCAGCCGATGGGCTGGGACGCTTTCGGCCTGCCGGCCGAGAACGCGGCGATCAAGAACAAGACCGCGCCGGCGAAGTGGACCTACGCCAACATCGACCATATGCGCGGCCAGCTGAAATCGCTGGGCTACGCCATCGACTGGTCGCGCGAGTTCGCCACCTGCCGGCCCGAGTACTACGTGCACGAGCAGCGCATGTTCACCCGGCTGATGCGCAAGGGCCTGGCCTATCGCCGCAATGCGGTGGTGAACTGGGACCCGGTCGACCAGACCGTGCTGGCCAACGAGCAGGTGATCGACGGCCGTGGCTGGCGCTCCGGCGCGCTGGTGGAAAAGCGCGAGATCCCGCAGTGGTTCCTGCGCATCACCGACTACGCCCAGGAACTGCTGGATGGCCTGGATACGCTGGAAGGCTGGCCGGAATCGGTCAAGACCATGCAGCGCAACTGGATCGGCCGCTCCGAGGGCCTGGAAATCCAGTTCGACGTGATCGACGCCCAAGGTGCGGCGGTCGAGCCGCTGCGGGTGTTCACCACCCGCCCGGACACCTTGATGGGCGTCACCTTCGTCTCGATCGCCGGCGAACATCCGCTGGCCCAGCACGCCGCCGCGCACAACCCGGCATTGGCGCAGCTGCTGGCCGGGCTGAAGCAGGGCGGCGTCTCCGAAGCGGAACTGGAAACCCAGGAAAAGCGCGGCATGGATACCGGCCTGAAGGCCGTACATCCGATCACCGGCGAAAAGGTGCCGGTATGGGTCGCCAATTTCGTGTTGATGGGCTATGGCACCGGCGCAGTGATGGCGGTGCCGGGCCATGACCAGCGCGATTTCGAATTCGCGCACAAGTACCAGCTGCCGATCCGCCAGGTCATCGCGCTGAAGTCGCCGCGCAATGCCGCCGAGCAGCAGTACGACGCCAGCACCTGGCACGACTGGTACGGCGACAAGACCCGTGAACTGGAACTGGTGAACTCGGGCGAGTTCGACGGGCTCGACTACTACGGTGCCTTCGAAGCCCTGGCCGAGCGTTTCGAGCGCCAGGGCCGCGGCCAGCGCCGCATCAACTACCGCCTGCGCGACTGGGGCGTGAGCCGCCAGCGCTACTGGGGCTGCCCGATCCCGGTGATCTACTGCGCCAGCTGCGGCGCGCTGCCGGTGCCCGAGGACCAACTGCCGGTGGTGTTGCCGGAAGACGTGCAATTCAGCGGCACCGGCTCGCCGATCAAGACCGACCCGGAGTGGCGCAAGACCACCTGCCCGCAATGCGGCCAGGCCGCCGAGCGCGAGACCGATACCTTCGACACCTTCATGGAGTCGAGCTGGTACTACGCCCGCTACACCTCGCCGGGCGCGCGCGACATGGTGGACAAGCGCGGCAACTATTGGCTGCCGGTAGACCAGTACATCGGCGGCATCGAGCACGCGATCCTGCACCTGATGTATTTCCGCTTCTATCACAAGCTCATGCGCGACGCGCGGCTGGTGGACAGCGACGAGCCGGCGACCAACCTGCTGACCCAGGGCATGGTGATCGCCGAGACGTTCTATCGCGTCAATGCCGACGGCTCCAAGGATTGGATCAACCCGGCCGATGTCGAGGTCAAGCGCGATGAGCGCGGTCGGGTCGTGGGCGCGACCCTGGCCGCCGATGGCCAGCCGGTGCAGATCGGCGGCACCGAGAAGATGTCCAAGTCGAAGAACAACGGCGTCGACCCGCGGACCATGGTCGAGAAATACGGCGCCGACACGGTGCGCCTGTTCTCGATGTTCGCCGCGCCGCCGGAGCAGTCGCTGGAGTGGAACGAAGCCGGCGTGGACGGCATGGCGCGCTTCCTGCGCCGGTTGTGGACGCAGGTGGAACGTCACGCCGAAGCCGGCCCGGTCGCCACGCTGGACGTGGCCGCGCTGGACAGCGCGCAGAAGGCCATGCGCCGCAAGACCCACGAGACCATCGGCAAGGTCGGCGACGACTACGGCCGCCGGCACAGTTTCAATACCGCCATTGCCGCGGTGATGGAGCTGTCCAACACCCTGGCCAAGTTCGAGGACGACAGCGCCGCCGGCCGCGCCGTGCGCCAGGAGGCGCTGGAAGCGATGGTGCTGCTGCTCAACCCGATCACCCCGCATGCCAGCCACGCGCTGTGGCAGGTGTTGGGCCACCGCGAGACCTTGCTGGAAGACCTGCGCTTTCCGCAGGTCGATGCCGCCGCGCTGGTGCGCGACGCGCTGACCCTGGCGGTGCAGGTCAACGGCAAGCTGCGCGGCACGATCGAGGTCGCGGCCGATGCCGGTCGCGAGCAGATCGAGGCGCTGGCGCAGGCCGAACCGAACACGGCGCGGTTCCTGGAAGGGCTCAGCGTGCGCAAGGTCATCATCGTGCCCGGCAAGATCGTCAACATCGTCGCCGCCTGAGGGCGGCGACGGCGTGCGCGCGGCGACCTCAAGCCGCGTTCACGCCGAATCGGGCAGCCTTGGCGCAGCCCGCTCGCAGCCCGCATCCGGGTTGCCGCCCTTCGCCCGCTGCCCCAGACTGTCTCCATGACCCGAGTCCCGCACACCTTCCTCCTCGCGCTCGTCCTTACCCTGGGCCTGAGCGCCTGCGGCTTCCATCTGCGCAACAAGCTCAGCCTGCCGGCGGACACGCCGGCGGTGAAGGTGCAGTCGGCCGCGCCTTACAGCGAATTGGTCAAGATCCTCAACCGCGGCCTGGTCGCAGCCGGCGCCACCCTGGCCGACGACGACGCCAAGACCGGCTTCGCCACGCTGCAAGTACTGTCCGAGCGCTGGGGCGACCTGCCGATCGCGATCGACGCCGAAGGCCGTGCGCAGGAATACAGCCTGCGCTACGCCGCGATCTTCACCCTGCTGCGCGCCGATGGCACGGTACTGGTGCCGCAGCAGGTGATCGAGCTGTCGCGCGACTACGTCTCGCCGCCGGAAGACGCCACCGGTACGGCGACCGAGCGCGAGATCCTGGCCACCGAACTGCGCCGCGACATGGCCGCCTCGATGCTGCGCCGGATCGACAGCGTGGTGCGTGCGCGCCTTGAGCATGGCCAAGGCCTGGAGAACCCGGGCACCCCCGTGCCGGCGCCCACGCCTTCGCCGGCGCCGGTGCAGCCGCCGGTGCAGTGAGCGCGCGCCCGCGCCGCCGCTGAACCCCGCCGCTCATGGAACTTCGCCCCGAACAGCTCGCCAGCCAGAGCGGCCAGCCGTTGCAGCCGGTCTATCTGATCGCCGGACCGGAAACCCTGCGCGTGCTGGAAGCGGCCGACGCCATCCGCGCGCGCGCGCGCGCCGAGGGCATCGGCGAGCGCGAGGTGTTCGATGCCGACGGCCGCGATTTCGACTGGAACCAGCTCGACCAGAGCTTCAACGCGCCCAGCCTGTTCAGTGCACGGCGCCTGGTTGAAGTGCGCCTGCCCAGCGGCAAGCCCGGCAAGGAGGGCGCCGAGGTCATCAGTGGCTTCTGCGCCAATCCGCCGCCGGACGTGGTGCTGTTGATCACCGCCAACGACTGGAGCAAGGCGCATCACGGCAAGTGGGCCGATGCCATCGCCCGTCTTGGCACGATTGCCGTGGCCTGGGCGATCAAGCCGCACGAACTGCCCGAATGGATCGAGCGCCGTCTGCGCGCCAAAGGCCTGCGCGCCGATGCCGATGCGGTGCAGCGCCTGAGCGAGCGCGTGGAAGGCAATCTGCTGGCGGCCGCGCAAGAGATCGACAAGCTGGCGTTGCTCGCCGATGGCCAGACCCTGGACCTGGCGGCGATGGAATCGCTGGTGGCCGACGCGGCGCGCTACGACGTGTTCCGCCTCGCCGAGGCGACCCTGTCCGGGCAGCCGGCGGCGGTCGGGCGCATGCTCGCCGGCTTGCGCGGCGAGGGCGAAGCGGTGGCCGGCCTGATGCCGATCATCATCAAGGAATTGCTGCGGACCGCCGCGCTGGCGCGGGTGCAGGCCCGTGGCGGCAATCTCGGCGGCGAGATGAAGGCACAGGGCATCTGGGAGTCGCGCCAGGCGCCGTTCAAGCGCGCCCTGGCCCGGCACGCCGAACCGCGGCGCTGGGAACGTTTTGTCGCCGAAGCTTCCAAGGTCGACCGCATCGCCAAGGGTCGCGGCGACGGCGATGCCTGGGTCGCGCTCGAGCGCCTGCTGCTGGCGGTGGCCGAGGCGCGCGCCGTGCGCCTGCTCGTGGCCGGCTGAGCGAGCGGCGGGATGCATGCCCCGCACGCCGAGCAGGGCCTGGTGCTGTGCTACGGCGGCACTTTCGATCCGATCCACGACGGCCACCTGGCCATTGCCCGAGCCGCGCGCGACGCCTTCGAGGTGCCGGTGGCGCTGATCCCCGCCGCCGACCCGCCGCACCGCGCGCCGCCGGGCGCCAATGCCGCACAGCGCGCACACATGATTTCCCTGGCCATTGCCGGCGAGCCGGGCCTGCGCCTGGACCTGCGCGAGCTGCAGCGAGCGCAGCGCCTGGACCGGCCGTCCTACACCTACGACACCTTGCAGGAGCTGCGCCACGAGCATGGGCCGGAACGGCCGATTGCCTGGCTGCTCGGGGCCGATAGTTTCGTCGGCCTGCCGCAGTGGCATCGCTGGAAGGAACTGGGTGGGTTGGCGCACCTGATCGTCGCCGAACGTCCCGGCAGCCGCCTGGACGCGGCGTTGCCGCCGGCATTGGCGGCGTGGGCGCAGGGGCGCTGGGCCGAATCGACGCAAGTATTGGCGCAGGAGCCAGCCGGGCGGCTGTGGCGGCTGCAGCAGCCGTTGCGCGCCGAATCGGCCAGCCAGGTGCGCGGCGAAATCGCCAATGGTGGCGATGGCCGTGGTTGGGTCCCGGCCGCCGTGGCCGAATTCATCGCGGCCGAGCACCTGTACGCCGCGTCGCCCAGCTGAACGCGCCGGCGACGCCATTTGCCTATAATTCGCCGCATTCCCCTCGAGTTGCCCGCTTTGACCAGCCAAGCCCAAGTCATCAAGACCCGCATCCCCACCCCGCCGCCGGCTCTGCCGCTGCTGCTTTCCACGGTTCGCGATGCGCTCGCCGAGCTCAAGGGCAAGGACGTGGTCGAGATCGACGTACGCGGCAAGTCCAGCGTGGCCGACTACATGGTGGTGGTCTCGGGCACCTCGACCCGACATGTGAAGTCGATTGCCGATGAGGTGGTGAAGTTCGCCAAGCGACTGGACCTGATGCCGCTGGGCGTGGAAGGCGAGCGCGAGGCGGAGTGGATCCTGGTGGACCTGGGCGATGTGATCGTCCACGTCATGCTGCCGCGGGTGCGCGAGTTCTATGCGCTGGAGCGGTTGTGGACGGTAGGCGACCAGCGCCCGGTCGATCTCGAAGACGAAGACGAGTGATCGCGGCGGTGCCGCGGCGATGAAGGCGCGGCTGGTGGCTACCGGTGAGCGTGCGCCGGCGTGGGTGGCGCAGGGGTTTGCCGAGTATCAGAAGCGGTTGTCGCACTGGCTGCCGCTGGAATTGGTGGAGATCGAGCCCGGCCTGCGTGGCAAGGGGCGCGATGGGCAGCGGGCGATTGATGATGAGGGCCGCCGGGTGTTGGCGGCGCTGCCGAAGCAGCCGTATGTGGTGGCGCTGGATGTGCCGGGCAAGCCGTACAGTTCAGAGCAGCTGGCGCAGCGGATGGAGCATTGGCGCACGTTGGGGCGCGATCTGGCGTTCTTGATCGGCGGGCCCGAGGGGCATGCTGCCGATGTGCTCAGGGTTGCTGATGAGCGGTGGTCTTTGGGGCCTTTGACGCTGCCGCATATGTTGGTGCGGTTGGTTCTGGCCGAGCAGTTGTATCGGGCTGCGGCCATGTTGGCCAATCATCCTTATCATCGGGCCTGAAGCTTTAGAGCTTTAGAGCATGGTTGGTCGCGCGGCGTCCGGGGGCAGACCCTTTCCGGGACACGCCGTAAATACATCCTTGTAGGCTCCGTGGCGACATCCATGTCGCCAAGGGTCCCGGAAAGGGTCTGCCCCCGGACGCCCGATGGTTCTGCGCGTTGGGTGAGGAAGAAAAAGAAAAAAAGAAAAAAAGAAGAAAAAGAAAAAGAAAAAGCCCGGGCATTGCTGCCCGGGCTGCAACAACACACCCCTGTGTTTTCTTAGTTCCAGGTCACCTTCGCGCCCAGGGTGAAGTAGCGGCCCACGGCGCCGCTGAAGTGCAGCGGGTTGTAGTTGATTGCGCCATAGGTTGCCGGGTCGAGCGGGGCGGTGCGGTCGAACACGTTCTGCACCGAGCCGAAGATTTCCAGTATGTCGGTCGCCTTCCAGTTGGCCGACAGGTCGAACGTGGTGAAGGAGGCCAGGGTGCAGTCGCCCGGGGCCGGGGAGCCGTCGGCGCGGAAGTTCAGGCAGGTGTCGTCCTTCGAGCCACCGGTCTCCGGCGTGTTGTCGATCGAGCTGATGTAATTGATGATGCCGCTCACCGACCAGGCGTTGTAGTTCCAGGTGGCACCGAAGTTCACCCGGTCCTTGGGCGTGCCGATGCAGTTGGTGACGTCGCAGTTGCCGTGGGTGCCGGCGTATTCGTGGGTGACATCTCCTTCGGTACGCTCGAACTTGCTGATGTGGCTCCACTGCAGGTCCAGACGCAGGTCGCCGTAGGCACCCATCGGGATGTCCTGACGGATGTCGGTGTCCACGCCTTCGACCTTGGACGAGTTGGCGTTCACGTACTGCGTGTCGATCGCCAGGATGCTGCCGGTGCCGGGGACGCCGTTGAGCAGGTCGGTGTCGCGCAGGACCTGGCCATTGGCGATCGCGTCGGCGGTCGAGCCCTGGGCGATTTCGTCGGTGCGCTTGATTCGCCAGGCGTCGACCGTGATCGAGGTGGTGGTGGTCGGTTGCAGCACGATGCCGAGGCTGTAGCTCTTGGATTCTTCCGGCTTCAGGTCGGGGTTCGGCGTGGTGATGATCGCCACCGGCTGCAGGCCGCAGTCGTCCTGGGTGCCGCCGGGTGCGGGCGTGCCGTTGGGGCAGCGCACCGGGTCCAGCGCGTTGGAGAAGGCGGCCAGGCCGCCGTCGCCGTTCTCGGCCGGGTTCGGGGCGCGGAAGCCTTCGGCGTAGGTGCCGCGCAGGGCGAACCAGTCGACCGGGTTCCACTTGAAACCGACCTTCGGCTTCAACGCGTCGTCGCCGCTTTCGTACTTGTCATAGCGCGCGGCGGCGGAGAGTTCTAAGGTCTCCAGGACCGGTGCGGACAGTTCGACGTAGCCGGCATACACGTTCTGGGTGCCGTCGTAGGCCGAATAGCCCAGGCCGATGATGTCGCCGATGTCGGTGTAGGTCTGCGGGGTCAGCGAGTTGGTCGTGCGTCGCCATTCGGTGCCGAAGGCCAGCGACAGCGGGCCGCCCTTGAGGTCGTAGATCGCGCGCGATGCGGTGAAGTCGAACATGTCCAGGCTCGACTTGGCGTAGGCGCGGATTTCCGGCGAGATGTAGTCGTACAGGCTCTGTGGATTGGCATCGGCGCCCAGGCCGATATTCCAGACTCCGCCCGGGCAGGCGGCGTCGCCGAGCGCGCATTGCACGGCGCTGTAGCGCAGGAAGCCGCTGCGCTTGTTGACCAGGTTGGTCGAGGAGTGCAGGTAGGCGGTGTCGTAATCCCACTCGCCCCAGGTGCCCTTGATGCCGGCCAGGAAGCGGATGAACTCATTGGTGTTGTCGGTGGTGCGGCCGCCGACGTCGGCGGCGTTGTAGCGCACCCGCACCGGTTCGGCATAGGGATTGTCGGGGTGGCCGACGCCTAGCACCACGGCGCCAGGGCCGCTGTTGGCGTTGACCGGGCCGCCGGGATAGCCCCAAGCACCGGAGACGTTGGACGGGGTGTTGTGGAAGACGGTTTCCTTCTTCGAGTAGCCGAACTCGGTATAGACCTCGGCGCTGTCGTTGATCGCGAAGGTGGCGCGGCCGAAGACGTTGACGTACTTCTCTTCGGGGGTCATATCACGCCAGTCGGCCATGTCCCACAGGCAGCCGCCGCCGGCATCCTGCGGGCTGACATCGGACAGCTGGTCGCAACCGGGCAGCGAGACCATGCTCGGCGGCGTGGTGCCCGGAACGAATACGCTGCCTACCTGCGAATTGCCGCCGCCGGTGCCACCGCCAGTGATCGAGCCGCCGAGGAACTGGCTGCCGCCGGCGCTGTAGCCCCACGGCCGCAGGTCGCCGGTACCGATCCACTTGCGGTTGCTGCGGTCGGAGACGCGGATCGAATCGGTCTTGCCCACGTCCAAACTGAAGAAGGCGTTCCAGCCGTCTTCGGCCAGGTTGCCGGTACCGGCGGTCAGGGTCGCCTTCTTGGCGTCGCCGTCGCTGTCGTCGGACAGGCCGTAGGAGCCGCGCAGGATCGCGCCTTCGAAATCGCTGCGCAGGATGATGTTGACCACGCCGGCGATGGCGTCGGAGCCGTAGATCGCCGAGGCGCCGTCCTTCAGCACTTCCACGCGCTCGACCGCGTCGAGCGGGATCGTGCTGAGGTCGGTGAACACCTTCTGGCCGTCATCGGCCAGGCCGTAGGTGGCCATGCGCCGGCCGTTCAACAGCACCAGGGTGGAGCCGGCGCCGAGGCCGCGCAGCGAGATGCCGGCGCCGCCACCGGCAAAGCCGTTGCCGAAGGTCTTGGGAATCGAGCCGGCGCCATCGGAGGTCAGCGTCTGCAGGTACTCGGCCACCGTGGTCTTGCCGGTGCGGTCGATGTCCTGTCGGGTAACCACCTGGACTGGCGAAGGGGTCTCGGTGTTGGTGCGGGGAATGTTCGAGCCGGTGACGGTGATGCGGTCCAGGTTGGTCGGGGTCTCGGACTCCTGTGCGAAGGCGGGCAGGGCGACAGCGGGGGCGAGGATCGCCAGCAGGGAAACGAACAGGGGGCTACGACGGCGCGCCGAATTTAGCGGGAGTTGGCGGTTCACGACTCTCTCCTGACAAAAAGTGAACAAACTTGGCAAAGATGTCGGAGGGGGAGCCGACTTTGCGAAATTTGGTTTCTTTCAGGTGAGTGAGTAGTGAAAGATTACTTAATGCGTGCCGTTCAGATTGTGCTGGGAGTTAGGCTGGTGAATCCATTAATTTCACTTAATACGCAGCACCAACGCGCTCTGCGAGGGGTCTTAGATAGTGCGCATAGGGCAACCACTTAGGGCTTCCCTCGGCTCGCGGCCGCGCGCGCACTTGCACCGCACTGGCCGTGACCACGCCGCGCTGGCGACCTTCGCTCTGCAGCATCGAAGGCGTGTAGTCGATGCCGCAGAAGGCGGCGACCTCCCGCATCACCGCCTCCGGTTCGCGCAGCAGCCGGGCATAGGAAACATCGAGGAGGCGACCGGGCAGGCGCGCGTGCCAGTGGGCCATGAGCGCGTGGTAGTGCTGGTGGAAATCGCCGAGTTCGCCAAGGTCGTAGCTATAGGGATTCGCTTCGGAGAACAATTCGCGCAGGTTGGAGAAGCAGGTCTCCATCGGGTCGCGCACCATGTGCACGATGCGCGCCTGCGGCAACGCTGCGGCGATGAAACCTACATTGAGAAAGTTGGACGGCAGCTTGTCGGTGAAGCAGGTTTCACCCTGCAACCGCCAGGCAGTGCTGTGCAGGTAACGGCGGCCGGCGGTGGCGAGATCGGCGTGCGGCGCGCGCCGTACGATTTCCTCGTCCAGCACACCGCGGCAATGATGGTCGGTGGCGTGGCGCATGGCGCTGGTGAAATCGTAGAGTTCGCCGATGCCCTTGACCTGCGGCGAGCCGCATAGCATCTGTTCGAGTAACGTGGTGCCGGAGCGGTGCATGCCGACGATGAAGATCGGCCGGGCGCCGCCACTGTCGTTCGCCGCCGCGGGCAGCGCCGGCAACGCGCGCAGCGCCTCGAATAGCCGTTGCGTGCGCGCGCCGTCGTAGTCCAGGGTGCTGCGCTTGTGGGTGCAACCGCGCGACAGCGCCTGCCAGGCTTCGTCGTAGTTGCCGAGGTCGTCGAGTGTCTTGTGCAGCGCGAATTCCAGCAGGGCTTTGTCCGCGGTACTGCGGCCCGGACGCGCCAGTTCGCGGCGGATGGCGGCGGCGCCGTTGCGTTCATGCGTTTGCCGGGCGAGTGTCGCGCGCAGCCAGTAGCCTTGTGCGATCTCCGGTGCTCGCCGCTGCGAGCGCACGATGTCCTGCTCGGCTTCCTCGAAGCGTCCCAGGTACATCAGCACCTGCGCGCGCGCCAGCAGCGTCGGCGGGAAATCCGGGTCGGCGCGCCTGGCTTCGTCGAGATAGACGATGGCCTGCTCGGGCAGGTTGGCGTAGGTCAGGTGCGAGGCCGCGGTGATCAGCCCCTGCACCGGCATGCGCGAAGCCGGGCCGACCCGGCGCAATACTTCTCGCAGGGCGGGGATGTCATTGAAGGTGCGCAGCCGCGGGATCATGCCGAGCAACTGCGCCTGGGTGGCCTGCGGACTGGCCTGCGCGCGCTGCAGGCACTCCTCGGCCGCGCGGTAGTGGCCGGCAAGCGAATGCAGGTAGGACAGTTGCAGCAGGCTATCGACGCGGCCCGGCGCCAGTTCAAGCGCGTGCAGGTGGCAGGCGATGGCGGCGTCGAAATTGCCGGCGGCGGCGTGTTGTTCGGCCTGCGCGCCCAGGGCGGCGATAAGGCTGGCGTTGGCGACGGTGCTCATTTGCCCAGTGTATGCAGGCGCTCCGCCAGCGGGGCCAGCGGCTCGCGGTAGCGCTGCCAGGCATCGAGCGCGTTGCGATGCACCGGTGCGCGGACCTGCGCGCTGCTGGCCGTGCTGACCGGTGCGAGGTTGCGTTCGGGCTCGGCCAGGCCGGGCCATGCCGGCAGTTGCAGGAAGTCGAGCAAGCCGGCGAGCGTGGCCTCGGTGTTTTCGACCAGGTCGCGATAGTCGACGATGCGCACCGCCTCCGGTGCCCGCGCCTGCCAATGTGCCATCCAGCGTTGCGCCAGCTCGACTTCATCGGCCAGCGCGGCGAAGTCGTAGCTGTAGCCGTAGGCGCCGCCGGGGAACAGTTCCTTGAAGTTGGAGAAGGCCACGTCCATCGCGTCGCGACGCACGCAAACAATGCGCGCCTGTGGCAACGCGGCCAGGATCAACGGCAGCTCGAACAGGTTGCGCGGGTGCTTGTCGATCGCCACGGCGGTGGCCGGTGCCGCCCGGCGCAGGCGCTGCAGGTAGGCGTGGCCGATCGCCGGCATGTCCTGGCTGGCGAGGAAATGCTGTGGGTCGGCGCACTGGCGCAGCCCGCGATAGAACTGGTCGGAAATTTCGCTCGCCGCGGCGGTGAGGTCGTTGCGTTCGCCGGCGCTGGTGACCCAGCCGTGGTTGCCGAGCATGCGGTCGAGCAGCGTGGTCCCCGAGCGCGGCATGCCGAGGATGAAGACCGGGCGTGGTTGCGAGACCGGCGCGGCCGGCGTCGGGCCGAACCGGTGCGCGGTTGCCATCATTGCTTCGGCGTTGGCGTTGGCGCTGGCGACGGGGGTGCCCACTACGGCGCGCATCACCGCCGCGCCTTCGGCCAGCGCGCTCCAGGCCCCGTCGCGCTCATCGGCGGTGTCGAGTTCGTGGAATAGCGCGTATAGGAGTTGCGCGCGAGCGGTCTCCGAACGCGGCGTGGCGAGCGCCCGGCGCAGGCGCGTAATACGCGCTGCGCTGCCGTCCGGGCGCAGCTTGGCGATGGCCCAGTGGACATCGGCCAGCGCCGGGTCCAACGCCAGTGCGTTTTCGTAGGCGCTGGCGGCAGCCTCGAAGTTGCCGAGGTATTGCTGCAATTGGCCGCGCGTGTAGCGCAGCAAAGGATGGGGGCCGACGCGCGGCTCGATCGTATCGAGCAGGCGCAGCGCGTCTTCGTAGCGGCCGGCCAGCCACAGGTGCTGCAACAGTGCCGGCGATTGCTGCAGGACCTGCGGGTCCTGCCAGTTGCTGCCCAGGACCACCGAGGCGACCTCGACCTCCTCGGCGAAATCGAGCAGGCGCATCGTG
>DATCVI010000021.1:0-27401 GCA_036566925.1 Stenotrophomonas sp.
GCGGGAATCGAGCATCAGGTGGCAGCGCAAGGGGGCGAAGAAAAGGACTCGCAAGACGGAGAAATCGACGCTGCGCGCGCGCGCCGCATCGCGCTGATGGCGCAAGCCGTGGGCGCGGTGGTGTTGTCCAGATCTTGCCCCGACGATTCACCGCTGGCAGATGAAATCCTGGACGTTTGCCGCGCGCAGATCCTGGCGCAGCTGCCGGCTGAGCGGCCTGCTTAGCTACTCCGAGCCGCAGGTCCGCCCGCTTTGCTCCACAGCCGAAGATACTGCAGGCCCCGCAGTCGCCCTCCCTGGCGCACTGCCAACAGGGAGTTCCTGTTCAAGGTGTCACCACCGGCGCGCTGTCTGCGTCGACTTCCGCATACGTCTGCGTAGCCGCGCGCCGAACAACATATTCCTGGCCGCCCTCGCCACGCGGCAGCGGTCGGATCGAGACCTTACCGTAGCGGCACACATCGACATCCTCGTAGCGCAACGATCGTCCATCGGCGAAACCGAAACGCAAGTCGTAGCGGCAGCCCGCACCCCGCAACGCGACGGTTTCGCTTTCGCCGCCGCCGCGCAACGGTGCATCCAGCATTACCTCCGTGTAGTCGCTCTTCCCACGCGCCGCGAACTGCAGCGTGACCACGCTATGGTTGGCGCGATTGACCAGCGATACGTAGTGCGGCGTCTGCGCGTGGGCGCTGAAGGCGGCACCGGCAGGAATCAACAGCAACAGGGAAGACAGCAGGGCGGACAGGCGCATGGCACGTTCTCCTTGGCGAGGTACCGGCGCACGCCGCGCCGGCCTTGCGCAGATCAAGCACGCGCAGGGGACTTCGGAGAAATAGTTTGGGGACGAATCGTGCCCCGGCCGGGACGAACCGTAGTGCCGGCGCACTCGCTTTCCCGTGCCGGCCTGGCGCGCTTAGGATGCGTCATCGCCCGCGGACGCCCGCCATGAAGATCCGGCTCGGCCCAATCGAGATCGACCTGAAACGCTACCTGGCACTGTGGACGCTCGTAGTGCTGGTGTTCGCGTTCCAGGGCTGCACGCATGATGCGTTGCTCTCCAACAATGTCTGGGCCGCCAGCGACTACCTGCGTTGGTCGGCGATCCAGTGGTACGCCTGGGCCGCATTGGCGCCGCTGGTCTTCCACCTTGGCGAACGCTATCCGCTGCCGCGGCCTCTGCGCGTACGCGCGTTGTGGCGGCACCTGTTGTTGGCCCTTGCCATTACCTTGTTGGCGGTGGTGGCCGGGGCGCTGGTGTCGGCCGGCGGCTTCAGCGAGCAGTTGCAGCAATTCCTCGGCCAGCACGTGGCGACCGGCGTGGCCACTTATTTCGCCTTGCTCGCCCTGCATCAGGCATTGCACTACCGCGAACAGACGCTGCGCCAGGAGCGCGAGGCCGCACGTCTGGCCTCGGAGCTGGCGCAGTCGCGCCTGCAGGTGCTCAAGACCCAGCTGCAACCGCACTTCCTGTTCAACACCCTGCATGCCATCGTCACCTTGCTCGACGAAGACAAGCGCTCGGCCGAGGACATGCTGCTGAAGTTGAGCGAGTTGTTGCGCGCCTTCCTCGAAGAGTACGACGGCCAGGAAATTACGGTGGAGCGCGAGCTGGCGCTGCTCGATCTCTACCTCGGCATCCAGCGTCGCCGCTATGGCGACCGCCTGGAGACGCGGCTGTATGTCGATCCGGAGGCGTTGGACTGCGCCGTGCCCAGCCTGATCCTGCAGCCACTTGTCGAGAACGCGATCCAGCACGGCATCGGCCAGCATGCCGGCGGTGACTGCGTGGAAGTGGAGGTGAAGCGCGAGCAGGACCAATTGCGCATCGAGGTGCGCAACCGCAACAGCGTGTTGGTGCCCGAGCAAGCGCGGCCACAGCGCCGCGATGGCCACGGCATCGGCCTGGCCAATACCCGCTTGCGCTTGCGCGAGCTCTACGGCGAGGCAGCCGAGCTGCGCCTGGATGTGACCTGGCCGCGCGGCGTTGCCTGTCGGCTGCGGCTGCCTGCGCGCACCTTGGAGGAGTTGGATGAAGCGCCGGAGCACATGCCCGCATGACCTTGACCGTGCTGATCGCCGACGACGAGCCGATCGCGCGGCATGCGGTGGCGCGCCTGTTGCGAGAACACGCCGACATCGCCATTGTCGGCGAATGCGGGGACGGCGCTTCGACCATTGCGGCGATCCACGCGCAGCGGCCGGACCTGGTATTTCTGGATATCCAGATGCCCGAGGGCTCGGGGCTGGACGTGGCCGATGCCTTGGGGACGGCGCTGCCGGCCACGGTCTTCGTCACCGCCTACGAGCAATACGCCGTGCGCGCTTTCGAAGCAAACGCCCTGGATTATCTGGTCAAGCCTTTCAGCCGCGAGCGTTTCGCGCAGACCCTGCAACGTGCGCGCGAGCGCCTGGCGCGCAAGGAACTGGATCCGCATGGGGTAGCCGAGGCGCTGGCCGCGCTGCGCCGCCGCGAGGACTATCTGGCGCGGATCCCGGTGCGGGCGAACGAGCGCGTGGTGCTGGTGCCGGTGGACGACATCGTCTGGATACGGGCCAACCGCAACATCGTCGAACTGCACCTGGCCTCGGCCACGCACGAACTGCGGCAAACCATGGCGACCCTGGCCACGCGCCTGGACCCGCGCCAATTTGCGCGCGTGCATCGCTCGGCAATCGTCAACATTCGCCGGGTCAAGGAGATCCAGCCCTGGTTCAATGGCCACCACGTGCTCACGCTCGACACCGGCCAGCAGCTGCGCATGAGCCGCTACCAGCATGAGCTGTTCCTGCGCCTGGTGACGACCGGCAGTGCCGAGTAGGGCCCTCAGCCTTTGAGCGTGCCGTCGGTCGGGTCGCTGGCCGCGTAGGTCGGGCTGTGCAGTTCAGCCGCATGCGGATGCCGCAGCGCCTCGCGCACTTCCTTCGGCAACCGTCCGACGTTGAGCACGACCTTGCCGAAGTGCACGTCCTTCACCGCTTCCATCGGCAGGACGAAATCGCCGCCGTTCTGGATGTTGATGACAAACTCCGACGTGTCCTGGCGCACCTCGCGCACGGCCCCGACGCCGACTTCGCCGTCGGTCACAAATACCATCTGGCCGACTTCCGGCTGCTTGGACATCGCCTCACCTCATCATGGGTTCCCGCACGGCGTGGCATGGCCTTCCATGCCCAGCGCCGCGGGGTAGCCACATCATGCGGCGCGCCGGTGTTGAAGGCGGGTGAACACGTCAAACCGCCGGCAGTGGGCGGGAGGGAATCTTCTCGCGGCGTGGATTTTCGCGGTGCTACATTCCGCGCGTACTCACAGGACCGCCCGATGACTTCCGCGCCCCCCTTGGACCCCGGCTCCCTCGCCGCGCAATTGCGCCTGTACGAGACAGTGCTGCAGGCCACGCCGGACCTGGTCTATGTCTTCGACAGGCAACACCGCTTTATCTACGCCAACGACGCGTTGCTCACCATGTGGGGCATGCGCTGGGAAGAGGCGGCCAACAAGACCTGCCTGGAACTGGGGTACGAGCCGTGGCATGCGCAGATGCACGATGTCGAGATCGAGCAGGTCATCGCGACCGGCCAGCCGGTTCGCGGCGAAGTGCCGTTTCCGCATACCACCCAGGGCGTACGGGTCTACGACTACATCTTTACCCCGGTCTTCGGCCCGGACGGCCAGGTCGAAGCGATCGCCGGCAGCACCCGCGATATCACCGCGCGCAAGCAGCACGAGCAGCACATGCAACTGCTGATCAACGAACTCAACCACCGGGTCAAGAACACACTGGCGCTGGTGCAGTCGATGACGCTGCAGACCTTGCGCAACTGCGCCGACGTCGACGGCGCGCAAGAGAAGATCGAGCAGCGTTTGCTGGCGCTGTCCGATGCACACAACATCCTGACCCAGGAGGGCTGGCACGGCGCCGAGATCGAGCAGATCGCGCGCGCCGCCGCCAGGCCGCACCAGCCCGGCGAGGACGAACGCTTCGATATCTCCGGGCCGCCATTCCGGCTCGATCCGCGTCGCGCCGTCGCCTTGGCGATGGCCCTGCATGAGCTGTGCACCAACGCGGTCAAGTACGGCGCGTTGTCGGTGCCGCAGGGGCGGGTGCGGATGGACTGGGCGCAGCGTCGCCACGGCGAGGCCGAGTTGCTGGAGTTGACCTGGGAGGAATGCGGCGGCCCCATTGTGCAGGTGCCGGCGCAACGCGGCTTCGGCACGCGTTTGATCGAGCGTGGCCTGAAGCACGATCTCGGCGGCGAGGTGCAGTTGGCGTTCGAGCCGGCGGGGGTTACCTGCCGGATCTCGGTTCCGGTGGTCCAGGGCGCGGCGGCCTGAGGAGCAGAGCATGCAAGCAAGCATATTGGTCGTCGAGGACGAGTCCCTGATCGCGATGTTGATCGAGGACCATCTCGTGGAACTGGGGTACGACGTTGCCCCTGCCGTGTCGACGGTGGCCGAGGCGCTGAGTGCGCTCGATAGCCGCAAGCCGGATATTGCGTTGCTGGACGTCAACCTCGGCGGCGAGATGTCGTTCCCGGTTGCCGATGCCTTGCGCAGCCGCGGCATTCCCTTCTTGTTTCTCACCGGCTATGGCCGCGGCGGGATTCCCGCCAGATACGCCGATTGCCTGGTGCTACAGAAGCCATTTCGCAGGAAAGACCTGGAGGCACACCTGGCGCAGTTGCTGCACGGTGCGCCCGCAGGGGGCGCCTGCATTGAAGCCGGCTGGACTGATGCTGCGGTGCTGGCGCACGGAGCGCCAGCACTCCCTGACCAGCTCCCGTCCGGCTGAGAAGCGCCTACGGCTTGCGCTTGTCCTGTTCCTGCCGGTTCTGCTGTTCGCGGATCTTCTGTTCGTTGTGCTGCTGCTGTTGCTGGTTGCCCTGCTTCTCGGGGCGCTGGCTGCCTTGCTGCTGGTCGTGGTTGTTGCTCATCGCGGTCTCCCAGTGGGTCGTGGCAACCGCAACGCTGACATCAAGCACGTAAAACCACGTCTGCCGGGAGTGAAAGCTGCATGAGCCGACCTCACCAGCCGGCTGGCATCGGCTCGCTCATCCGGTAGGGGCCGGGGCCGTAATACCCGGGGCCGTAATAGCCGCGCCCGTAATAGCCGGGGCCCTCGCCCTGGCCGACGGTGATGTTCAGGCCGAAGGTGTTGGTCTTGCCTTCGTCGGTGGTGTAGTTCTTGCTGAGGTTGATCGTGGCCGCCTGCCAGTTGCTGTTGCCGCCGCGGCTGGAATAGCCGACGCCGGCGGCGACCGCGCCATGCACCTGCAGCTTGTCGTCCACCACATCGGCAATGCGGCCGTCGGGCGCGCGCGGCACCGGGCCTGACTTGTCGCCGTAGAAGGTGCCGGGCGGGTCATTGCTGTAGGTGGGGTCGGCCCGGTACTGGATCGGCGCCTGCGGCACGCTCAGGTCCAGCGAGCGGGCGGCGGCGGCGCCTTCCTCGGCTTGCGCCAGGGCGGCACTGGAGGCGAGGAGACCGGCGATCAGGAAAACGGTGCGCTTCATCGTGGGGACTCGGCTTGGGGCGGCCATGCAAGGCATCGCAAGGATACTGGCAGCGGTCGCTTGAATGCCTGCTGTCGCCAGCAGGGGATTTTCTTGCCAGGTCTGACACAGGCCGCCGGCCAGAAGTTCCTCAGCCCTGTTCGCGTACAACGTCCAGCAGGCGCTCGCCGTAGCGCGAAAGCTTGCTGCCGCCGATGCCGCCCACCCGGGCCAGCGCGTCGAGGTTGCCGGGGCGCTGCTCGGCTATGTTGCGCAAGGTGCTGTCATGGAAGATCACGAAGGCCGGCACGTTCTGTTCGCGCGCCAGTTCCGCGCGCAGGCTGCGCAGGGCATTGAACAGCGCCAGGTCCTGTGCCGGCACCGGCAGGCCGCTGCGCTGGCCGGTGCGTTCGCTGCGCTCGCGCGTGGGCGCCTGCTCGCGCCGCATCATCACCGTGCGCTGGCCCTTCAGGACCTGGCGGCTGGCATCGGTCAGGCGCAGGCCGCCGTGGCCTTCGCTGTCCACTTCCAGCAGGTGCGCGGCCACCAGTTGCCGGAACACGCTGCGCCAGGTGCGAGCGTCCAGGTCGCGGCCGATGCCGTAGGTGCTGAGCTGGTCGTGGCCGAATTGGCGCACCTTCTCGCCATCGCCGCCGCGCAGCACCTCGATCAGGTGGCCCACGCCAAAGCGCTGTCCGCTGCGATAGACACAGCTCAGCGCCTTCTGCGCGGCCACCGTTGCATCCCACGCGGCGGCCGGCGTGAGGCAGTTGTCGCAGTTGCCGCAGGGCTGCGGATAGGTCTCGCCGAAACCGGCGAGCAGCACCTGGCGCCGGCATTGCATGGATTCGCAGTAGCCCAGCAAATGGTCGAGCTTGGCCCGTTCCAGGCGCTTGCGCTCCTCGGCGGCCTCGCCTTGCTCGATCATCTGCTTGAGCAGCACCACATCGCCCAGGCCGTAGCACAGCCAGGCCTCGGAAGCCTCGCCATCGCGACCGGCGCGCCCGGTCTCCTGGTAATAGCCTTCCATCGACTTGGGCAGGTCGACATGGGCGACGAAACGCACGTCCGGCTTGTCGATGCCCATGCCGAAGGCGATCGTGGCGCACATCACGATGCCGTCCTCGCGCAGGAACCGGCGCTGGTTGGCCGCGCGCACTTCGGCCGGCAGCCCGGCGTGGTAGGGCAGGGCATTGAAGCCTTGCGCGCACAGGGACTCGGCGGTCTCCTCGACCTTGCGCCGCGACATCGCATAGACGATCCCGGCCTCGTCGCGGTGGCGGCCGACGAAGTCCAGCAACTGGCGCCGTGCGTTGTCCTTCTGCACCACGGTGTAGCGGATGTTGGGGCGGTCGAAGGAGCTGACGAAGTGGCGCGCCTGGGTCAGGTCCAGGCGCTCGGCGATCTCGCGCTGGGTCGGCGGATCGGCGGTGGCGGTCAGGGCGATGCGCGGGATATCCGGCCAGCGCTCGTGCAGCACCGTCAGCTGCCGATATTCGGGGCGGAAGTCATGGCCCCACTGCGAGACGCAATGCGCCTCGTCGATCGCGAACAAGGCAATCCGGCTGCGTTCCAGCAGCGACAGGAAGCGGCCGGTGAGCAGGCGCTCGGGGGCGACGTAGAGCAGGTCGATCTCGCCGGCCAGCAGTTCGCGTTCCACCCGCTGCGCGTTCTCCGCGTCCAGGGTCGAATTGAGAAACTCGGCGCGCACCCCGGCCTGGCGCAGCGCCTCGACCTGGTCCTGCATCAGCGCGATCAGCGGCGAGACCACCACGCCGGTGCCATCGCGCAGCAGCGCCGGCACCTGGTAGCACAGTGACTTGCCGCCGCCGGTGGGCATCAGGACCAGGGCGTCATTGCCGGCGGCGACGTGTTCGACAATGGCCTGCTGCGGGCCGCGGAAATCATCGAAACCGAAAACGCGGTGCAGCAGTTCATGGGCGGGGGAAGGCATCTGCCTAGGATACCTTGACGGTCAAGCGGGCCTGGCGGCTTGGGCGGTCGGGTTTTGCCGTGGAGGTCGCTCTCCGGCTGCCGGCCTGCTTAGAATCTTGCGATGAATCCGTTGCAATCCCTGCTGGCTGAAGCCACCGAGGTATTGTCGAGTAGCGACGATGCTGGCGTGTGGCCGCGCCTGGACTGGCTGGACCGGCTCGATTTGCACCTGCTGCCCGGCGAGCGGGGCGCAGACGAAATCACCCGCCGATTGCATGCGCTGCGCGCCGTGGCCGAGTCTCAGAACGCTGATCTCTACGCGTCGTTGCGCCGCGCCGTCATCGTTGGCGACCGCGGACGCCTGGCCCAACTGCTGGCCGCGCACCCGGCCAGCGGGGCGGCCGACGCGGCCGAAGGCTTCGATGCCCGCGACGATCTGATCGCCGGCGTGCTGCGGCTGCCGACGCCGGGCACCGCCACCCAGGCGCTGGCAGCGGACGAAGTGGCCTACCAACCCACCCCGGTGCGCCATGTGCTCGATCTGCTGCAGCGGACGGCCCTGGGCGCAGATGATGTCTTGCTCGACCTCGGCGCCGGCCTGGGCCAGGTCGCGTTGCTGGCCGCCTTGCTGTCGCCGGCCCGCGCCTGCGGCATCGAGATCGAACCGGCATACGTGGCAAGCGCGCGCCAGTCGGCCGCCGAACTCGGGCTACGGCGCGCAACGTTCCTCTGCCAGGACCTCGCCCAGACGGACCTGGGCGAGGGCACCGTGTTCTACCTCTACACACCGCTGCGCGGCGCGGCGTGGACGCGCTTGCTGGAGCGCCTGCGCGCCGAGGCTGCGCGCAGGCCGATTCGCCTGTGCGGTTTCGGCCCGTGCACGCTGGCATTGCGCCAGGCGCCCTGGCTACGGGCCATGGGGCAGGCGCAGGCGCATCGGGTCGCGGTATTCGAAGCCAGGCCGTAAACCCCGCAAATGCGAACGCCCGGCCTGGGCCGGGCGTTCGCTCAACACAAACTGCAACCGTTACTGCAGCAGCGAGCGCAGCATCCAGGCGTACTTCTCGTGGGTCTGCAGGCGCTGCGTCAGCAGGTCCACGCTCGGGTCGTCGCCGGCATTGTCGGCCACGCCCAGCACCTTGCGTGCCGTGCGGCAGACCGCCTCGTTGCCGCTGACCAGCTGGCGCACCATCTCGCGCCAATCGGCGCTGTCGGTCAGGCCCGGCTCCTCGGGGATCGAGGTCAGGTTGACGAACTCGCGGTAGGAACCCGGCGCGTTGTAGCCCAGGGCGCGGATGCGCTCGGCCACTTCGTCCAGCGCCGTCCACTGCTCGGTGTACTGCGTCTCGAACATGGTGTGCAGCGAGTTGAACATCGGCCCGGTCACGTTCCAGTGGAAGTTATGGGTCTTCAGGTACAGCGTGTACGCGTCAGCCAGGTAGGCCGACAAACCCTCGGCGATCTTCTTGCGATCGCTGTCCTTGATCCCGATATCGATGTTCGGGGCCGACGGCGCGGGCTTTTCCAGCTTGGTCTTGCCGGCCTTCGGCGCGGCGTTCTTGTTCTTGGCCATCGGGAAATTCTCCTTGAAACGAACTTGGTTACGGATATGGCGTCACAATAGACAGGCTAAAGCAATCGCGGTTATTGAAATTTTCACACTACTCGATCGATGAGTGCTATCGACAAGCCCCAACCCAACCCTGTGAGCGACCGCCTGCGCGAGCGCCGCGGTGCCGTGGACGAGGCCATGAGCCGCGACCGCGGCCGCCTGTTCGGCCTATGGTCGCGTTGGCAGGCCCGTCCCGGCAACCCGGAGGCGGAGCAGGCGTTCGAACAGGCCCTGCGCGCCTCGGCCGCCGAACGCCAGCGGCGCGAGCGCGAACGGCCGGCAATCACCCTCGACGAGCAGCTGCCGATCGCGCGTGAGGCCGAGCGCATCGTCGCGCTGATCCGTGACAATCCGGTGGTGGTGATTGCCGGCGAGACCGGCTCGGGCAAGACCACCCAGCTGCCGAAGCTGTGCCTGGCCGCCGGTCGCGGCGCCGCCGGCCTGATTGGCTGCACCCAGCCGCGACGGATTGCCGCACGCGCAGTCGCCAGCCGCGTGGCAGAGGAATTGCGCTCGCCGCTGGGCAGCGTGGTCGGCTACCAGGTGCGCTTCAGCGACCGGGTCGGCGAAGACACCCGCATCAAGTTCATGACCGACGGCATCCTGCTGGCGGAGATCGCCAGCGACCGCTGGCTCTCCGCCTACGACACGATCATCGTCGACGAGGCCCACGAGCGCAGTCTCAACATCGATTTCCTGCTCGGCTACCTCAAGCAGCTGCTGCGCAAGCGCCCCGACCTCAAGCTGATCGTCACCTCGGCCACGATCGACACCGAGCGCTTCTCGCGCCATTTCGACGACGCGCCGGTGATCAGCGTGGAAGGCCGCACCTACCCGGTCGAAGTGCGCTATCGCCCGCTGGAAGGCGAGGCGCGCGGCGGCGAAGAGGAAGACGGCGGCAGTGGCGACGGCGAACGCTCGGTCAACGAGGCGATCGTGGCGGCGGTGGATGAAATCACCCGGGTCGATCCGCGCGGCGACGTGCTGATATTCCTGCCCGGCGAACGCGAGATCCGCGACGCCCATCAATCGCTGGAACGGCGCAAGTATCGCGAGACCGAGGTGCTGCCGCTGTACGCGCGCCTGTCCAACCAGGACCAGGATCGGGTGTTCAACCCGGGCGGCAAGCGCCGCATCGTGCTGGCCACGAACGTGGCCGAAACCTCGCTGACGGTGCCGCGCATCCGCTACGTCATCGACCCCGGTTTCGCCCGGGTCAAGCGCTACAGCCCGCGGCAGAAGCTCGACCGCCTGCACATCGAGCCGATCTCGCAGGCCAGCGCCAACCAGCGCAAGGGCCGCTGCGGGCGCGTGGCCGAAGGCATCTGCGTGCGCCTCTACAGCGAGGCCGATTTCGTCGCCCGCCCGGAGTTCACCGACCCGGAGATCCGCCGGTCGAGCTTGTCCGGCGTAATCCTGCGCATGTTGCAGCTGGGTTTGGGGCGCATCGAAGACTTCCCGTTCCTCGAGGCGCCGGACGAGCGCGCCATCGCCGATGGCTGGCAGCAACTGGCCGAGCTCGGCGCGGTCGATGCCGAGCGCCGCCTGACCACGGTCGGCAAGCAGATGGCGCGGTTGCCGGTCGACGTCAAGCTGGCGCGCATGCTGGTCGCCGCGCAGGCGGCAGGCTGCCTGCGCCCCATGCTGGTGATTGCCTCGTTCCTCGGCATCCAGGACCCGCGCGAGCGCCCGCCCGAAGCGCGCGGCGCCGCCGACAATGCCCATGCCCAGTTTGCCGATGGTCGCTCCGAATTCGTCGGCGTGCTGCGGCTGTGGGAGGCCTACCGCCAGGCCCACGAGGACCTCACGCAATCCAAGCTGCGCGACTGGTGCGGGCGCCATTTCCTCGGCTTCCTGCGCATGCGCGAGTGGCGCGAGCTGCATCGCCAGTTGCGCTTGCTGTGCGAGGAACTCGGTTGGAAGGAAGAGGACGCCGACGCTTCGCAGGCGCCGCTGCTGGCCGGCAGCACCGCGCCGCCAGTGGCGCGCGACGATGCCGCCGCGGCCAAGGTCACGCGCGGCCAATTGCATCGCGCTGCGCGTTTGGCGCGCGAGGGGAAGAGCGAGCCGGCGATTACGGCGTCCTCGCCGACAACCACGCCAGCACGCCCGGCGGCC
Source organism: Stenotrophomonas sp. (assembly GCA_036566925.1). Classification (GTDB taxonomy): domain Bacteria; phylum Pseudomonadota; class Gammaproteobacteria; order Xanthomonadales; family Xanthomonadaceae; genus Stenotrophomonas_A. The sequence continues at coordinate 11,160 of DATCVI010000021.1, forward strand.
GCGGAGGGGGGCGGCTTCAGCGAGCGCGCACGCGCGGCCAGCTACCAGACCCTGCATCGTGCGCTGATCGCCGGCCTGCCGACGCAGATCGGCCATCGCACCGAGAAGGGCGACTTCCAGGCGCCGCGCCAACGCCGTTTCCTGCCGTTCCCGGGCTCGACGCTGGCCAAGCGCCCGCCGCCGTGGATGCTGGCCGCCACGTTGCTCGACACCCAGAAGATCTGGGGCCTGACCAATGCCGCGATCGAGCCGGACTGGGTCATCGCCGAGCTGCCGCACCTGCTGCTGCGCAAGCATTTCGACCCGCATTGGTCGCGTGCGCAGGGCCAGGTGCTGGCTTCCGAACAGATCAGCCTGTTCGGCCTGGTGCTGGCGCCGAAGAAGCCGGTGCACTATGGCCGCATCAATCCGGGCGAAGCGCATGACATCTTCGTGCGCCAGGGCCTGGTGACCGGCGAGATCAACACCCGTGCCGGTTTCGTCGCCGACAACCTGCGCGTGCTGGAACAAGCGCGGGAAGAAGAAGCCAAGCTGCGCCGCGCCGGCATCGTCGCCGACGAGGGTTGGCAGGCACGCTGGTACCTGGACCGCATTCCGGCCGAAATCCACTCGGCCCATGGCCTGGACATCTGGTGGAAGGCGCTGCCGGCGGACAAGCGCCGCCAGCTGCACTGGTCCCTGGTGGACCTGTTGCCGGGCGAGGGCAGCGAGGAAGACCGCTACCCGAAATACTTCGCCCTGGGCGATGCGCGACTGCCGCTGCACTACAAGTTCGAGCCGGGCGCGGTGGACGACGGCGTCACCCTGGAAGTGCCGCTGCACCTGCTCAGTGCCCTGGATGCGGCGCGGCTGTCCTGGCTGGCGCCGGGCTTTGTCGGCGAGAAAGCCGCCGCGCTGATCCGCAGCCTGCCCAAGGCGCAGCGGCGCAATTACGTGCCGGCGCCGGACTACGGCCGCGCTTTCTTCGAGGCGTTCGCGCAGCCCTCGGCCGATGACCTGCGTGGCGAGTTGGCACGTTTCCTGAGCAAGGCCACCGGCGTGCCGGTGTCGGCGCTGGACTTCGACGAGCCGTCGCTGGAACCGCACCTGCGCATGAATCTGCGCCTGCGCGATGAGCAGGGCAAGGTGCTGGCCGAGTCGCGCGATCTCGAAGCGCTGCGTGCCCGTTTCGGTAGCCGCGCCGGTGACGCCTTCGCCGCGCGCGCCGGACGTGCGCTGGCCGCAGAGGGTCTGCGCGATTTCCCGGCCACGCCGATCCCGCGCCAGGTGCCCGGCGAAGCCGGCGTGCCGGCGTATCCCGCCTTGGTTGACCAGGGCGATAGCGCTGCACTGCGGATCTTCGCCGATCGTGCCGAGGCCGAAGCCGCGCATCCGCAAGGTGTGCGCCGGTTGCTGGAGATCGCGCTGGCCGACAAGGTCAAGCACGCGCGCAAGCAGCTGCCGGTTTCGCCCAAGACCGGGTTGCTGTATGCCGCGATCGAATCGCAGGAGCGCCTGCGCGGCGACCTGGTCGATGCGGCGATGAACGCCTTGCTCGATCACGGCCTGGACGACATCCGCGATGCAGGGGGATTCGCGCAGCGGCGCGATGAAGTCGGCAAGCAGCTGTTTGGCGAGGCGATGCAACGGCTGAAGCTGGCCGAGGAAATCCTTTCCGGCGTGGCCGCACTCAAGCCCGAGCTCGAAGCGCCCTTGATGGGCTGGGCACGCGGCAATCTCGACGACCTGATCGCACAGTTGGCCGCGCTGGTGCACCCCGGCTTCCTGCGCGAAACCCCGGCCGAAGCCCTGGCGCAGTTCCCGCGTTACCTCAAGGCGATGCGGCTGCGCGCCGAACGCGCCAAGCGCGACCCCTCGCGCGACCAGGCGCGCATGCTCGAACTCAAGCCGTTCCTCGATGCGCTGGCCGATGCTGCGGCCTTGGGGCGGCGCGAACGCCCGGAATGGCAGGCTTTGCGCTGGGACCTGGAGGAGCTGCGGGTGTCGTTGTTCGCGCAGGAGTTGGGTGCGCGTAGTGGTGTTTCGGCGAAGAAATTGGCGCAACGGGTGGCTGCGTTGCGCGGTTGAGGGTTATGGGCGTGTGAGCCGCTACGGTCGGGGCTGAAGCCCCTCCTACAGGCTCGACAGCTCTACCGATGACCCTTACTCCGCATCCTCCACGCGTTCGCCCATCAGCTCGCGCTGGCGCTTGTCCAACTCTTCGGCATAACGCTTGCGCACGAAGCGCTCGGATAGCACGCCCAACACCTGGCCGTGCTCGTCCACCACCGCCATTTCATCGCTCTGGGTCTGGTCGAATCGCTGCATCACCGCCACCACGTCGGCATCGGCGCGCAGCGCGACTTCGCGGTTGCCGGCGAAGTCGGCCACCACCGCCTCCGGCTTGACGCCGTCGGCATAGACGCTGGCCACGGTGACGATGCCGGCGTAGCGCGCATTTTCATCGAGCAGCACCACGCGCGTGCCGGAGCCGAGCGGGAAGCGATGGCGGAATTCGGCCACGCTGGCGGCCGCGTCGATGGTGGCCGGCTCGCGCCGCATCATCCGCCCTGCACTGAGGTGGTGGATCCAGCCGACGTCGCGCGCGCTCTTCACGCTTTCGCCGCGCAGGTGCAGGCGCCAGGTCGAGAACGAATAGCCGAACACCTGCCGCACCACCGTGCTCGCCACCAGCACCGCGGCCATCACTGCGCTGGCCAGGACGAAGTCGTGGGTGCCTTCGAGCACCAGCATCGCCATCGTCATCGGCGCGCCGACCACCGCTGCTGCCAGCGCCGCCATCCCGGCCAGCGCGGCCGAGGTGGGATCGACCAGCGCATCGCCGACGCCGAGGTTGATCAGCCCGGCATACAGTGCGCCGACCAGCGACCCCATGAACAGCGAGGCGAAGAACAAGCCGCCGCGAAAACCGAAGCCCAGCGAGATGCCCGAGGCCAGGCACTTCAGCACCAGCAGCGTGCCCAGCCATAGCAGTGGGGTATGTCCGGTGAGGTCGATATGCAGCGCGCCGTGGCCGGAGGACAAGGTTTGCGGGGTCACCAGCGCCAGCGGAATCAGCAGCAGGCCGCCGAGCACCGGTCGCGACCACGGCGGCAAGGGGCTGCGGTTGACGCCTTGTTCGATCGTCGTCACCAGTCGCATCACCGCCACGCCGATCAACGCGCAGATCAGGCCGAGCGCGGCGAACAGCACGTAATCGCGCGGATGCAGCGAAACCACGGTGGCGGCCGGCAGCAGGTACGGCGTCAGGCCGGCGGCCTGGGCGATGAAACTGCCGGCCAGCGCCGCCACGGCGACCGCTGCCAGGGCCGAAGGCGTGTAGGCGCCGATCACGATCTCGAAGGCATAGAACGCCCCCGCCAGGGGCGCGCCGAACGCGGCGGCAATGGCACCGGCGGCGCCCGCGCCGACCAAGGTGCGGATATCGGCACGGCGCAAGCGCAGCAGCTTGCCGAGTTGCGAGCCGCTGCCGGCGCCCATCTGCGTGTAGGCCGCTTCCAGCCCGACCGAAGCACCGAAGCCGTTGGACAACAGGGTCTGCAGCGACACCACCAGGTTGTCGCGCATCGACATGCGGCCGCCATGCAGCGCATTGGCTTCCACCGCATCGAGCAATTGCCGCTGCCGCGCGCGCGCAGCGCGGCCGATCAACCCCACCAGCAACCCACCGACCGGCAAGACCCACAGCGCGTCGAGGCCGACGTGGGCGAGCGAGCTCAGCCGTTCGTTCTCGTCGAAGCCGTACAGCCAGGACTGCAGCGAATGCGTCAGGCCGGCCTGCAGCAAGGTCAGCGCGCCGGCGATCAGGCCGACCAGCAACGCCAGGCCGATGAAGCCGCCTTCGCTGCGGCGGAAGAACCGCCGCAACGCTGGCAGGGCGCCGGTTTCCGTGGCCGCGCCGCTGGCTTCGGGTACCGCCATCGGCTTACTTCACGCGGCGCACTTTCGGCATCGTATTGCTGCCTTCCACCTGCAGGTACCACGCACCGGCCAGGCCGGGCTTGATCGTTACCTTCGGGTCCTGCTTGCGCAGGTTGAGGGAAGTGGACTCGGTCTGTTCCCACTCCTGGCCATTGGCCAGGACGAAGCGGCGACCCTTGCCGAAGCCGGCGAACTCGCCGGCGATGGTGCTCTGGATCGGCTCCTTGCTGCCGAAGTCGAAGAAGCCACGGTTCTTGCGGATCACTTCCTGGCGGCCTTCCTCGCGCGCCTGCGCCAACGCGGCCCCGCTGGTGCCGGCATCGGTCTGCGCGGCCGCCTGCTGTGCCACCTGCTCGACCTTGCCATGCAACCAGTCATTGAGGCTGGCCAGTTCCGTCGGCGTGAGCTTGTCCAGGCCGGCGGCCTTGAATTGCGCCGGGGTCATGTCCTGCTGCAGGTTGCCGTTGACTGCGCGCTGCGCCAGCGCGGTACCCGCCGGCAAGCTGAGGACAATGGCCAGGCCGAGCGTGGTGGCGAGCGGGCGGAGCATGCGCATTGGATTGGTTCCAGGCCGGGGATGCGCGATAGTGTAGACGCAACCCGTTCGCCCCAGCCGCCGTGCACCGCCCGCCCCCCGCCACCCTCGAAGACCTGTTGCAGCGCCGCTCCGCCGGCGCGCTCTCGGCGCCTGTGCGCGACGCCCTGGCGCAGGCCTGGTCGGCGCTGCCGGCGCCCGCGGTGGCGGCCTGGCCGGTATTGGCCGAAACCCTCGATCTGCTGGCCTTGCTGTCGGCCGATGAAGCCACCGTGGTGGCGACGCTGCTATTCGACCTGCCGGCCTTGCGCCAAAGCCTGGCCGGCATGCCGCTCGATGCCGCGCGGCGTCAGGCGGTGGCCGGCCTGCTGGAAGGACAGGACGCGGCCGACCAGGTCTGGGTGCTGCACGCCGGGCGCGAAGCCGGACGCAACAGCGAGGGTTTGCGCCGGTTGTTGCTGGCGATCATCCACGACCTGCGCGTGGTGCCGATCCTGCTGGCGCGACAACTGGCGCAGATGCGCGCGGCCAGCCGCCTGCCCGAGCCCGAGCGTCGCGCGTTGGCCCAGCTCACCCGCGACATCCACGCGCCGCTGGCCAACCGGCTCGGCATCTGGCAATTGAAGTGGGAGCTGGAAGACCTGGCCTTCCGCTATCTCGAACCCGACACCTACCGGCGCATTGCCCGCGAGGTCGATGAAACCCGGGTCGAGCGCGAGCGCTACATCGAAAGCGTCAGGCGCGCGCTCAGCCATGCGCTGGCCGAGCAGGGCCTGCACGCCGAGGTCAGCGGCCGGCCCAAGCACATCTACAGCATCTGGCGGAAGATGCAGAAAAAGCACCTGGCCTTCGACCAGCTCTACGACGTGCGCGCGCTGCGGGTGATGGTCGACGATATCGCCGCTTGCTATGCCGCCCTGGGCGTAGTGCATGCGCTGTGGGCGCCGGTGCCCAGCGAGTTCGACGACTACATCGCCCGGCCCAAGGCCAACGACTACCGCTCGCTGCATACCGCCGTGGTCGGCCCGGAAGGGCGCACGGTGGAAGTGCAGATCCGCACCCACGAGATGCACGCCCAGGCCGAACTGGGCGTGGCCGCGCACTGGAAGTACAAGGAAGGCGGAAAGGGCGCCGAGAAATCCTTCGACCGCAAGATCACCTGGATGCGGCAGCTGCTGGAGCAGTCGCAAGAGGGCGACGCCGGCGAGCTGGCCGGCGCGCTCGATGCCGAGCTGGTCGAGGATCGTGTCTATGCGCTGACGCCCAAGGGCGAGGTCATCGACCTGCCGCAGGGTGCCACGCCGCTGGACTTCGCCTACCACGTGCACACCATGGTCGGGCACCGTTGCCGCGGCGCCAAGATCAACGGCCGCATCGTGCCGCTGGCCTACAAGCTGCGCAGCGGCGATCGCGTCGAAATCCTCACCGCCAAGGAAGCCGACCCGCGTCGCGACTGGCTGCTGCCATCCAACGGCTTCCTCGCCAGCGGCCGCTCGCGCGACAAGGTGCGCGCGTGGTTCCACAAGCTCGACCGCAGCCGCAACGTGCAGGCCGGTCGCGACCTGCTCGACCGCGAGCTCAAGCGCCTGGGCCTGCAGCACGCCGACCTGATGGTCGCCGCCAAGCGCTTCCATGCCGACAGCGTCGATGATCTCTACATCCAGGTCGCGCTGGGCGACACCGGCCCAAGCCAGGTCAGTCGCGCGCTGCTGGAAGCCGAGCGCGCCCAGCAGCAACCGCCGCCCCCGCCGCGACCCACGGCGCGGCGTACCGGCCTGGGCAAATCCAAGTTCACCGTACAGGGCGTGGGCAACCTGCTGGTGCAGTTGGCGCGTTGCTGTCAGCCAGTGGCGGGTGAACCGATTGTCGGCTACCTCACCCAGACCCGCGGCGTTACCGTGCACCGCGCCGATTGCCCGGCGCTGGCGCGCCTGGCCGCGGCCAACCCGCAGCGGGTATTGCCGGTGGAGTGGGGCGAGGCCGGCGGCGGTTACGAAGTGAGCGTGGTAGTGCGCGCGATCGACCGCCGCTACCTGCTCAAGGACGTGACCAACCTCATCGCCCAGGAAGACGCCCACGTGCTGGAGATCAACAGCGACAACGTCCGCGACAGCGGCCAGGCGCAACTGCGCCTGCGCTTGAAGGTCAGCGACTACGGGCAATTGGCGACGTTGTTGGGCAAGCTGGATGGCTTGCCGGGGGTGCATGAGGTAAGGCGGTTGGGGTAGGCCTCTCCGCGAGCAGCGGTGATGCCACGCCAAGCACATCCGTGGACAACGTCAAGTTGTCACCAGCCAGCGCCACCACGCCCGCTAAGATTCTCCCGTGAACCAGCCACGCCCCCCGCGCCCATCACGACGCCCGCGCTTCCATCGACCGCTGCGGGCGGCGCTGGTGCGTCCGTTGCGCAGCCGCCAGCTATGGCTCGGGGTGGGCGTCGCCGCGCTGCTGCTGGTGGTTTTGGTGGTGGCCTTCCGGCGTCCCCTGGCTACGTGGCTGTGGCCGGACACCCGCATCCAGCAACTGCTGGCGCAGGGCGAACAAGCGTTGGCGCAGGGGCGTCTGTCGTCCGCTGATGGCAGCGGTGCGCGCGAGGCGTTCGACGCTGCGCTGGCATTGGACAGTGACCGCGGCGAGGCCCGCGATGGCCTGGCGCGCACCGGCGCGGCGGCATTGGCGCAGGGGCGGCGCGCGCTGGCGCGCGATGAGCTGTCCGCGGCCAAGCAGGCGCTGGTCCTGGCGCAGACATTGCAGGTGCCACGCGCGCAATCCGATGCATTGGCGCTGGCGATCCGCCGCCATGAAGCGGCGGGCGTGGGCCTGGACGCGCTGGTCGCGCGTGCCCGCGCCGCGCAAGCCGAACACCGCCTGGACGGCGATGCGGACAGCGCATTGCCGCTGTACCAGCGCGTGCTCGAACTGGCGCCGGAACGGCTGGATGCGTTGGAAGGGCGCGAGGACGCGCTGTCAGATCTGTTGCAACTGGCGCGCGCCGACCTTGCGCGCGGTGAGCTTGCCGCGGCCTCGGCGAAACTGGACGCCGCGCGCGGCTACGACCCCGGCCATGTCGACCTGCCCGCCACCGAAGCGGCGGTAAACGACGCCGTGCAGGCGCGCTTGCGCCGTGCCGAAACGCGATTGCGCCGAGGCCAGCTCGCCCTGGCCGACGCCGATTACCGGCTGCTGGCCGATCTGCGGCCAGACGCCGCCGAGGTGGCTCGCGGCGGCGAGCGCCTGGCAGCGGCCTACGCCAGCGAAGCAACCCGGCTGGCGGGCGATTTCGATTTCGCCGCTGCCGAGGCGGCCTTGGCCCAGGCGCGGCAATGGGCGCCGGAGAGCGCGGCGCTGGGCAATGCCGAACAAGCACTGGCGCGCGCGCGCCAGGCGCAGGCTTCGCAGCAACAGCCGCTGGCGCCGGCCGCGCGTAGCCGGCAATTGCGCCGGCTACTGGCGCAAATCGAGGCCGCCGAGGCGCAGCAGCATTGGATCACCCCGCCCGGCGCGAGTGCCTACGATGCGTTGCGCGAAGCGCAAGCGCTGGCGCCGCGCGATCCGCGCGTGCGCAGTGCGGTGCAGCGGATCGTGCCGCAGACCCGCGCCTGCTTCGAGCAGGCATTGCCGGCCAACCGCGTGCGCGCCGCGCAATCCTGCCTCGATGCGTGGCAGGCGCTGGCCGCGCGCGATCCGGCCCTGACCACGGCGCGCCGGCGCCTGGCACAGCGTTGGCTGGCTGTCGGCAGCGAACGGCTGGGCGCGGGCGACGCGGTGTTCGCCGCCGATGCCGCACGCCAGGCACGTAGCCTCGACCCGAGCGCGAGCGACTTGCGAGACTTCGAAGCGCGCGTGCGCGCAGCGCAAGGCCGCGAACCGTAAGCGAGATCAGTCGAGGAACAGTCGCCGCACCGTGTCGCGTGCCGCATCCAGGGAAAAATGCTCGGCGACATTCTTCAGGCCATTCGCCGACAGCTGCGACCACAGCGCCGGATCTTCGTACACGCGCACCACCGCAGCGGCAAACGCCGCCGCTTCGTCGGCGACCAGGACGTCCTCGCCCTCGCGCAGATGCATGCCTTCCACCGCGCAGGAGGTCGCCACCACCGGCTGGCCGTGCGCCATGCTCAGGTTGACCTTGCCTTTGACCCCGGCGCCGAAACGCAGCGGCGCAACCGCCACGCGGCAGCCGTCCATGTAGGGCGCCAGCTCCGGCACATGGCCGTGGATCTCCACGCCGGGCTGGGTGGCGGCCAGCGTGCGCAGCGCATCGGGCACGTCGGCGCCGATGCAATGGAAGCGCACGGCCGGCAAGCGCGCGCGAATGAGCGGGAACACTTCACCGATGAACCAGCGCATGGCATCGGCATTCGGCGGATGGCCGAAGCCGCCGACGAACACCAAATCCTGCCGCGCGTCCCAGCCTGGTGCCTGGCTGGCCACCTCGTGCAGGTTGGACAACAGTTCGACCCGCACCTGCGGCGCTTCCTGGCGCAGCACTTCGCGCTCAGCCGCCGACACCAGCACGGTGATATCGGTGCGCGCCATGATCGACAGCTCACGCTGGCGGGTGCGCTCGGCCGCGCGCAATCCCGCAGCGTCGCCGGCGACTTGCGCGCCGCGGCGCTCGCGCAGGAAGTGCAGGTCAACCGTATCGAACAGCGTGCGCGTGCGCGGTGCGTAGCGCTTCAGCAGCGGCAGGCAGGCGTCGGCGACGTGATGGCGCACCAGCAGCGCAGCGTGGAAGCGGGTGCCATGCTGTCGCAGCCACGCCGCCAGGCCGTCGAGCTGCGGCGCATACCAGACCTCGACTCCAAGCGCCTGCAACGCTTCGGTATGGCGGCCGCCGTGCGCGCGCGCCGTGGGCACGAACACGACATGCGCGCCGGCCTCGCACAGCAAACGGATCAGGTTGAACTGGCGCAGCGAGCCCGAGTCGCGGTCAGGCTGCGGGACCGCCTCGTCCAGGATCAATACCTGGTGCTGGTGCCGATGTAGCAACGCCGGCGAAGGCACGCTGCCCGGTGCGGGATGCGAGGCCAGCACGGCCGCCCACTTCTGCGCGAATACGGCGCGGTTGCGCACCTGGTAGGCCTTGATCCCGCTGCCGGTGTCGGTGCCATGGCTGGTGCCTTCGTCGTGCACCACGCGCGCGGCCGGCTGCACCAGCACCTGGTAACCCGCTGCGCGCACGGCGAAGGCCAGGTCGGTGTCTTCGTAGTAGGCCGGGGCATAACGTGCGTCCAGGCCGCCGAGTTGCGTCAGCAGCGAGCGCCGGATCGCCAGCGCCGCGCCGGAGACGTAATCCACTTCACGCACATAGGCATAGCGGGGATCATCCGGCGATTCGAAGCGGCCGTAACTCCACGCACTGCCGTCGCTGAAGACCACGCCGCCGGATTCCTGCAAGCGGCCGTCCGGATACAGCAGTTGCGCACCGACCAGCCCGGCGCGTGGGTGGCTGGCGAAGGTACCGATCAAGGCGTCGAGCCAGCCTGGCTGCGGCACCGTGTCGTTGTTCAGCAGCACTACGTATTCGCCGCGGCTGAGGCCGATCCCGTCGCCGCAGGCGGCAATGAAGCCACCGTTGCTGGGGCGGCGGTGGTAACGCAGGCCGCTGACCTGCGGCAGCACCTGCGGCGTGTCATCGCCCTGGCCGGCGTCGTCGACAATGATGATCTCGCACGCCACGGCAGGTGGATGCGCGGCAAGCGCACGCAGGCAGGCCAGGGTGTGGGCGAGGTGGTTGTAGACCGGGATGACGATAGAGACGACCGGCGCATCGCTGGTCGGCACGGCGAATGGCGCGAATGCCGTGGCCGGCGGAAACCACAGCGTCTGCGCACCCTCTCCAGGCCGCGGCTGCAGGTGCACGCGCGCGCGCGCCAGCGTTGCGCGCCAGCCACGCGCGCGCAGGCTCGACAGCCCGCGGCGCGCCAGGCCGAGCATGCGATCGAAGAAGTAACGCCACTGCGTAAGCGACATGCGGGCGCGGCTCAAGCGCGGAATCGCTGGCGCACGGCCGGCGGCCGGCAGGCGCCAGGGCTGCCCGCAGGGGCCGCGACCGGCGGGGTCGAACGGGGGGCTGTATTGGTTTCTACCTGCATGATCTGCTTCCACAACGGGCCATGAGCCAGGGCAGGCGGTGTCCGCATCGCCCACGCCGGCTGCGCTAGACTCGCCGGAATCCACATTCTCGCATCCCCGTGCCGCGATACCACGATAACGAAGATTCCGAGGATATCGAAGACGACTTCGACGACGCAGACCACGCCGGACCGGCCTGGCAACGTCGACTGATCGTGTGGGGCCTGGCCGCATTGGCGCTGGGCCTGGGCTTCCTGATCCCCTACACCTTGTACCTGAACCAGCAGGTGACCCAGCGCTTCGGCGAGTTGCGCTGGCAGATCCCTACGCGCGTCTATGCGCGGCCGTTGGGCCTGGCGCCGGGCAAGGCGCTGGACGCGGCGACACTGAAGACCGAACTGGACGCGGCCTCGTATCGCGAGGACGGCAGCGGCCAGTTGCCGGGCACCTACCAGCGCGAAGGCGGCCGCTTCGTGATCGCCAGCCGCGGCTACATCGATGTCGACGGTCGGGTACCGGCGCGCCGCATCGAAGTGAGCGTAGGCGGCGGCCGCGTCACCACCCTGCGCGACCCGGCCACTCGCAAGGCGCTGCGCGCCGCGCGACTGGACCCGGCGCGCATCGCCACGCTGTACGGCCAGAAGCAGGAAGAGCGACGCCTGGTGCGCCTGGAAGAGACGCCCGAGTTGCTGGTCACCGGCCTGCAGGCAGTCGAGGACCGGGATTTCAACAGCCACCACGGCATCGACCTCAGCGGCATGATCCGCGCCGCCTGGGTGATGGTGCGTTCGGGCGGGCAGACCCGCCAGGGCGCCAGCACCCTGACCCAGCAGCTGGCGCGCAGCGGCCTGCTCGGCATCGGCAAGGAGCAGACCGTCACCCGCAAGTTCAACGAGATCCTCTATGCGTTGATCATGGAAGCGCGCTACGACAAGCGCACCATCCTCGAGGCCTACCTCAACCAGGTCTACCTGGGCCAGCGCGGCAGCCAGGCGGTGCATGGCGTCGCCTCGGGCGCCGAGTTCTGGTTCGGGCGCGACCTCAATTCGCTGACCACCGAACAGGTCGCCCTGCTCATCGGCCTGGTCAAGGGGCCGTCTTACTACGACCCGCGCCGTAATCCCGAGCGCGCGCTGGACCGACGCAACTTCGTGCTCGGCAAGCTGCATGAGAGCGGCCTGGTCAACGATGCCGAATACAAGCGCGCACTCGCCGCGCCGCTGGGCGTGCCCGAGCAACCCGGCCTGGTCGCCGCGAACCGTTTCCCGGCCTACGTCGACCTGGTGCGCCGCCAGCTCGCCCACGATTACCCCGAGAACGTGTTGCAAGGCGCCGGCATGAGCGTGCTGACCGGCATGTCGCCCTCGGCGCAGGCGTACGCCGAAGGCGCGGTGACGCGCACGATCAAGTCGCTGGAAGGCAAGAAACGGCCGCCGCTGGAAGCCGGGCTCGTCGTTACCGACGTGCACAACGGCGACGTCCTGGCAGTGGTCGGCAGCCGCGAGGTCTCGCAGCCGGGCTTCAATCGCGCGGTCGAGGCGCAGCGTCCGGTCGGCTCGTTGCTCAAGCCGTTCGTGTACCTGCTGGCGCTGGCCTCGCCCGACCGCTGGTCGCTGGCAAGCTGGGTCGACGACTCACCGGTCACGGTGCAGCTGGCGCGCGGGCGCAACTGGTCGCCCGGCAATGCCGACAACCGCAGCCACGGCACCGTGCGCCTGATCGATGCGCTGGCGCATTCCTACAACCAGGCCACGGTGCGCGTGGGCATGCAGGTCGGGCCCGAGCGCGTGGCCCAGCTGATCCACGTGCTCGCGGGCATCCAGGCCGATCCCAACCCGGCGCTGATCCTCGGCTCGACCGACCAGAGCCCATATGCGATGGCGCAGCTGTACCAGTTCCTCGCCTCCGGCGGAGAAATCCAACCGCTGCACGCGGTGCGCGGCGTGCTCGATCCGCAGGGCAAGCTGCTCAAGCGCTACGACAAGAACCCGGCGCCGGCGCAGGAAGGCGACTCGATCGCCGCCAACCTGATCGGCGTGGGACTGCAGCAGGTGGTCAGCAGCGGCACTGCCCGCCAGTTGATCAACGATGGCCTGGGGCGGCTGTCGCCGGCCGGAAAGACCGGCACCACCAACGACGGCCGCGATAGCTGGTACGCCGGCTACACCGGCGACCACCTGGCGGTGATCTGGATCGGCAACGACCAGAACGAGCAAGCCGGACTTTACGGCGCCACCGGCGCAATGAAGGTATGGTCGGGCATCTTCACGCGGCTGCCGAGCGCGCCGCTGAAGGTCAACGGCAAGGGCCTGGACTGGCAGTGGGTGGAAGCCAGCGGTTCGGGGACCACCGATGTGGATTGTCCGGGTGCGCGCCAGTTCCCCTTCGTGGTCGGCTACGCGCCGGCCTACGTGCCCTGCAGCGCCGCGGCCGTGCCCAGCGAAGGCGAGCCGGCCGAAGGCGAGTCGAGCGGGCAGGGCGGCGGCTGGCGCAGCTGGTTCGGCCTGGACAAGAAAGAGAAGGAAGCTGCGCCGGCGCAGTCCAATCCCCCGTCCGATCAGTGAGTTTTCCGATGAAGCCGATCCTGTCCCGCCTCTCTCTGCTGGCCCTCGCGTTGAGCCTGGGCGCCTGCTCCAGCGCGCCACCGCCGCCCGTGCCGGTCGATACGACCACGCCGGCCCAGCGCATGGCGGTGGTGGAAAAAGTAGCGGGCGTTGAAGACACCGAGCTATCGGTGCAGCCACTGCGCGACCCGCAGGTGGGCGACCTTCGCGAGAGTGCGCAGCGCAAGCGCGCGGCCGGTGACCTCGCGGGCGCGGCAGGCTTGCTGGACCAGGCGCTGGCGCTGGTGGCCGACGATCCCGGCGTGCTGCAGGAACGCGCCGAAGTGGCGCTGCTGCAGGGCGACTGGCCGAATGCGGAGAAATTCGCCAAGCGCGCCGTCGACCTTGGCTCCAAGACCGGCCCGGTGTGCCGCCGCCATTGGGCGACGATCGAGCAGGCGCGCCTGGCGCGTGGCGAGAAGGAGAACGCGGCCTCCGCGCAGGCCCAGATCGACGCGTGTACGGTGCCGGGCATCAAGCGCTACTGATTCCCGCGCTTTCGCAATGTCCCTGCTTGCCAACGCCAGCCGCGAAGCGCTCGACCAACACGGCGCGCTGGCGCAGCAGATACCCGCCTTCGTCCCGCGCGCGGCGCAGCTGCGCCTGACCACCGCCATTGCCGACGCCTTCGACCAGCGTGAAGTGCTGCTGGCCGAGGCCGGCACCGGCACTGGCAAGACCTTTGCCTACCTGGTGCCGGCGCTGCTCTCGGGGATGAAGACGATCATCTCCACCGGTACCCGCGCGCTGCAGGACCAGCTCTACCACCGCGACCTGCCGCGCGTACGCGCCGCGCTCGGCATCGGCGTCGAATCGGCGCTGCTCAAAGGCCGCGCCAACTACCTGTGCCGATACCGCCTGCAGCAGGCGCGCGGCGAGCCACGCCTGGCCACGCCCGAACAGGTCACCCAGTTTCAGCGCATCCTTGCCTGGAGCGGACGTACGCGCTTTGGCGACATGGCCGAACTGGAAGCCTTGCCCGACGACTCACCGCTGCTGCCGATGGTGACCTCGACGATCGACAATTGCCTCGGCACCGAATGCCCGTTCTGGAGCGAGTGTTTCGTGGTGCAGGCGCGCCAACGTGCGCAAGCGGCCAACGTGGTCGTGGTCAACCATCACCTGCTGCTGGCCGACCTGGCGCTCAAGCAGGAAGGCTTCGGCGAGATCCTGCCGGGCGCGCAGGCGTTCGTGATCGACGAGGCCCACCAGCTGCCCGAGTTGGCGGCCAATTTCTTTGGTGAAAGCTTCGGCATGCGCCCCTGGCAGGAACTCGCGCGCGACTGCGTGACCGAAGCGCGGCTGGTGGGCGGCGCGCAGGCGGTGCTGCAGGAGCCAGTGCGCCTGCTGGATGAATCATTGCGACAACTGCGCAGCGACATGGAAGGGCTGCCTACGCGCGGCACCCAATGGCGCGCCCTGGCGCGCCCGCAAGTGCGCGAAGGCTTCGACGCGGTGGTAAGCGCGCTGCAACACCTGCAGGACGCGCTGATGCCTTTGCGTGATGCCTCGCCCGGCCTGGATGCCTGCGCCGCACGCGCGCGCGAAGCGGCGCAGCGGCTGTCGCGCTGGCTCGGCGACGACGAAACCGTTACGGATTTCGAAGTCGACCCGCAGCCCACGGAGCCCGACAACGACGTGCGCTGGTACGAACTCACCCCGCGTGGCTTCCGCTGCCAGCGCACCCCGCTCGACGTCTCCGGCCCACTGCGCGAACACCGGGAGAAGTCGCACGCCGCGTGGATATTCACGTCAGCTACGCTGACAGTAGACGCCGACTTTTCGCACATCGCCCAGCGCCTAGGCCTGGACGATCCAGTGACGCTGCTGCAACCCAGCCCGTTCGACTGGAACCACCAGGCCCTGTGCTACCTGCCTGGTCCGCTGCCCGATCCGGCCTCGCGCGGCTATGGCACTGCGCTCGTCGCCGCGATCACGCCGGTGCTGGAAGCCTCGCAGGGCAGGGCGTTCGTACTGTTCGCCTCGCATCGCGCGCTGCGTGAAGCGGCCGAGTCGCTGCGCGATGGCCCGTGGCCGCTGTTTGTGCAAGGCGAAGCACCGCGGGCGACGCTGCTGCAGCGTTTTCGCGAGTCGGGCAACGGCGTGCTGTTGGGCTCGGCGAGTTTCCGCGAAGGCGTGGACGTCGTCGGCGACGCCCTGAGCGTGGTGGTGATCGACAAGCTGCCCTTCGCCGCGCCCGACGAACCGGTGTACGAAGCGCGCCTGGACGCGATCCGTCGCGAAGGCGGCAATCCGTTCCGCGACGAGCAATTGCCGCAAGCGGTGATTGCGCTCAAGCAAGGTGTAGGGCGATTGATCCGTAGCGAGACCGACCGCGGCGTGCTGGTGTTGTGCGACCCGCGCTTGCAGACGCGTAACTATGGACGGGTATTTCTTGACTCGTTGCCACCGTTTGTGACGACGCATGCGTTGGCGGATGTGCAGGAATTCTTTGCGCTTTAGCCGCCGAGCGTGCTGTTGCTGTTCCCATAGTGCTGGGTAAGAACGCCCTAGCCAACTTCTGAAACGGTTGCAGAATGCGCGCTTCGAGCGCGGTATTTGTCGCGCGTGTGGAGATGGTCCGCGCTAGTGATGCGAACGATGACGCGCCAAGTCGAGATGGCCGCGTGGATGGTAAGAAAACTCTCGCTTGATGAGATTTGTCGCCTATTTAAGCTGGACCTTAGGAAACATCATTCCGCCACTTCTCTTTTGGGTGGAACGGAATGAACAGAATTTACCGATTGGTTTGGAATCGCACGCTGGGTGCGTTGGTGGCAGCGCCAGAGATTGCTAGGCGCAAAGGCAAAACCAAGGCCGAAGCACAGGTTGCGACAGTGGGTGCGGTCATGTTTGCCTTCTCACAGGCAATGGTCGGGCTATCCTTTTCGTTGCCCGCTGAGGCGGCACAACTATGCTTGACGGACGGGACTAATTCGAATCGGGTAGGGGCTTCTCCGCAGAACAAGTCAAGCCTTCAGGGCAACTGTGGTCAGCTCGGTGGCGGTCTAAATTCACTACGCCATGACATGGCTTTACTCGAGGCGGATGGGTCTGCATTCTGGGTGGATGGCAACGTCGACACGATCAACTTCAGGCCAGGTG